>DAMDJY010000135.1:0-9627 GCA_032100225.1 Mobilicoccus sp.
CCGTCACGGCTGGGAGGTCGTGCGCGTGTGGAGCGGCGACCTGCCTCAGGACGCCAAGGCCACCGTCGCACCCGTACGTGAGGCCATCCGCGCCGTCGACGCGCGCGCGGTCATGCGCGGACGCCGCGCCGCCTCCCGAGGACTCGCATGAGCGAAACCGCCGGGCGCGACGCTGACGAGCTGAGCCGCCTCGACCAGACCCGCGACGACACCGACGAGGGCTGGGGCGACTGGCGCGATCAGCAAGATCGCGACCAGTGGTTCCAGGAGGAACGCCCGCCGCATTGGGAGTGAGCCTCGGCCCACCGTCGGCACCCGGTAAGTGCATCTGTGCCTGTGTCTGCGCGTTTGGCACGACGAATCGCGCATCCGGACAGCGAAAAGCCCCCGCCGAGGCGGGGGCTTTTCACATGATCCCAGTGAAGGGAAGTGGTCAGACGTTGCGCGCGCGAAGCGAGTCGCGGATCTCCTGGAGAAGGATGATCTCCTCGGAGGGGGCCTCGGGCTCCGGCTCGACACCGGACTTGCGGCGCTCGGCCAGCTTGTTCATCGGCATGACGAACATGAAGTAGACCACCAGCGCGGTGATGAGGAAGACGACCAGCGCGTTGATCATGACCGAGAGGTCGACGTACGTCTGGTCGGCCATGTCGGAGCGGATCGGGAAGCCGAGACCCTTCGTCTCGGGGCTACCGGCGGCGTTGATGATGGGCGTGATGAGCGCGGACACGAACGTGTCGACGACCTTCTGGAACGCGGAGCCGATGACGACAGCCACTGCGAGCTCGATGACATTGCCGCGGAGGATGAAGTCCTTGAATCCCTTGAACACGGAGGTGTTTCCCTTTCGTCGTGAAAAATGAAGGCCACCGACGTCCGAAGACGCGGATGTCCATCACCCACAGTAGGGGGTGTTCCAGGTCACTCGTCTCACTCCGTGCGCAAAACGGGGGTGACGCCCGCCCCGGAGGCCGCCATCGCCGGCACCAACGAGGTGATCTCGGCGGCGGCTGCAGCCACGAGAATCCCGTGTCCGCTCTTGTCTGCAGTGGGGTCGTCGACGGCGAGAACGCGAACCGAGCGTGCCACGACCCGACCACCGGCACCCTCGACGAGGTCGACACGATCACCGGGTCGCAGGGAGAGAATCGCTCCCGGATCGGCCACCGGCACATGCAGGGCGCGCTCCTGCGGTGTGAGATCGCGGGCGCTGCTGAGCGAGTCCGCAGTGAGGATCGACCGGCCCGGCGTCGCACGTGCGAGTCGCTTGCCGACCGCCTGATCAGGGCGTTCGAGGGCACCTGCCGGGTGCAGGGGGTCGGCGACCCGCGCCTGCGTGACATCGGAAGCGGTCAGTTGATGCCCGGCCGGGAGGTCCGCCGTCACCGTCAGCACCGTGTGCGGTGGGGGAGGCGGGCGCACCGCGCCGATCACGAGCCAGGCAGCAATCCCGACGAGCAACGCCGCGGCAATCCGACGCACCTGCGTGATCGGCACCGCGCGGCGACGTCGGGGTCGCTGCGGAGCGGCGGGCGGTGCGCTCCCGAGCCAGGGCAGGGTCGACGTGCTGGACATGCCGCCACCGTAGGGAGCGCGATCGGCACTATTTCAGTCCGTCGGCCACGGTGTGGATGACGCAGTGCCTCCGGCGTCGCTGAGGACGACGGGTCAGTTGCTCGTGCTCGGCGTGCTGGAGCTCGAGCTCGACGACGTCGAGGACCCGGACGAGTCGCTCTTCGAGGTGCTGGACGAGCTGGAGGAGCTCGACGAGGAGGACTCCGAGGGCGCCGCGGGGGCGCTCGCCGACCCGGTGGAGCGGGAGTCGGTGCGGTAGAAACCGGAGCCCTTGAACACGACTCCCACGGAGTTGAACACCTTGCGCAGTCGCCCCTCGCACTCGGGGCAGACGGTGAGCGCGTCGTCGGAGAACGACTGGACGGTCTCGAAGCGGTGGTCGCACTCGGTGCAGGCGTAGGCGTACGTGGGCATGGCTCTTCTTCCGGGAGGTGAGTAGCTCGACGAGTCTAAGGGCAGCGCGGCCTGCCGCATTCCCTCGCAGCGGACGGTGGGCCTGGTCAGGAGGTCAGATCACGCCACCCGGCCTCGGGGGTGAGGACGGCAGGAACCTGCTGGTCGTGTTCCGCGGCGGGCACAGCGGGGAGGATCTCCGCGTCGAACAGCAGGACCGCTCGGCACGTGTCGGGTCGCATCCGCGGCAGTGTGCGGTCGTAACACCCACCGCCCTGCCCGAGCCGATGCCCATGGGGGTCCACCGCGAGTCCCGGCAGAATCATCGCGCTGATGTCGGCCACGGCATCCGCACCCAGAGCCGGACCTTCATCGGCGACATCGTCCTCGCCGGGCAACTCGGCGTCGCTGCGTGCAGGTGTTTGCGCCGATGCTCCCGCGCCGTCTGTGGCGACGGAGCCGGATACAGCAGAACGGGATGCGGACGGACCGGACTCCGAGGAGTCGGCAGATCGGCCAGGGCGCTGGTCGGGCGGAAGTAGCTGGTGCCAGTCGAGGCTGAGGTCGGGCTGGGTGCGGGGGACGAGGATCCGGACTTCGCGCTCGTGCAGCGCGTCGAGCAGGGCGCTGGTGTCGGGTTCGCTGGGGGTCGATCGGAAGGCCGCGACCGTCGCGGATGGCCCACCCCATCCCGCAGTGCGGGCCTCGGGGCAGGAGTCGAGGTGCGCGATGGCGGCGCGGGCGATGCGCTCGGCCTCAAGGGCGCGCGCAGCGTCGTCCTGCACTCGCCGCCTCGCTTTGCGCTGCGCCCGGATCTCCCCGCGCAGGGTCTTCTTGTCCGGTGTGCCGGCCACGCCACTCCGGTCGCGGACCTCGTCAGAACTCATGCCCTCAGTCTGCGCCGATCATGCTCCGCACGGCGAGACGATCCGGGAGGCGGGAGGTGCGTATCGTTCCAGCATGAGGACCGAAGTGATCCCGGCGTGTTCGTCGGTGAGCGAACAGCCCAGGTGCAGCGCATGATCGGCGTCGAGGAGCATCTGGCGCGCATCCTCTCGACCGTGCGGGTCGCGGCCCCGACGCGCCGTGCGCTGGATGGCGCCCAAGGCTGTGTGCTCGCCGAGGATCTGCGCAGTCGCGTCAGCCTTCCGGGCTTTGACAACTCGGCGATGGACGGGTATGCGGTGCACTCCGACGACGTCCAGCGGGCCACGGAGCAGTTTCCTGTGCGGTTGCCGGTCGAGGGCGACATCGCCGCGGGCGACACGACTCGGCGCCGTCTGCGCCCGGGTCGCACCTTCCGCATCATGACCGGCGCGCCCGTGCCCGAGGGTGCGGATGCCGTCGTCCCCGTCGAGCAGACCGACGCCGGCGTGGAGCGCGTAACGATCCGCGAGGGTGTGCCGCATGGCCGCCACATCCGGCCTCAGGGCGAGGACGTCGGCGAGGGTCAGGTCGTCCTCCGCGCCGGTACCCGTCTCGGCCCACGTCAGTTGGCGCTCGCCGCCGCCGTCGGTCACGGTGACGCACTCGTCATCCCGCTCCCGCGCGTCGTCGTCATCAGCACCGGTGACGAGCTCATCCCGCCGGGACAGGTTCCCGGGTTCGGGCAGGTCGTCGACAGCAACGGCCCGATGCTCGCCGCTGCGGCGCGGGATCTGGGCGTCGTTGCCTCGCGGATCGGTGGCGTGGCCGACGAGCCCGAGACGGTCTCCCGGGTGCTGCGTCAACAACTCACGCGGGCCGACGCGATCATCACCACCGGCGGGGTCAGCATGGGCGCGTACGACGCGGTCAAGGAGGTGCTCTCCCAGCTCGGCACGATGCAGTTCGACCGTGTCGCCATGCAGCCCGGCAAGCCGCAGGGATTCGGGACGCTGGGCGATGAGGCCATCCCCGTGTTCAATCTGCCGGGCAACCCCGTGAGTTCGTTGGTCAGCTTCGAGGTGTTCGTCGCGCCGGCGCTGCGGCGCATGGCCGGGCGTGCGGCGTTCGAGTCGGTGCCGGTTCAGGCGGTCGTGGACGAGGGGTGGCGCTCGCCGGGCGCCAAGACCCAGTTCGCTCGCGTCGTCGTCACGTCCACCGACTCCGAACCGCTGCGAGTCCGCCTCGCGGGTGGCCAGGGGTCGCACGTGCTCGGCAGCCTCGCCGACGCTCACGGACTCGCGATCGTGCCCCCGGAGGTCACCGAGGTCGCCACGGGCGCACAGGTTCTCGTCCTCGGACTCGACGGGACGACCCCCGGCGACCACGCCATGGCCGCCACCGAGGGTCACACCGCCGGGATGGCCTGGTTCGGTGCCGCGGCGGTGGCTGCGGCAGGATCCTCGTCGTGACCTCGGATCCGACACCACGCCTCACCCACGTCCGCGACGACGGCACGGCCCACATGGTCGACGTCAGCGCCAAGGCCGTCACGGCCCGCCAGGCTTCTGCCGCTGGCCGGGTTCTGTTGTCGCCGAACGCGGTTGCCGCCCTGCGTGACGGAACCGTGCCGAAGGGCGACGCGCTGGCCGTGGCCCGCATCGCCGGGATCCAGGCCGCCAAGCGCACCCCCGAACTCGTGCCGCTGGCACATCCCGTCGCGATCCACGCCGTTGCCGTCGACATCGCCGTGACCGACACAGGCGCCGACATCACCGCCACCGTGCGCACCGCCGACCGCACCGGCATCGAGATGGAGGCGCTCACCTGCGTCAGCGTCGCCGCCCTCGCCCTGGTCGACATGATCAAGGCCGTCGACAAGCACGCCGTCATCACCGACGTGCGGGTCACCGCCAAATCCGGCGGCCGATCGGGGGACTGGACCGAGGAGAGGTCGGCACGATGACCTCAGCACCGCACGCGCATTCGCACGGCGAGCCGGAGCCACACTCGCAGGATCACAGTCACGGATCCGGTCCGGCAGTGCAGGGGAGTCGGGCCGTCGTCATCACGGCGTCGACCCGGGCTGCGGCGGGTGTCTACACCGACAGGTCGGGCGCGATCGTCGTCGAGGCGTTGCGCTCGTGGGGCTTCGATGTCGCCGATGCCGTGGTTGTCCCTGATGGAGCCCCCACCGGCGCGGCGTTGGCCGAGGCGTTGGACTCCGAGCCCCGACCCGCGCTCGTCGTGACGACCGGTGGCACCGGACTGCGCCGCGACGATCGCACCCCCGAGGAGACGGCGCCGCTGCTCGATCAGCAGGTGCCGGGCATCGCCGAGGCGATCCGCGCCGCCGGCGTGGCCAAGGGCGTGCCCACCGCGATGCTGTCGCGTGGCCTCGTCGGTGTCGCGCGCGGCACACTCGTCGTCAATCTGCCGGGGTCGACCGGGGGAGTACGCGATGCTCTGGAGGTTCTGGAGAGCGTCGTCCACCATGCCGTGGACCAAATCGCGGGAGGTGACCACTGATGGCCGGACTTTGGCCGACCGTGCTCACCGTGCGTCACCCGCAACGGCCCGATCGGGTGATGCGGGCGCTGCGTCCTCGCGACCGCGCCGAGTGGGAGGCGCTCCGGGCCGCGAATCGCCGCTGGCTGGAGCCGTGGGAAGCGAGCAGCCCCGAGCCCGTCGGGCAGCTGAAGTTCCGGGCGCTCGTGCGCTACTACGACGCCGAGGCGCAGGCCGGACGCCTGCAGCCGTTCGTCATCGAGACCGGTGGTCGGCTCGTCGGGCAGATGCACCTCTTCGGCATCACGTGGGGGTCGATGCGCAGCGCGTCGGCCGGGTACTGGGTCTCTCAGGACGCGGCCGGGCAGGGCATCGCGCCGTCGTGCCTGGCGGCCGTGGTCGACCACGCCTTCTACGGGTTGGGGCTGCATCGGGTCGAGGTCAACATCCGTCCCGAGAACGCTGCGAGCCTGCGCGTGGTGGACAAATTGGGCTTTCGCGACGAGGGCGTCAAGCGCTCGCTGCTGCACATCGGCGGGGAGTGGCGCGATCACCGGAGCTTCGCTCTCACGATGGAAGATCTGGCCGGACAATCTTTGGTCGGCCGTTGGAACGCCCTGCATCGCCCGTCGAACACGCCATCTGGCACCTGACCGGGTCGGACGTCCGTACTTACTTGACGAGCCCCTGACTTACACCAGTGTGATTTCAGGCCAACACACCTCCTCTGAGGGGTCTGCGGGGCCCCTTTCAACGTACGGTGAGGGGGTGTCGCCAAGCAGCCTGATCTTCGTCCTCGTGGTCGCCGTTTGGGCTGCCTATTTGGTGGTCGACACGACGCGTCGCCGCGAATATCTGGCGACCGCGCAGAGTGTCGATCGGTTCTCAGCGTCCATGCGGGTGCTGCAGCGTCGTGCCGTCCGCCGCGAGAGCGCGGAGGCCTTCGAGGCCAGCACCGCGCCCATGCGCAGCACGTCTTCTGTTCTGCTGCACAGGGTTCCGACCGCCTCTCGTGCGGCCACCGAGGCCCGTGCCGCTGAGGCGGCCGTTCGTCCGCTCACCTCCGGTCGCCATGGCGGCACCTCCGGACTTGCTGCTCGTCAGCAGGCTGCGACTCGCTTGCGCCGCGCTCGTGCGCTCGCCGTCGCCACGTTCGTTCTCGCTCTGGCCACGCTGGTCAGCGCAGTCGTCGCTGGCTTCGGTCTGGTCTCCTGGGCCGTGCCGGTCGGTGGCGTCGTGCTCAGCACCCTCACCGTCGTGCTGATGCGCCGCGAGGCCACCCGCGCCAAGGCTGTTCGCAAGACCACACGCACCGGTTCCAGCGCCGTCCGTCCGGCTGCTCGCACTGCTGCATCGACCCCGCCTGTCGTCGCCGAAGCTGCGCGCACCGAGCAGGTCGAGGTCGACGTGCTCGAGAGCCGCCCGGTGGCTCGTGCCATGCCGGTCGCGCAGGAGTACGTCCCGTTCGACTACGCCCGCGAGGTCGAGCCGATCATCCGCGCCGAGGACGAGGCTCTGGCCCACACCCTGGCTCGTGAGTCGGACCCGCTGCACGGCACCCCGGGTTGGGCGCCTGTGCCCGTCCCGCCGCCCACCTACACGCTCAAGGCGCGCGCCGAGCGTCCTATGCCGCCGCCGCTCGAGATCGAGCAGGACTACTACGACCTCGAGCCGGTCGAGCTCGAGTGGGATGCGGTCGACGACGTGTACTACCGCGCTTCAGGTCAGTAGATCGCAGCCTCCGGCGGCGGGTCGATTCGCAGTTCGACGCGCACCGCAGGCGATTCGGAGCATCGCCGAGCGAGTGCTATCGTGATGACTCGCAACAAGGGGCTATGGCGCAGTTGGTAGCGCGTCTCGTTCGCAATGAGAAGGTCTGGGGTTCGAATCCCCATAGCTCCACAACTTCAGAAAACCACGACTGCCCCGCCTCTCGGCGGGGGTGTTTTGTTGCCGGGGCGCCCTCCGTCGGGCAGGCGCTGTTGTATGCGCCCAGGGCGCCGAGCAGGGGTGCTGCACAGCGGAATCGGCTACCGTTGATTCATGGGAGAGCCGTCGCAGTACGAGCTGGATGCCTGGCGTGACATCGAGCAGTTTCAGGGGCGAGTCCTGTCGCGCGGCATGGCCACGATGTCGAGCGTCGTGGGGCAGGGCGCAGGCAAGATCGGCGCGGGTGCGGCGAAGGTCACCGACCTTGCGAAGACAAAGGTCGAGTGGACTCCGGGCGCCAAGGCAGCACTCGAACGGGCACGTGGCCTGTCCGCCAGAAGCGCGGACCTGGCCGGCAAGGCGGCGCGGCATGCGGGCGAGGCACTGCCCGACTGGACGGGACCGGCCGGATCGTCCATGAAGGGCGCGCTGTCGAAGGCCTCCCGTGTCGGTCTGTCTCCCGATGGTGTGGTGAAGAAGCACCAGAAGGCCGGCCACGACGTGGCACGCCTCGCCGATGTGCGCCGGCTCGACCTCGAAGACGTGGACAGCGTCCGTGGCCGCGGGGCGAGTTGGTACTACCCGGCGATGGCGGCTGCGACGGGAGCCGGTGCGGGCTTTGCGATCACCGGCGGTTCGTTGACTGTGGTCGCGAGCGCCGGCGCATCAGCAGCGCCCTCGGCGGCCGCAGTTTTCGGTGCATATGCGGCCGATGGGGCCGCCGTTCTCGCCCTGAGCTCTCGGGCGGTGGGGCAGATCGCCTTGTCGTATGGCTACGACCCGGAGCTGCTGGCCGAGAAACTGTTCGTCCTGGCTGTCGTGAACGCCGGTACAGCCGTTACCGCCAGCGCCAAGCACGCCGCCTTCGCTGACATCTCCAAGCTCACCCAAGCGTTGGTGCGAGGCAAGACGTGGACGGTGCTCAACGAATCGATCGTCGCGCGTGTGGCGAGCAAGTTCGCGGGCGACTTCACGGGGCGTTTGACGAAGCAGGGGCTGGGGAAGGTTGTCCCCGGCGTCGGTGTCGCCGTCGGTGCCACCTTCAACTGGTCGACCCTGGAGGGCATCGTCGATGCCGCCGACACGGCGTACCGGCGCCGGTTCCTGTTGGAGAAGTACCCCCACCTGGCAGCCGACGATGCTGCCTTCGCCGTGCCGATGTGCGATGACGAGGACGTCGATGACGTCGAGATCAGCGTCGTCGACAGCATCGTGCTCACGGGTGTGGTCCTGCCGGACGGCTCGACCGATGGGGATGACTGACCTTCCGGCGACGTAGATCGATTCGGACTACCTAAGGAGACGTCCTTGCGACGCCGCATGGCTCTGACCAGCATGTCTTGGATCGGGACACGCGATTGGTAGTCCCAATCGATCTACGTCGCGGCTCAGTCCCACTCAAACCGACCAAGGGCGATTGCCGCGACGGACGTCGTCTTGCGGCTGCAGATCACGCCTTCTGACATCTGCCACGGACACGTTCGCGCCTGTCGGTCGAGAACGGGCGCACCTACACTTGACGGGATGAGCGCACCCAAGCCGTTGTTGGTCTTCGTCCACGGATTGCTGTCGACGCCGTTGGACTTCGGTGACCAGGTGTCGGTGATGCCCGATTCGCTGGAGGGGATGGCGCCCTGGCTCACCGGGGCACGACCCGGGTCGGTCGGTCAATCGTTCGACGTGAGCACCGCAGCAGCGGACCTCGCGATGACCATCGAGCTTTCGGGCGCGCCACGAGCGACGCTGTTCGGGGTCGGTGAAGGTGCGCTGGTCTCCCTCGACATCGCGCTCTCCCGACCAGACCTGCCCGTCGACCTCGTCCTCGTCGGGCCGGCGCTGGCCGCCACGGCCGGAGTCGGGATGCAACGCCGCATCTCCTCGTGGATGCCGCGCTCCATGCTGGCCAAGCGCGGCGTCGACAAAAAGCGCGCACTCGCGGGCCTCGACGCATTGGCCGAGGTCGACCTGTGGGGACGTCTGGACGAGCTCACCGCCCGCACCCTCCTCATCGTCGGCGAGAAGGACCGCGCCGGACGAGCCGCGGCCGAGACCTTCGTTGCCCGCGCGCCCCGCGCCGACGTGCGCGTCGAGATCATCCCCGGCGCCGGTGCCACCCCGCACCTACAACGTGCCACCGAGGTCAACACTGCCTTGTACGCCTTCATCGGAGTTCAACCGCGGCATTGACACCCCGCCGCACCAAAGCCGCCACCTGCGAGCGGACATCCGTGTGGCTCCAGCAGGAACTAGCGCCTGAGCGACAGGCGCCGTCGCGTCGAAGCGCCTGCCCGTGCGATGGTGGAGTACGAGAGTGTGGCGGGGGCGGACGAGGTGGCCAGGAGGGGCGCAGATGACTTC
>DAMDJY010000136.1:0-9612 GCA_032100225.1 Mobilicoccus sp.
CTCGATGCGTTCGACCTGCGGCATGGCGTCGGAGAGGGCCGCGTGGTCGGCGAGGGCACTGGACGCACGATCGGCGAAGCTGCGAGCGAGCGCCGAACGGTCGGCGTCGGTCGCGGTGCGGGTCAGCATCACCGAGGCCAGCGACACGTGGATCTGTGCGGTGGCCTCACCCAGGGCGCGGGCGCGGTCGGTGAAGTCCTCGCTCCGGCGAGCCGAGTCGAGCGCCACCCGCCACGCGTCCTGCGTGCCGGGGAGGAACTCGCTCGCAAAGGCCAACGGGCCCTCGGCGCGGGCCCCCTCGACGTCGGGGTCCTTCCAGGCGCCGTCGATCGACCCCAGCGGGGCCGGGACGAGGTCACTGCCCGAGCGGGCGAGCGCGGTCTGCAGCTCGACGTCGGGGTTGCGGCCGTGCTGCAGCACCCGGAACACCTTGCAGATGACGGGCAACTCGCGCCCGTCGGCGCCGCGCGTCTCCATGATGATCGAGGTGTTCGACTGCTCGCCGGTGAGAACGCGGGAGCTGACCATCGTGCGGCGGTCATCGGTGTCGAGGGGCTGCCCGGTGAACCGCGGGTCCTCGGTGTGCGACTTCTTGGCGTGCTGTGCGCGGACGCCTCCCGTGAGGAACGCGAGCAGCTGCTCGGCGTACACCGGGTCGTGTGGGGCGTCGTACACGTAGCGGGTGCCCAGCACGCTGTGTTCGAGGGTGCCGACGAGGGCGCGCTCGGCACCGGCCAGCGGCGTGTCACGGTAGGTGATCGGCACCTGGTAGACGACGGGGCGCGGCCCCGATTCGTCGGCCACGATGAGGGTTTCGATGCCGACCGACCCCTCCGGGTCGTCGAGGCGGTACCCACCGAGGCGACGCAGCGACGGAGTGCCCGTGCTCGTGTACCAGCGTTGGAAACCCATCCACCGTTCGAGCAGTTCGAGCTTGGTCGGGATCAGAGATGCGTCCTCGATCTTCGCCATCACGCCACCACCAGGGAGAGCCAGAAGAAGTCGCGCGAGCCGAGCGTCAACGTGAGGCGACCGTCGTCACCGACCTTGGGAAAGCCTGCGCCGCCGAACAGGTCCTTGACCGTCGCGCCGGCGAACCGCTCCGGAAGTTCGATCGTCCCTGCCTGCGGGCGGGAGGACACGTTGTTGACGCAGAGGACGACCTCGTCCTGGTCCTCGCCGCGGCCGGTGAGCTCACGCACGTAGGCCAGCAGTGCGTCGTTGTCGACCGGGCGCACGTCGAACGTGCCAAGGCCGAATACCGGGTGCTGCTTGCGCTTGTGCAGCATCGCCCGCACCCAGTGCAGCAACGACCCGCTGTGGGCCATCTGCGCCTCGACGTTGACGTTGTTGTGGTGGTAGACGAGTGACTGGATGACCGGGAGGTACAACTTGCCCGGGTCGGCGGTGGAGAAGCCGGCGTTGCGGTCGGGAGTCCACTGCATCGGCGTGCGCACTGCGTCGCGGTCGTCGAGCCAGATGTTCTCGCCCATGCCGATCTCGTCGCCGTAGTACAGGTACGGCGAGCCCGGCAGCGAGAGCAGCATCGCGTGGATGAGTTCGATCTCGGCGCGGCTGTTGTCGAGCAGGGGCGCGAGACGACGGCGGATACCGACGTTGGCGCGCATCCGGGAGTCCGGCGCGTACCAGGAGTACATCGCCGAACGCTCCTCCGGCGTCACCATCTCCAGCGTCAGCTCGTCGTGGTTACGCAGGAACGTGCCCCACTGCGTGCCCTCGGGGATGTCGGGGGTCTCGGCGAGCACGTCGATGATCGACGTCGCCTTCTCCTCCCGCAACGAGCGGAACAGGCGCGGCATCACGGGGAAGTGGAAGCACATGTGGCATTCCGGCTTCTCCTCGGTGCCGAAGTAGTCGACGACCTCGCTGGGCATCTGGTTGGCCTCGGCCAGCAGGATGCGCCCCGGGAACTCCTCGTCGACCATCTTGCGGATCTCGGCGACGTACTCGTGCGTCTTGGGGTGGTTCTCGCCGTTGTGCCCCTCCTCTTCGAAGAGGTAGGGGATCGCGTCCAGGCGGGCGCCGTCGACGCCGAGCTCCATCCAGAACCGGATGACGTCGAGGATGGCCTCGCGCACCTTGGGGTTCTCGAAGTTGAGATCGGGCTGGTGGCTGAAGAATCGGTGCCAGAAGAACTGCCGGCGCACCGGGTCGAAGGTCCAGTTGCTCACCTCGGTGTCGACGAAGATGATGCGCGCCTCGGAATACAGCGTGTCGTCGTCGCTCCACACGTAGAAGTCGCCGTACGGGCCCTCGGGGTCGGATCGGCTCGCCTGAAACCACGGGTGCTGGTCACTCGTGTGGTTGACCGGAAAGTCGATGAGGATCCGGATGCCCCGCGCGTGCGCTTGCGTGATCAGCTCGGAGAACTGCGGCAGGGTGCCGAACTCGGGCAGCACGGCGGCGTAGTCGCTGATGTCGTACCCGCCGTCGCGCAACGGCGAGGCGTAGAACGGCGGGATCCAGAGGCAGTCGATCCCGAGCCACTGCAGGTAGTCGAGCTTGCCGTTGAGGCCGGTGAAGTCACCACTGCCGGAGCCGTTGGAGTCGGCGAAGGCGCGCACCAGGGCCTCGTAGAAGACGGCGGTGCGAAACCACTCGGGGTCGTAGCCGATCCCGTGCGACTGGTTGAGGGAGTTGGGCATGCTGATCAGGGCCTCCGGACGTGGATGATGTGCACCGGCTCGCCGTCGACACCGAGGCGCACGAAGTTGCGCTCGCCCCACTGCCAGGTCGCTCCGGTGATGAGGTCGTGGGCCTCGAACGTCTCGCCCGGCAACAGGCCGAGCTCCTCGACGTCGAGGTCGACCCAGGTTTCGCGGGTAACGTGCGGGTCGAGGTTGGCGACGACGATCACCGTGTCCTCGCCGCGTCCGAGGTGCCGGCGCTTGGAGAAGCACATGACGGCGTCGTCCTCGGTCTCGTGGGCGCGGAAGTTGCGCAGGTGGTGCAGCGCCGGGTGCTCACGGCGGATGGTGTTGAGCATCGTCAACCAGTCCGCCATCCAGAGCTGACCCTCGCGATCGCCACCGGGGGCGTACCGCTCCCACTCCCGGTTCTTGAACTGATACTTCTCGTTGTCGATCTGCTCCTCGACGCCAGGACGCGGGACGCTCTCCAGCAGCTCGTATCCGGCGTAGATGCCGTAGCTGGGGACGAGGGTGGCGGCCAGCGCGGCGCGCAGCTTCCAGGCCGTCGGGCCACCGAACTGCATGTACGGCGTGAGGATGTCGTGCGTCGTCGGCCAGAAGTTGGGGCGCATGTACGCCGCTGCCGGGCCGGAGAGCTCCTCCATGTACTCGACGAGCTCGTCCTTCCCGTTGCGCCACGTGTAGTACGTGTAGCTCTGCTGGAACCCGACCTTGGCCAGCGTCGCCATCATCGCGGGCTTCGTGAACGCCTCCGCCAGCCAGATGACGTCCGGGTGATCCTTGGCGACGTCGGCGATGAGCCACTGCCAGAACTCGACCGGTTTGGTGTGCGGGTTGTCGACGCGGAACACCTTGACGCCGTGGTCGATCCACACCTGGATGACGCGGCGGACCTCGGCGTAGATGCCTTCGGGGTCGTTGTCGAAGTTCAGGGGGTAGATGTCCTGGTACTTCTTCGGCGGGTTCTCGGCGAAGGCGATGGTGCCGTCGGCGCGGGTGGTGAACCACTCGGGGTGCGAGGAGACCCAGGGGTGGTCGGGAGCGCACTGCAGCGCGATGTCGAGGGCGACCTCGAGGCCGTTGCTGCGGGCCTGCTCGACGAAGTAGTCGAAGTCCTCGAACGTGCCGAGGCTGGGCTCGATGGCGTCGTGGCCGCCGTCCTTGCTGCCGATGGCATACGGGCTGCCCGGGTCCTCGGGGCCGGCCGTCAGGGAGTTGTTGGGGCCCTTGCGGTTGACGACACCGATCGGGTGCACGGGCGTCAGGTAGATGATGTCGAAGCCCATGCCCGCGACGGCCGGCAGACGCTCGGCGGCGGTGCGCAGGGTGCCGGTGACCCACTTGCCGGTCGCCTCGTCGAAGTAGCAACCCTCGGAGCGCGGGAAGAACTCGTACCAGGCGCCGTAGAGGGCGCGTTCGCGCTCGACCAGCAGGTTGTAGTCACGGCTGGGGGAGACGTAGTCGCGCAGGGGTGTGGAGACGAGCTCGTGCTCGACGTCGGCGGTGACTCCGGCGGCCAGACGCTCGGGGACGGAGAGGCTCCGGTCACGCATAGCTGCAGCGGCCTTGGTCAGCAGGGCGACAGCGGACTCGGACCGCTCGACGGTGCGGGCGGCTCGCTCGAAGAGCATCGCGCCCTCCTCGAGCATGACCTCGACGTCGACTCCGGCCTCGATCTTGATCGTGGCGTCGTGCTCCCAGGTACCGTACGGGTCGGACCAGCCCTCGACGCGGAAGCGCCACATGCCCGTGCGGTCGGCCCGAATCGTGGCCTCCCACAGGCTCAGGCCCGGGTTGATGCAGGTCATGGGCACGACGTGCTCGGCGCCGTCGGGGTCGGTGAGGACGACGGACGCGTTGACCGCGTCGTGACCCTCACGGAACACCTGGGCCGACACGACGATGTCCTCGCCGGTGACCGCGGCGGTCGGATAATCGCCGCCGTCCACCACCGGTTGGACGTTCATGACGGGGATGCGGCCGAGCGGACGCTGGCCTGCCTGCTCGACGACGGGGGACGTGGGAAGCGAGGTCTGAGTTCTCACACCCCCGACGCTACTTGGTCTGGCGCCGTCCATGCAGATCGAGGTCCATACACGTCCCGATCCACCCCGCCCTGAGGCCGAAATCACGATGCATCGTCACTCGCGGTCGGCCCTCGTCACGCCCTGTCACTCCTGGTCGGCGACGAGGACCCACATCGAGGAGGCGTCGAGACGCACCTGTTCGCCCGGTGTGTACTCCGTGCGCATGTCGGCGGGGGCTTCGGGGCGTTCCCAGGTGCTGCTCCACAGGAGTCGGTACCCGGAGGTGCGGGAGGTCGGCGGCAGGGTGACGTCCACCGCCTCCGACTTGCCCTGGAACACAAGAAGCAGGGACGGCTCGTCGATGTCCTCGCCCAGCAGGAGCATCTGCAGCACGCGGCAGCGGGGGTCCTCCCACGAGCTCGCGGTCATCTCCTCGCCGTAGCGGCCGTACCAACGCACGTCTGCCTGCCCGTCGCGCAGGGTCGGGGAGGATGTGAAGAACGCCGTCTGGCGCAACACCCCGTGCTCACGCCGGAGCCGGGTGAGAAAACGCGTGGTCGCGAGGATGTCCCGCTGACTGGCGCTGTGCTCCCAGTCGAGCCACGAGGTCTCGTTGTCCTGGCAGTAGGCGTTGTTGTTGCCGAGCTGCGTGCGCCCGAACTCGTCACCGGCGCACAGCATCGGCGTGCCCGTCGACAGCAGTGTCGTGGCGAGCAGATTGCGTACCGAGCGACGCCGATGCGCCAGGATCTGCTGGTCGTCGGTCGCGCCCTCGACCCCGTGGTTCCACGACCGGTTGTCGCCGTGACCGTCGCGGTTGTGCTCGCCGTTGGGCTCGTTGTGTTTGCGGTCGAAGGCCGTGGTGTCGGCCAGGGAGAACCCGTCGTGCGACGCCACGTAGTTGATCGAGGCCGTCGGGCCGCGGTCGCCCGAACCGAAGAGATCCTCGCTCCCGCACAGACGCGTCGCGAGTTCGCGCACGCCGTGCCCATTGCCCGCAGCGATGGCGACATCAGGCAGCCAGAAGGTGCGCACCGTGTCGCGGAATCGGTCGTTCCACTCGTGGAACGGCGGCGGAAACTGACCGGTGCGCCAGCCGTGCATGCCCACGTCCCACGGCTCGGCGATGTGCTTGAGCTGGGAGAGCACCGGGTCGGTGCGCAGCGCCACCAAGAAGGCGTGGCCGGGGTGAAAGTCGTCGTGGCGCGTGCGTGCCAGGGCCACGGCCAGATCGAACCGGAACCCGTCGATGCGGAACACCTCGGCCCAGTACCGCAGCGAATCCAGCACCATGCCGCTGACGTTCGGGTCGCGCAGGTCGAGAGTGTTACCGCAGCCGGTCACATCGATCTGGTGACCCCAGCCGTCGAGCCGGTAGTAGGAGGCGTTGTCGATCCCGCGCCAACTCAACGTCGGGCCGTCGCTGCCCTGCTCACACGTGTGGTTGTAGACCACGTCGAGGACGACCTCGATGCCGTGCTCGTGCAGGGTGCGCACCATGCCCTTGACCTCGTCGACGACGCCCTGCGGGTCGGAGGCGGCGGCGTAGGCGGCGTGTGGGGCGAAGAAGCCGAGGGTGTTGTAGCCCCAGTAGTTCTTCATGCCGGCGCTGGCGAGGTGCAGCTCGTCCATGAAGGAGTGCACCGGCATGAGCTCGAGCGTGGTCACCCCCAGATCGAGCAGGTGCCGCACGAACGCCGGATGCGCGAGGCCCGCGTAGGTGCCGCGGATCTCTTCTGGAACGCCGGGGTGCTGCAGTGTCGCGCCCCGCACGTGAGCCTCGTAGACGACCGTGTCGCGCCACGGCACGCGTGGCATCCGCGGCGCCCCCCAGGCGAAGTGGTCATCGACGACGACACCACGCGGCATCACGGCGGCGCTGTCGCGATGATCGAGCACCTCGGGGCTTCCGTGGAAGGCGGCGTCCACCTCGTGGCCGAACAGTTCGGGGCTCCACTGCGGGTGCCCGTCGATGGCGTTGGCATAGGGGTCGAGCAGGAGCTTGGCGGGGTTGTGCCGCAGACCGGCCTCCGGACGCCACGGCCCGTGGACGCGGTAGCCGTACCGCTGGCCCGGACCGACCCCGGGCAGATGAACGGACCACACGTGGTGCACCCGATCGGTCAGCGGGATGCGGCGCTCGGTGTGCCCGTCGGTGTCTCCCTCGTCGAACAGGCACAGCTCGACGGCGTCGGCGTGAGCCGCGTAGAGCGCGAACGTGGTGCCGGAGTCGTCACACGTCGCACCGAGGCGCGGAGGGAGATCACGGTGAAAGGCCATCTCAACAGGCTACGGCCGCGCGGGAGAACACGTGTCGCGGCTGGTACCTCAGCCGCGTAGCGACCATGGCCGACCCGTACCCTCGGCCCCTGTTTCAACGGGTGAGGGAGGCACGCTGGAGACGTAGGGGAGGCGCGCAGACGACGTTCAGGACTCGAGCGGGAGCGGAATCTCCTGGCGCGCAACGTGGGGGACACGGCAGTCGATCACGCCCACGCCTGCACCCGGCGGGCCGATTGCCGATACCGTGGAGACATGACCGACCCGACTTCTCTGCCCAACTTCCCCCCGCCCGCCGGCGACTCGAGCCCGCTGCGCGGTCGAGTTCTGGACGCCCTGCAGGACGAGGGTTTCCGCCCCGACATCGACGGTGACGGCGATGTCAGCTTCAAGGTCGAGGGCCAGCAGCTCTTCGTCCACTGCGCCGAGGGCGAGGTTCCCGTGATGCGGGTCTTCGGCCAGTGGCAGATCGGTGAGGACCTCCCCACTGACGAGATGGTCCGCCTCCGCAACGCCAACGACCTGTCGCTGCGTCTCAACATCGTCAAGGTGGGCGTCAACAACGGCACCCTCGTCGTCACGGCCGAGCACATCGCGGGCCCCGGCGCCGACGTGCGCGCCCTCCTGCAGATCAGCACGCAGCTCGTGCTCACCGCCGTCCAGTTCTGGCACCAGATGATGCTGGGCCAGGACGTCTTCGGTGAGATGGGCCCCGAGGGCCAGGAGCCCCAGAACGCCTGATCCACGCTCGTGATGCGCAGGGCCATTCCCCACCGGGGTGTGGCCCTGCGGCGTGTTCGGGCGCTTGAAGTCGGCACCGCGTGTCGATGTGGGGGTCGTCACGTCCCACGCGGGTGTGGGCTCCGCCACGGGCGAACGGGGTGGGGCACGCGCGCAACAGTCAGTAGAGTCGAAGCGGAGTTCCCTCGACATTGCGCGGGTGCGCCGCACCTGCCGATCGGGTCCGTGTCCGACATGGCCGGCCCCGATCGGGGTGCGTGAGTGCGTGAGCACGTGAGAGCCGTCGGGGGAGGGGCACCACGCCCCGTCACCAGAGCCAGCACCACCGAAGGAGAGGGCACGACATGAACATCGTGGTCTGTGTCAAGCACGTCCCCGACGCCCAGGGAGACCGGACGTTCGAGGACTCCGATCACACCGTCGACCGCGCGAGCGTCGACGGTCTGTTGTCCGAGCTCGACGAGTACGCGGTCGAGGAGGCCTTGAAGATCAAGGAGGCCGGGGACGCCGAGGTCACCGTCCTCACGATGGGTCCGGCCGCTGCGGCCGACGCCGTCAAGAAGGCCCTGCAGATGGGCGCCGACAAGGGCGTCCACATCACCGACGACGCGCTCGCGGGCTCCGACGCCGCAGCCACGTCGCTGGTGCTGGCCGAGGCCATCAAAAAGCTCGGCCAGGTCGACCTGGTCATCACCGGCCTCGCCTCGACCGACGGCACGATGTCGGTCGTCCCGGCGATGCTCTCCGAGCGTCTCGGCCTGCCGCAGGTGACGTTCGCCTCCGAGCTGACCATCGAGGGTTCCTCGGTCACCATCCGCCGTGACGGCGACGTGGCCACCGAGATCATCAGCTCGCAGCTGCCAGCGGTCGTCTCGGTCACCGACCAGATCAACGAGCCGCGCTACCCGTCGTTCAAGGGCATCATGGCGGCCAAGAAGAAGCCGGTCGAGACCTGGTCGTTGTCCGATCTCGGCGTCGACGCCTCCCAGGTCGGTCTTGACGCCGCCTGGACCAAGGTGCTCTCGACCACCAAGCGTCCCCCGCGCCAGCAGGGCCTCATCGTCACCGATGACGGCAGCGGCGGCGCCGTGCTCGCCCAGTTCCTGTCCATCCAGAAGTTCGTCTGAGACCCGACCCGAGCCAAGGAGCCATCCCCATGTCCGAAGTTCTCGTTCTGGTCGACCACGTCGACGGCGACGTTCGTAAGACCACTGCCGAGTTGTTGACCTTCGCCGCCCGACTGGGTGAGCCGTGCGCCGTGTTCATCGGTGACGGCTTCGACTCGGCCAAGGAGTACCTGGCCCGCTTCGGCGCGGCCAAGGTCTACCGGGTCGCCTCCCCGGAGGTCACCGACTACCTCGTCGCCCCCGTCGCCGAGGTCCTCGCCCAGATCGCGCAGCAGGCCTCCCCGGCCGCCGTGCTCCTGTCGAGCTCGGCCCACGGCAAGGAGATCGCTGCGCGCCTCTCCATCAAGCTCGAATCGGGCCTCATCACCGACGCGGTCGACGTTCGCGCCGGCGCCGAGGGCGTCAAGACGACCCAGTCGGTCTTCGCCGGAGGCTGGACCGTCGACTCGACCGTCACTCAGGGCACGCCGATCATCACGGTCAAGCCCAACTCGTGCAGCCCGGCCGAGGCTGCCGGTGCCGCCGCTGACGAGGCCGTCGAGGTCGCGATCTCCGAGGGCGCCAAGACGGCCAGGATCACCGAGCGCCGCGAGAAGCAGTCCACCGGTCGCCCCGAGCTGACCGAGGCCGCGATCGTGGTCTCCGGTGGCCGCGGCACCAGCGGCGACTTCAGCCCCGTCGAGGCGTTCGCCGACACCCTCGGTGCTGCCGTCGGTGCCTCGCGCGCAGCCGTCGACGCCGGCTGGTACCCGCACACGAGCCAGG
>DAMDJY010000137.1:0-9485 GCA_032100225.1 Mobilicoccus sp.
CGCCTCGCTTGCGGCGCCATCGGCACTCGCGTCGGCATCGGACTCGGCGCCCTCGGCGGCGTCACCGTCACTTGCGCCGTCGGCGTCCTCGGGTGCGTCTGCCTCGGCCTGCTCGGCCTCGACCTCGGCGATGGCCGCAGCGAGCTGGGCGGCTGCGCCTTGGCCGGTGGACTCCTTGGGCATGGCGACGAGCAGCGCGGCGAGGGTGTCACCGTGGAACACACCGGCCACAGCCGCCTCGTCGGCGCTCTCGAGGATGTCGAACGGGTCGGTCATGTGCGACTGGCCGGTCTTGAACTCGCCCGGCCCCGCCTGCATGGCCGTGAGGGCGTCTTCGAGCGCTGCGGTCCACAAGGTGCGGGCCTCGGAACGGTCGAACACCTCACCGTTCTTGTGGTCGACGAGGCCGGTGATGATGAGCACCGCCGATCCGACGGCGTCGCTCCCCTGCACGACGGCTTCGACCGCGAAGGCGCCGCCGGGCAACGACATCGTCGTCGCCTGGATCGCGTCGAGGCTCTCGATCGTCAGCTCGTCCGCTCCGCCGAAGTGCGCGGGCAGCGCCTCGGCAGCGGCGACGAGGGCCGCGTCCAGCTCTGGCGTGGTAGGCATCAGTCTTCCTTCGTGGCGAACGGACGGGTCATGACGTGACGATCTGGCAGGCGAGGCGCTTGTTGTAACTGCCTGGCACGGCGGTCGCGACGGGGATGCCGTCGGCCTCGAGCATCAGAGGTTGGTTGGTCGGATGCCGCAGCGGGAGCACGTCGCCCACCTCGAGGTCGAGGATGTCGCGCGACGGCAACGAGATCGGTGCAAAGCTCACCCGCACGTCGACGGGGATCTCGTGCATGCGTTCCTTGAGGTTGCCGGCCGCCTCCGCCTTCGCACCGGTCAGCTCGATCTCGGGCTTGGCGTGAACGCTCTCCAGCACCGGCGCGATCGTCTCGACCGGCAGGCACAACGTCGCTTTGGCCTCCGTGTCGCCGAGACGGATCTCGAACTCGGCCACCAGCATCGGGTCCGACGGGACGGCCAGCTGCAAAAACTGGGGGTCGGACTCCAGCGACTGCACCTCGCCCTTGATGCCGCCCAGTCCCTCGAAGGAGTACCGCAACTCGTAGACCATCTGGCGCACGAGGCTGCGGATGAGTCCGGTCTCGATCTCCGACAGCGCCCGGCTGGGCTGTTTGAGGTCACCGGGTCCGCCGAGGAGTCGGTCGATGACGCTCATCACGAGGTCCATGGGGAGCTGGAAGACCCCGTCGCCCTCGAGCGGCGCGAAGTTGAGAATTGCCAGCAGCGACGGGTTGGGCACGCGCTCGATGTACTCGTCATACGTCGTCTGCGTGATCTCCTCGAAGCTGGCATGAGCCACGATGCGGAGCGTCGTCGACAGGACGGTGGCCATCTGGCGCGCGTATGTCTCGCAGGCCATCTGTAGCGCCCGAATCTGCTCGCGGCTGAACCGACTGGGGCTACGGAAGTCGTAGAGCTGCGGTTCGGCGTTCACGAGACCTCACATCGGCCGCTGCGCGGCTGTTCTGAGCGCCCTACGACGAGAGCGGTACTGGCGGAAGGGGTCACGGCGAAGGTCACTGCATGACGAACTGTCTGAAGTAGACCTGCATCACGGCGTCGTCGTAGCGCCTCTTCACCTCTTCGGTGAGCTTGACGCGCGCCTCCTCCTTGACCTTGGGGTCGAGAAGCTGGTCGTACTTGTACTTGGAGAAGATCGCGATGGCCGCGTCCTGCGCCATCGAGCCGTCGACGGTGTCGGCCGGCTTGGCACCGGCAGCCTCGGTCGCCTCCGCGGTGAGCTGGAGGGCGAGCTGGATCTTGAGAAAACGACCGTCGGCGAGGTTGAGGGTCATCTCGTCCTCGAGGGGGACGACGACGCCCGCCTCGGGTGCCGCTTCCGCCTTGTCGGCTTCGTCGGACTTGCCGAGGAACATGAAGCCCACGACGCCCACAGCGGCGAGCACGACCACCAAGGCGGCGCCCACGATGATGAACAACTTCTTCTTGCCCTTGCCCTTTTTCTCTTCGCCGTCGGTTTCGTTGTCGCTCATGGTGTCTCCCTGGAGAGGTGTCAGGTATGGATGGTCGAGAAGGTCAGTGCGCAGGCGCTGCGAGCGTGGGTGCCACCTCGGGCACCTTGGGCACCACGGCCGGGGCAGAGGGCGCCACCCCGACGCCCGGGGTGCCCTTGGCCGCCTTGAGACCGGCTTCGGCCTCGGCCTCGGGCAGATGCGGCAGGACGATGACCGCAACGCGGCGGTTGCGCGCCCGGCCCGCGTCAGTCGTGTTGGGTTCCAGCGGACGGGTGTCGGCGAAACCTGTGGGGATGACGCGCTTCGGGGAGATCCCGTCGCTGTGGAAACGCTCGGTCACCTTGACGGCTCGCGCGGTCGACAGGTACCAGTTCGACTCGAACCGGCCCGAGATCGGCACATTGTCGGTGTGGCCCTCGACGCTGATCGTGTTGGGCAGCGGCTTGAGCGCCGGCGCGATCGCATCCAGCACCTTGATGCCGCCCGGCTTGAGGTCGGCCTTGCCGGTGTCGAACAGGACCTTGTCGGTGACGATGTTGACCACGAGACCGCGGTCGTCCACCTTCATGTCGACAGACCCGGTCAAGCCCTCTTTCCTGAGCTGGGCCGCGATCTTGGCCTTGACCTCTTCGAGGTTGTTCTTCTCCGCAGACGCCGCCGCCTGACGAGCCTTCTCCCGCGAGATGGCCTGCTGGGCCATCATCGAGTGCTTGTCGTCCGCCGTGGTGGTCGGCACATCTTCGGACTGGGCCGGCTTCTGATCCTTGAGGATGCCGTCGCCGCCCTCGAAGTTGCCCGTCTGACCAGGGATCGCGACGTTGCCGAACCCCTCGGCCGTGCCTTGGGCGAACTCCTCGAACTTCTTCTGGTCCACCTTGGAGATGGCGAACATGACGATGAAGAGGGCGAGCAGCAGGGTGAGGATGTCGGCGTAGCTGAGCATCCACCGCTCGTGATTGGCGTGCGGTTCCGCCTCGGGAACCTTCTTCTTGCGGGCCATCAGGCGGCCTTCGCTTCTTTGCCGTCGGCAGGAGCGCCGCCACCGGGCAGGGCCGAGCGCAACTTCTGCTCGACCATGCGCGGGCTCGTTCCGGCCTGCACGGCCAGCACGCCCTCGACGATCATCTCCATGTTGGCGACCTCGAGCTGGCTGAGGCGCTTGAGCTTGCCCGACATCGGCAGCCACATCATGTTGGCGATCAGCACACCCCACAGGGTCGCGACGAACGCGGAGGCGATCATGCCACCGAGCGCGCCGACGTCGTCCAGGTTTCCGAGGGCGTGGATCAGACCGAGGACGGCGCCGACCACGCCGAGGGTCGGGGCGTAACCACCCATGGACTCGTGAAAGGCGATACCGATCTTGTCGCGGTCCTTCTTGGCGGCGATACGCGCCTCAAGGAGCTCGGCGATCTCGTCGGCGTCGGTGCCGTCGACGGTCATCTGGATGCCCTCCTTGAGCAGAGGGTCGTCGATGTCCTTGGCCATCTCCTCGAGTGCGAGCAGACCTTCACGGCGGGCACGGTCGGCCATCTTGACGATGACGTCTACCAGACCGGAGGCGTCCGGCACCTTGGCGGTGAGCGCGGTCTTCATGCTGGCGAACGCGATCTTGTACTCGGAGAACATGAGTCCACCGAGCGCTGCACCGAACGTGCCGACGATGATGAGCATCATCGCCGCAGGGTTGAGCAGCGAGGTCAGGTGGACACCGTCGATGACAGCGGTTGCGAGCACCGCCACAAAGGTGACGACGACGCCGATGATGGTTCCCTTGTCCATGGGTTCAGTTCTCCGAAGTGGAGACGGACCGGAGTCGCACCGGAGGCTCTGGGGGCGCAGGATGCGCCGACGCGATCAGGACCGACGCCCTGAAGGAGCGGACCTCTTCGACGATCCGGTCCACCGGCTCGGCGACGACATACTTCGTGCCGCTCACGAGAGTGATCACCGTGTCCGGGGTCGCTTCGACGCGCTCGATCAAATCTGGATTGAGCGCGAAAGCGGTTCCGTTCCGGCGAGTGACCGTGATCATCGACTTCCCATCCGTGGCAGGGGTGTGAGAGCAGACCGTTCCTCGGTCTGCGCTGTCCTATCGACCCCGCCCCGGCATTCGTGAACGGTTGGAGACTGGGCACACCCTGGGAGACAAGCGAGGTCGCGCCGGGGCACCCGACGACGGGGCCCTACGGGTCAGCAACGCTCTCACCTGGGACGATGCCCCTAGGCGGGTGAATTGACCTGGGAGTCAATCGGACTCGGGGCAGCTCGACGGCAGCATCTGCCGGAGGCCCACGAGGTTGGACGTCAGCGACACGCCCGACGCCCGAGATCTACGCTCGGACGCGGGTTTTGCGCACAACACGCCGCCACAGCCGCGACGGCCCAAGGGTGGGGCGAGTCAGGCGCCGAGTTCGGCGGCCAGTTCCTCGGCGATCTGGGCGGTGTTGGTGGCCGCCCCCTTGCGGAGGTTGTCGCCGCAGATGAACAGGTCGACACCGTTGGGGTAGTCGGGGGTCTTGCGCAGGCGGCCGACGAACGTGGGGTCCGAACCGGTCACGTCGACGGGCGTGGGCCATTCGTCGTGCTCGACATCGTCGAGGACGACAACGCCGGGAGCCTGCAGCAGAGCGGTGCGGGCATCGTCCAGGCTGATGCGGTTCTCGAACTCGGCGTGGACCGACATGGCGTGCGCAGAGACGACCGGGACGCGCACGCACGTGGCGGCGACCCTCAGCGCGGGGGCCACGAGAACCTTGCGGATCTCGTCGCGCACGCTCATCTCGCCGGTGTTCCACCCGGCGCCGGCCTCGGTGCCGACCCACGGAACCACGTTGAGCGCCAACGGAGCCGGGAACGGGGACTCCTCAGGCAGACGCTGGTTGATGACCCGGCGCACGTCACCGATGTGACGGCCCAACGAGCGATCACCGGCGACGGCGTCGATCTCGTCGTAGAGCCGGTCACGGCCTCGCGACCCGGCCGCCGACGCCGACTCGAACGTCGTGACGATCAGGCTGGTCAGCCCCCACCCGCTGTGCAGGGCACCGATGGCGTCGAGCATGACGAGCGTCGAGCACGTGGGGCTGCTGATGATGCCGCGCGGCCGATTGCGGATCTGCGCCGGGTTGAAGGCATGCACGACCAGCGGCACGTCGGGCTCCGCGCGAAAAGCGCGTGAGTTGTCGATGACGACCGCGCCCATCTCGACAGCGATCGGCGCCCACTCTTGGGCGATCTCCGCCGGCACGAGGAACATCGCCACGTCGACCCCGTCGAGGTGGTCGCGCGTGAGTTCACGAACGACGACATCCTCACCGCGGACCGAGCGCACCGTGCCCGCGGTGTCGGCCGAGGCGAGCAGGCGGATCTCGCCCCACACGTCGGCACGCTGGCTGAGCAGATCGAGCATCACCTCGCCCACGGCGCCCGTGGCGCCGACGATGGCGAGGGTCGGGCGGCTGCGCTCGCCCACGGCGTTCACCGCCCGGTGCCTCCGTACACGACGGCTTCTCCGTCGGCAGAGTCCAAACCAAAGGCGCGGTGCACGGCGCGGACGGCCTCGTCGAGCTGATCGGCGCGGGTGACCACGGAGATGCGGATCTCGGAGGTGGAGATCATCTCGATGTTGATGCCCGAGTCGGACAGCGCCTGGAAGAACGTGGCGCTGACGCCGGGGTTCGAGCGCATGCCCGCACCCACCAGCGACAACTTGCCGATCTGGTCGTCGTAACGCAGCGACTCGAAGCCCACCTGCGCGCGGACCTTGTCGAGCGCGCGCATCGCGGCCTGGCCGTCGCCCTTGGGCAGCGTGAACGAGATGTCGGTCAGACCGCTCTCCACCGCGGAGACGTTCTGCACGATCATGTCGATGTTCGCGTCGGACCCGGCGACGACACGGAAGATCTCCGCGGCCTTGCCGGGGCTGTCGGGAACGCCGACGACGGTGATCTTGGCCTCGCCGCGATCGTGCGCAACGCCGGAGATGATCGGAGCCTCCACGCCTTCTTCTCCTTCGGTGGGGTGATCGGTGATGAGGGTGCCGGGCTTCGGTGAGAACGAGGACCGCACGTGCAGCGGCACCCTGTGGCGACGGGCGTACTCGACCGAGCGCAGGTGAAGGATCTTGGCGCCACAGGCGGCCATCTCGAGCATCTCTTCGGTGCTGATGGTGTCCAGGCGGCGCGCGGTGGGCACGATGCGCGGGTCCGCGGTGAACACGCCGTCGACGTCGCTGTAGATCTCACACACGTCGGCGCCGAGCGCTGCGGCGAGCGCGACGGCCGTGGTGTCCGAGCCGCCACGGCCCAGGGTCGTGATGTTCTTCGACTGATGGCTGACGCCCTGGAACCCGGCGACGATCGCGATGTGGCCCTCGTCGAGCGCGGTGCGGATACGGCCCGGCGTGACGTCGACGATCTTGGCCTTGCCGTGCGACTCGTCGGTGATCAAGCCGGCCTGCGAGCCGGTGAACGACTGCGCCGTGTGGCCCAGGGTCGTGATCGACATGGCCACCAGCGCCATCGAGATGCGCTCACCCGCAGTGAGGAGCATGTCCATCTCACGCAGCGGAGGCAGCGGACTGACCTGCTCGGCGAGATCGATCAACTCGTCGGTGGTGTCACCCATTGCGGAGACGACGACGCACACGTCGTTGCCGGCGCGGCGGGTCTCGACGATGCGACGGGCGACACGCTTGATGCTCTCGGCATCGGAGAGGGACGAGCCACCGTACTTCTGGACGACCAGGCTCACGAGCGTCTCCTGGGAACGAGTCGGAATGCTGAAATGCTCAGCGGGACAACGGTCGGCAGTCTACCTATCTCGACTCGTGGTCACGATCTGGCTCAAGAGGCGAGACCCGAGGGCGCTCACAGGGCGGTGACCAGCACCGCGACCAATTGCCGAAGTTCAGCTGTGCAGGGCGTCGAACTGGGCCTCGGCAACGGTGTCCTCGTCGGCGTCGAGCCGAATGTGACCGAGGATCGACTGCAGCGTGCGCAGGGCACTCACCGCCCGGGCGCCCCAACTGGAGAGGTAGCTGAACTGCCACCACCACAACGCCTCACTGAGTTGCCCGTCGGCGTGGTGGCGCAGACCGTGCATCAGCGCAGCGGAGATCTCCGCGAGGTCGCCCGAAATCTGCGCGCGAGAGACCTCGGTCGTCGTCAGCGGGTCGATGACCTCGGCGTAGTCGTCGATGCCGGCGAACAGCTCTGCCAGCTGCAGGCGCAGGTTCTCCACGTCGGACTCGCTGCCCAGGTCGGGCTCGTACCGCTCCGCGGGCAGGATGTCGTTGATCGCGCCGAGGCGGGTGCCGGTGACGATGATCTGGCCCAACGCCAGCGACAGCACGGGGACCGCCGACTCGGGAGCGGCTCCCCCGGCGACCTCACGCAGGACGGCGAGAAACGCGACGGCCTCGATGGCCGTCTCCTGCGCCAACTGTTCGAGGTCCGCGTCGACACGTTCTGGGCGGGTGGCGTCAGGCATGGAGAACCCTTCTTCCTTCGAACGCTCGGCCGAGCGTGATCTCGTCGGCGTACTCCAGGTCGCCGCCGACCGGCAGACCCGAGGCGAGCCTGCTCACGCGCACACCGACCGTCTTCAGCATGCGCCCCAAATACGTTGCGGTCGCCTCGCCCTCGAGGTTGGGGTCGGTGGCGATGATGACCTCGTCCACAGTGCCGTCCGCTAGGCGCGTCAGCAGCTCCGTGATGCGCAGATCGTCCGGTCCGACGCCCTCGATCGGGCTGATGGCCCCGCCGAGCACGTGGTACTTGCCGCGGAACTCCCGCGTGCGCTCGATGGCGACGACGTCCTTGGCCTCTTCGACCACGCAGATGGCGGTGGGATCGCGGCGAGGGTCGGCGCAGATGCGGCACTGCTCGGACTCCGCGACGTTGCCGCACGTGTCACAGAACCGCACCGTCAACTTGACCCGCTCCAACGCCGACGCCAGACGCACGACGTCGTCCTCGTCCGCCACGAGGATGTGGAACGCGATCCTCTGGGCGCTCTTGGGACCGATCCCGGGCAACCGCCCGAGCTCGTCGATCAGATCCTGTACCGCGCCCTCATACACGCAGCACACAGTACCTCTGTCCGCGCCCGGCGCCTCGCTGCGACGGCGGAGCCGAACCTCGGTGCGAGTGCCGAGCCGAACCTCGGTGCGACGGCGGAGCCGAGCCTCGATGCGAGTGCGGAGCCGAGACGTGCGCCGTTCAGAGCGTCTGCTTGGCGGGGCGCACGTTGTAGTCGGCCACCCGCTCCTGGCCGCTGAGGGCCGCGATCTCGTCCATGACCTCGTCCACGATCATGCGACGGGCCTTGCCCTTGGGCACATCGTCGAAGCGGCCCGCGAACGAGATGGGCTTACCGAACCGCACCGCAATCTTGGCCGGACGAGCGAACTTGGCGCCCGGAGGCTGGATCTTATCCGTGCCGACGACGCCGACCGGCACGACGGGCGCACCCGATTCCAGGACGAGGTGCCCCAGTCCGGTGTGGCCGCGGTAAAGGCGCTGGTCACGCGACCGCGTGCCCTCCGGGTAGATGCCGAACGCGCCGTCTCGGCCCAGCACCTCGAGCGCCGCTTCGAGGGACTGCTGCGCAGCACGCGTCTCGTCCCGGTCCACCGGGATGGCTCCCGCGATCTCCGTGAAGAAGAACCGGTTGATCGCCCCCGAGACTCCCTTGCCCGTGAAGTACTCGGCCTTCGCCAAGAACGCGATCTGTCGCGGCGACGCCGCCGGGATGACGATGCTGTCGAAGAACGAAATGTGGTTGCTCGCGATGATGCACGCCCCCTCCGATGGGACGTTCTCCGTACCGGTGATCTCCGGACGCATCACAACGCGGAACAGCGGATTGACCACTATTCGAGCGAGGCGGTAGTACACGTGGACTCCCATCGTCGAGCAACGAGCCGACTCTACGTCGCACCCTGCACTCCGGCGCTGCAGAGCGACAACACTCCTGGACGCTCGACCGCGTCGCCCTCTCGACCTCGGTCACGGACCGCGCAACTGCAGCCCGGTGGGTCGGGTCGGGTCGGGGTGCGGGAGCCGGGATCGGGCTCTCCCAGACGGAAAAAGCGTCTCTAGTCTGCGAGAACTCGACCCCGGCCCCCTTCGTAGCGGCGCGGGTGAGCAGATCCGAGATGGCGGCAGCGCCAACGTCCCAACGCCCCGTGGGCACGATGAGGCGCCGGGCGGCGGCCGTGCGGGGCGGGTGTCTGGTCGGTCAGGCGTGAACGACGGGTGTCAGCCCTCGTCCTCGTGGATGACGACTCCCCCGAGCACGCTGGCGATGACCGGCTGACCCACAGCGGTCGAGTCGACGATGTCCTCGTCGTCGGCGCTCACGTCGTCGTCATGGTTGACCGAACGCGGCGCGGCGCCGCTCTCGCTCTGCGCGATGTGGCCGGTCCGC
>DAMDJY010000138.1:0-9438 GCA_032100225.1 Mobilicoccus sp.
CGCCCTGCACGCCGCCGACGCGGCCGGGTCACTGCGCCTGCACGTCCGCGTCGACGAACGGTCCGCGGCCTTCCTCGCCCTCGGCATCGCCAAGGCGACCGGTATTCCCGCGCCGATCATCACCACCTCGGGCACCGCCGTGGTCAACCTCTATCCGGCAGTGCTCGAAGCCCACGAGTCGGGCGTGCCGATGCTGTTGCTCACCGCCGACCGGCCGCCCGAGCTGCGCGGCACCCGCGCCAACCAGACCACCGATCAGCTCGGACTGTTCGGCAGTTTCGCCCGGTGGTTCCACGACCTCGGGGTCCCCGAGGCCCGCCCCGCCGCGCAGGCCTCGTGGCGCACCGCCATGGACCGAGCACTGGCTGCGGCAACGGGTGCGACCGGCGGCGACCCCGGCCCGGTGCACATCAACGTGCCGCTGCGCGATCCGCTTGCCCCGCAGATCGGGCCCACCGACACATCTACGCCCGAATGGCCCGAATCCCTGGACGGACGCACCGACGGATCGGCGTGGACCCACGTCGCGCGAACCGGTGCGGCAGCTTCCTATGCACCGTCCGCGCCGGAATCGCTCTCGTCGCTACCGGCGTCTGTGCAACTGCTGCTGCCGCAGGTCGACCGGACCCTCGTCGTCCTCGGTGACGCCCCGGACTCACTTCTCGAAGCAGCGATCGAGTGGGCGGCTCGTCGCGGGCACCCCGTCATCGGTGAGCCGTTCGGGCGCTGGCACGAGGGCCGGTTGCCGCATGGGGTGCGGGTGGCCGAGCGTGCCGGCGAGCCCGACCTCAGGCCCGATCGTATCCTCGCCGTCGGCCGAATCACCCTCTCCCGCAGCCTCGCTCGACTTATGCGCCTGCCCCAGGTTCGCGTCGACCTCGTCACCGGCGACGCTCGGTGGCCCGACCCCGGTCACGTCGTCCACGCCGTCCACGGCCCTGAGGTGCTGGTCGAACCCTCAGGTGGAGGTGGAGGTGTAGCTGCGGGTGACCTTCACTCTGAAGCAGGGGCGTTCCGCTCGGCGTGGGCGGATGCTGCGGCGAAGGCGTCCGCGCAGATTGAGGGTGAGATGTCCTGGCCGAGTGGCGTCGCGCTCGCCGACGCGGTCACCAGCGCGCTGCCCGCAGAGTCGCTGCTCTTTCTCGGGTCGAGCAACGGAGTGCGGCACGTCGAGCTCGTCCGTGGGCTGCGTGCAGCAGAGGGTGGGGATCGCGCGCAGGTCGTCGCCAGTCGCGGACTTGCCGGGATCGACGGCTGTGTCTCGACGGCCGCGGGTCTCGCGCTCGGATCAGGCCGACCCACGTACGCGTTCCTCGGCGATCTCACGTTTCTCCACGACAGCAACGGCCTGCTCATCGGCCCCGATGAGCCGCGTGTGGATCTGACGATCGTCGTCGGTAACGACGACGGCGGGGCGATCTTCAGCGACCTGGAGTACGGGCAGGCCGACCGTCGCCAGGCGTACCCGGGTGTGCTGGAGCGCGTCTTCCGCACGCCGACCGGCACCGACCTGGCCGCCCTCTGCGCTGCTCACGGCGTCCGGCACGTTCTCGCGTCGACTCCAGAGGCGGTGCACGAGGCCGTGTCTGCGACTCCGAACGGCATCACCGTCGTCGAGGTCCCGCTGACCCACCGCGACTGATCGGTTCTCGGGAGAGTATTGGGCGCGAAGGAGGTTCGACGATGCGGTACATCTCCATGGGCGAGCAGGTCGTGACGGCAGCCCTGCTGAGTGCGCTCATGCTGTTTCTGCACTGGGGCGAGCGGGGATCGACCTGGGCGCAGGAGGCCACGTTCGCTGCTTTCGTCATCCCCCTCTGCTTCGCCGTGACGATCGCGCTCTTCTGGATCTACAACGCCGTGGCGAGAAAGCTGTCCTCGGGCGACAGGTAGGTCGCGTCGAGAACGCTGACCGCATGTGAGGCGAAGTGCCCGCGCGTGGGCGCTCGGGTAGGGTTGACGCTCGTGACCTCAGACGACCCGTATCGATTGATCGCGCGAACGCGTGAGGTCGGCGACGTCGTCTCTCTGCTCGAACATGTGCCTGCTGATATGCCCGCCGCCGAGGTGTGCTCCTGGGTTCGGGGCGGCGAGGGCATGGTCGGCTGGGGCCGTGCGGCAGGCATCGCGACCTGTGGCGCAACCCGATTCTCTGACGCCGAAGCCTGGTGGCAGCACACCGTCGCGAGCGCCGAGGTGCACGACGAGGTCGGCCTGGTCGGCAGCGGACTCATCTCGTTCGGGTCCTTCGCCTACTCACCGACCTCCCGTGCAGAGTCGGTGCTCGTCGTGCCGCGCGTGGTGCTCGGTCGACGTGACGGCCGCTCGTTCGTCACGACGGTGACCTCGGCCGCGTCCGACTCCGAGGCCGAACACGACGCCTTGCTCGCCACCGCCCTGACCCTCAGCAGCGTGGCCCCGGCCGCGCCCGGCGAGGTCAGCTTCTCCGATGGCGCGTTGCCCGGCCCGACCTGGCAGACCGTCGTGGCCGAGGCGGTGCGGCGTATCTCCGACGGTGACCTCGACAAGGTCGTCCTCGCGCGTGACCTGACCGCAGAGGCCGAGGCCGACATCGACGCCCGCTACCTGCTGCGCCGCCTCGCGGAGGCGTACGGCAAGACATGGGTGTTCTCCGTCGACGGACTCGTCGGCGCCACCCCCGAGATGCTCGTCCGCCTCGAACGCGGGCTCGTGAGTTCCCGCGTCCTCGCCGGCACGATCCGCCGCACCGGCGACGACGAGCGCGACCTGGCGCTGGCCGCCTCGCTCGCGCATTCGAGCAAGGACCTGGAAGAACACGAGTACGCCGTCTCCTCGGTCGCCGATGCGATCTCGCGCTACTGCACGTCCCTCAACGTTCCCGAGACGCCGTTCGTCCTGCACCTGCCCAACGTGCTGCACCTCGCCACCGACGTGGCCGGGCGACTCACCAACGGAGCCTCGTCGCTGACCCTCGCGCAGGCCCTGCACCCCTCGGCCGCCGTGTGCGGCACCCCCAAGGCCACGGCCGACGCCGTCATCGCCGAGCTCGAACACATGGACCGCGGCCGCTACGCAGGCCCGGTCGGGTGGATCGATGCCGGGGGAGACGGGGAGTGGGGAATCGCCCTGCGCAGCGGTGTGCTCGACCCCGCCGACACGCGGCGCATGCGGTTGTTCGCGGGCTGCGGCATCGTCGCCGGCTCCGACCCCGCTGCAGAGCTGGCCGAGTCGGACGCCAAGCTGATTCCCATGAGGTCTGCACTCGCCGGCGGCTGACCGCCGTGTACCGACGCCCGTCACCCGACCTCGGCAGTCACCGATCGATCGCTGTAGCGAAGAGAATGGAGAGCATGATGCGTGCAGGCCTGGACAAGGAGCCCTCGGACGTCGCCCGGATGTTCGACGCCGTGGCCGCCCGCTACGACATCACCAACGACCTGATGACGGCCGGCATCGTGCGGTACTGGCGCGCCGTCGTCAACGACGCCGTGAACGCGCAGCCAGGTGAGGTCGTCCTCGACATCGCCGCAGGCACCGGCACGAGCAGCCTCGCGTTCGTCAAGGCCGGAGCGCACGTCATCTCTGCCGACTTCTCGATGGGCATGATCCGCGAGGGTGCCAAGAAGTACCCGAGTCTCGACTTCGTCGGCGCCGACGCCACGCATCTGCCGCTCGCCGACAACTCCGTCGACGTCGTGACGATGTCCTACGGGCTGCGCAACGTGCGCAACTACGCCGGTGCGCTCGAGGAGTTCCGCCGCGTCACCCGCCCGGGCGGTCGCCTCGTCATCAACGAGTTCAGCGCCCCCACCAACCCCCTGTTCCGTCGCCTGTACCGCACGTACATCATGGGCTCGCTGCCCACGATCGCCCGCGCGGTCAGCTCAGACCCCGAGTCCTACGTGTACCTGGCCGAGTCCATCCGCGACTGGCCGGCGCAGGACGAACTCGCCACGACCATCGGCCAGGCCGGCTGGCGCGGCGTGGAATGGCGCAACCTCATGGGTGGCATCGCCGCCATCCACCGCGCCGTTGCGTGATCGCTCAGCGCTTGGCGCCGCCTGCTGCGCGCACCACGTGAGCAGCCAGCGCGGCGTGGCACCTCTCACCAGCACCGGCCACCGGGTCCGCCCTCGACAAGGAGTGATGTGAACTCTCACACGGCCGACGTCATCGTCGTCGGTGCCGGCCCGGCCGGAGCATCGGCGGCGGCGTACCTCGCCGCCTCCGGCCTCGACGTCGCCCTGTTGGAGAAGGCCACCTTTCCGCGCGACAAGATCTGCGGCGACGGACTGACTCCGCGCGCAGTCAAGGAGCTCGTCTCCCTCGGCGTTCCGCACCCCGAGGAGGAGGGGTGGATCCGCAACCGCGGGCTGCGCCTCATCGGCGGCGGGCACCTGGTCGAGATCGATTGGCCCGCGGTCACCGACTATCCGCCGTACGGACTCGCCATGCCCCGCACCGGGTTCGACCACGTTCTCGCGCAGCACGCGGTAAGTCGTGGCGCCGAGCTGGTCCAGGGTGCGTCGGTGTCCGGGCCGCTGCACGACTCCGGCGGACGCGTGTGCGGCGTCCAGGTCAAGCACGTCGACGAGCGTGGTCGCGCCACGGGGGAGCGGTCCGAGTACCGCGCACCGGTGGTCCTCGCCTGCGACGGCAACAGCGCCCGCCTAGGGGTCGCCGAGGGGCGCACCCGCCGCGACGACCGACCGATGGGCGTCGGAGCTCGCACCTACTACTCCACCCAGCGCAGCCACGACGACTACATGGAGTCGTGGATGGAGCTGTGGGTCGACAAGGACCCGACCGACCCGAGCGCCGGGCGCATCCTCCTGCCGGGCTACGGCTGGATCTTTGCCCTCGGTGACGGCACGAGCAACGTCGGTCTCGGCATCCTCGATACCTCACCGTCGTTCGCGACGTTCGATTCCAAGGACGTCCTGCGTCGCTGGGTCGCGACCCTGCCCCCCGAATGGACCTTCGACGAGGACCACCGCGTCGGACCGATGCGCGGCGCCGCTCTGCCGATGGCGCTCGGGCGCGTCCCGCACTACGCCGACGGGCTCCTGCTGCTCGGCGATGCCGGCGGGATGATCAGCCCCTTCAACGGCGAGGGCATCGCGCATGCCATGGAGTCGGCGCGCATCGCGGCCGAGATCGTGGCACAGGCCCACGCCCGGGGTGATGCCGCAGGTCGGGAGCGTGTTCTGGCCACCTACCCGGCGGCCGTGCGCGAGGAGATGGGCGGGTACTTCCGTCTCGGCTCGATCTTCGCCGAGATGATCGGCCACCCCGAGGTCATGCGATTGGCCGTCCGGTACGGCCTCCCGCGCCGCGTTCTGATGCGCTTCGTCGTCAAGATCATGGCCGGCCTGGCCGACTCGAAGGGCGGCGGGATCGACGATCGGGTCATCTCGACACTGGCGCGCCTGACCCCTTCGGCATGAGACGCCCAGACATTCACTAGACTGACCGTGATGCCCGGGTGTCCAACGTCCGAGGCACTGTTCGAGTTCCGCAGCCTGCAGCCGCACCGTCAACCGAAAGGGGAGCGCGTCGACATGACCAGCCCCTATCTGCCGATCCTCTTCTTCTTCGCCTGCGGGCTCGGCTTCGCAGCACTCTCCGTGCTCGGCCTGGGGATCTTCCTCGGGCCCAAGCGTTACAACGCTGCCAAAGTGATGGCCTACGAGTGCGGCATCCAGCCGTCCCCGCGGGCCGACGAGGGCGGTCGCTTCCCGGTCAAGTACGCGACGACGGCGATGCTCTTCATCATCTTCGACATCGAGACGCTCTTCCTCCTGCCCTTCGCAGTGACCTTCAACCAGCTCGGCCTCTACGGCCTGCTGGCGATGACGGTCTTCCTGCTCAACGCGTTCTTCATCGCGGATGCCTACGTGTGGCGCCGCGGCGGCTTGGATTGGGACTGACATGACGAACCCCGAAACCGTTTTCCGCCCGAACAACTCGGACCCGCTTCCCTCGGGGGTCATGACGGCGAAGATCGACGAGCTGGCAGGCTTCCTGCTCAAGACGTCGGTCTGGCCCGCCACCTTCGGTCTGGCCTGCTGCGCCATCGAGATGATGGTCACCGTCTCGCCCGACAACGACATCGCCCGCTTCGGCATGGAGCGCTTCTGCGCCACCCCGCGCCAGGCCGACCTGATGATCGTCGCCGGCCGCGTCAGCCAGAAGATGGCCCCGGTCGTGCGTCAGGTCTACGACCAGATGCCCGAGCCCAAGTGGGTCGTGTCGATGGGCGTGTGCGCCAGCTCCGGCGGCATGTTCAACAACTACGCGATCGTGCAGGGCGTCGACCACATTGTGCCGGTCGACGTGTACCTGCCCGGATGTCCGCCGCGGCCGCAGATGCTCATCAACGCGTTCCTCAAGTTGCACGAGCAGATCCAGCACAGCCCGCACATCTTCAACCGCAAGGCGATCGCCCGTGAGGTCGAGCGCGCAGCGATGTCCGAGACCCCGTTGATCGAACAGAAGGGTTTGCTGGCGTGAGCGACACCTCGTCGGGACACACCCAGGGCACAGGCGGCGACGCTCTGCCCGCAGCTCCCGGTACCCACCCGGACCCGATCGTCGTCGGCGAACGCCACGGCATGTTCGGCGCCACCCGCGGTCAGGACACCACCGGTTACGGCGGTCTGGTCACGCGCACTCTCTTCCCCGGGGCCTCGGTGCGCCCCTACGGCGGCTGGTTCGACGAGCTGGCCGACGAGCTCGAGGCGGCGCTGGCGCGTCGCGGCGGGCCCACCATGGCCGACGTCGTCCGCCGCGTGGTCATCGACCGCGGTGAGATGACGCTGCACATCGCCCGCGAGCACATCCTCACGCTCTGCTGGACGCTGCGTGATGAGCCCTCGCTGCGGTTCGAGCTGTTCACCGGCGTCTCGGGCGTGCACTACCCCCAGATGGACGGCGAAGAGCTGCACGCGGTCTACCACCTGGTGTCGATCACCCACGGAAGCAAGCGCATCCGCCTCGAGGTGAGCTGCCCCGACGCCGACCCGCACATCCCCTCGGTCGTCGAGTGCTACCCCGCCGCCAACTGGCACGAGCGCGAGACCTGGGACTTCTTCGGCATCATCTTCGACGGGCACCCTGCCCTCACGCGCATCCTCATGCCCGACGACTGGCCGGGTCACCCTCAGCGCAAGGATTACCCCCTCGGCGGTATCCCGGTGGAGTACAAGGGTGCCACCGTCCCGCCGCCGGACCAGCGGAGGTCGTTCAACTGATGAGTGCCAACACCGATTTCAGCGGCTCGGCCGCACACGACGTTCACGCCACCCCCGGTGGCCGCGTCGAGGACGACGACCTGCGTTCGTTCACCACCTCCGGCGGTGACTGGGAGTCCATCGCGGCCGAGGCCATCGAGCACAGCGACGAGCGTGTCGTGGTCAACATGGGCCCGCAGCACCCCTCGACGCACGGCGTGCTCCGCCTCATCCTCGAACTCGACGGCGAGCACGTGACCGAGGGCCGCGCAGGCATCGGCTACCTGCACACCGGCATCGAGAAGAACATGGAGTACCGCACCTGGACCCAGGGCGTCACGTTCTGCACCCGCATGGACTACCTGACGCCGATGTTCCAGGAGGCGGCGTACTGCCTGAGCACCGAGAAGCTGCTCGGCATCACCGACGAGATCCCGGAGCGCGCCACCACGATCCGCGTGCTGATGATGGAGCTCACCCGTATGAGCTCGCACCTCATCTGCCTCGGTACCGGCAGCATGGAGCTCGGGGCGACCACGGTGTACACCACCGCGGCGCAGGCGCGTGAGCGCATCCTCACGTTCATCGAGGCCGTCACCGGTCTGCGCATGAACAACGCCTACATCCGGCCCGGTGGCGTCGCCACCGATCTGCCCGCCGGCTGGAAGGACCTGCTGGACGAGCAGCTGCCCAAGATGGTGGCCGCCGTCAAGCAGATGGAGAAGCTGGTCCTCGAGAACCCGATCGTCAAGGGCCGTACGGTCGACGTCGGGTACCTCGACCTCACCGGCTGCATGGCGCTCGGCATCACGGGCCCGATGCTTCGCTCGGCCGGGTTCCCGCACGACCTGCGCAAGAGCGCCCCCTACTGCGGCTACGAGACGTACGACTTCGACGTCTGCACGTGGGACACCGCCGACGCGTATGGCCGAATCCGCGTTCGCTTCAACGAGATCTGGCAGTCGCTGCGGATCGTCGAGCAGTGCATCGACCGCCTGGCGAGCAGCTCGGGCCCGGTCATGGTCGACGACCCGAAGATCGCCTGGCCGTCGCAGTTGGCCATCGGCGGCGACGGTCAGGGCAACAGCCTCGACCACATCCGCAAGATCATGGGCACCTCCATGGAGTCGCTGATCCACCACTTCAAGATCGTCACCGAGGGCTTCCGCGTTCCCCCGGGCCAGGCCTACCAGGCCGTCGAGTCCGCCAAGGGCGAGCTCGGTTGCCACGTCGTCTCCGACGGTGGAACCCGGCCCTACCGCGCCCACTTCCGTGACCCGTCCTTCCACAACCTGCAGTCCGTGGCCGCCGTGGTCGAGGGTGGCAACGTCGCCGATGTCGTCGTGGCAGTGGCCTCGATCGACCCCGTGATGGGTGGCGTGGACCGATGAGCGTTCAGCACGACACCAGCATCGGCGAGTTCGCCGGTGCGCCCAGCGAGATCGAGGACCAGGCATGAGCGGGCACGCAGATCGCCCCAACTACGGCACCCACCCGGCCCGTCCGACGCAGCCCTACACGGCAGAGGAGCTCGAGCAGCTCCGCGCGGATGCCGAGCAGGTCGTCGCGCGCTACCCGCAGAAGCGGTCGGCACTGCTGCCGCTGCTGCACCTGGTGCAGAGCGTCGACGGCTACATCTCGCCCCGCGGCATCGAGTTCTGCGCCGAGACCCTGGGCCTGACCGGTGCCGAGGTCAGCGGGGTGGCGACGTTCTACACCCAGTACAAGCGCTTTCCCAACGGTGACTACAGCATCGGTGTCTGCACCAACACGCTGTGCGCCGTCATGGGTGGCGACGCCATCTGGGAGGCAGTCAGCTCTCACCTTGGCATCGGGCACGACGAGACGACCACCGACGGACGCATCACCCTCGAGCGCCTCGAGTGCAATGCGGCGTGCGACTACGCGCCCGTCGTCATGGCCAACTGGGAGTTCTTCGATAACCAGACCCCGGCCTCGACCGTCGCGATGGTCGACGCACTGCGTGCGGGCGAGGACGTTCGTCCCACCCGTGGTCCTGACAAGGTCCACACCTTCAAGGAGATCTCGCGGGTTCTCGCGGGATTCCCCGACGGCCACGCGGGCGAAGGCCCCACCGCCGGCGAGGCTTCACTGCGCGGTGTGCGTCTGGCCGCCGAGCAGGGCTGGACGGCGCCCGTGGCACAGCAGCAGGAGCAGACCGAGGCCTCGGCCGCGGGAGAGTCGGGCGCCGGCATGACCGCCG
>DAMDJY010000139.1:0-9384 GCA_032100225.1 Mobilicoccus sp.
TCCCGGCGGCGCGGTTCGCGCGCAAGGTCGCTCCCGGCGCGGATCCGGCCATCGACGCCGCTCGCGGCCGGTTCACCCGCAACGCGATCATCCAGGGTGCGGCGGCAGAGTTCTTCAAGGCGTGGGCGGCGACGGTGCGGGCCACGACGCGCGATCTCGGTGCGCAGATTGTGTTGTGCCTGCACGACGAACTGCTCGTCCACGTGCCCCGCGACAACGCGCAGGAGGCTGCGGCGCGGATCGATGCGGCTCTGCAGGACTCGGCACGCCGCTGGACCGGAGGCGCGCCCGTCCGGTTCGTCACCGACACGATGGTCATCGAGCGCTGGTCCGACGCCAAGGACTGACGTGAAAGACCGACGCTGTGGCTGCTGGGGCGACTCTGTTCAGACTCCGTCGTCGCGGCGGAGGACGTCGACGATGACCTCATCGGTGCCGCGCATGCCCTCCGCTGCAAGCCGACCGATGTTCGAGACCGTCGCGTCCGGGGTGTCGCCGAGCAGGCCCGCGCCCGCGGAGAATCCGTGGTCGGCCTCGACGAGGTCACGCCAGTGAGGCCACCCTCGACGGCGACCGAGATCCTCGCGGCGCACGAGGCCTTGGCGCCGTCACACACCATGCCGGCCGTCGTCACCAGCGAGGTGCCGATCTGCTTCTTCTGCATCAGCGCCAACAGGTTGGCCACCAGCAGGGCGCGATGCAGCTCGTCGCGGGAGCGGCCGAGCTCCTCGGCGTAGGTGATGACCGGCAGCGAGACGGTGAGGCCCTGGTTGCCAGAGCCCGAGTTGATGACGACCGGGAGGCTGCACCCACCCATGCGTGCGTCGGCCGCCGCTGCAGCACGGACGCGGGCCTCCAGACGCGCGGGTCGCTGCGGCCCGGTAACCACAGCCAGAGCTCTCCCGACCTGCGCGCCGTACGGAGTGCGCAGCCCTTCGTCGGCGACGCGGGAGTTGTAGGCGATCTGCGTCTCGAGAAGGTCGACCAACCGCGGATGAGCCGTGAGGTCGATGGTGCGGGCGAGGTCGAGCACGCTGGTGAGCGCGGAGGTCGGCTCGTCGACGGCGTGGGCGCTGTCAGCCGAGGTGTGTGCACTGGCCAGTTCCTGGCCGTCCCTGCTCACCGAGGCGAATCGGGTGTGGTCGTCGATCAGTTCGGCAGAGGCGGACCCAGCGTCCGATCCGCAGGCTGCCTCAGGAGCTGCCACATCGGCGCGCACGTAGAGGCCGGTGCGGTCCTCGGCCACGGTGAGTTCGACGCGCTCGGCCCAGTCGGCAGCAGCCTCGATGTCGCGGTCGGTGACACCGGCCAGACACTCCAGCCCCGCTTCGGGGTCACCGGCGACGACGCCGAGCGCGGCGGCCATCGGAATCCCGTGGCGTCCGCCGGAATGGGGGATCGTCACGGCTCGGGCGTTCTTGAAGATGTTGCTGCTGACGATGATCGAGACCGACGACGGCTCGCAACCGAGAACCGATCGAGCCTTCGCTGCGGCGAGGGCCACCGCGATGGGTTCGGTGCAGCCGAGCGCGGGCAGCAGTTCGGCGTGGAGCATCTCGATCAACCGGGATGCGTCGTCCATGCCAGCCTCCTTGCCGATTCAGCCGTTCCCCAGCTCGTTTCCCCGTCGACACGTCACCGTCGACGGGTCATCTCCAGCGTAGGACGCACCGCCCGGGCGCCGACCCGGCTTGGCAGAACTGGTCGTCGGCGCAGGTCAGCGCGCCGGGAGTGCCTCGGCGAGCTCGCGCTGCCAGGCGTCGATCTCCCAGCCCTGGCCCGCGACCCACGCATCGTCGAAGTACGTGCCCGCGTAGCGCTCGCCCGAGTCGCAGAGCAGCGTGACGATCGAGCCGTGCTCACCCGCGGCACGCATCTCGCGGACCATCGCGGCGACTCCGACGATGTTGGTGCCCGTGGAGGCCCCGACTCGTCGTCCGAGGCGATCGGAGAGGAACCGCGCCCCCGCCACCGACGCGGCGTCGGGCACCCGGATCATCCGGTCGACGACGCTGCGCACGAAGCTGGGCTCCACACGCGGGCGGCCGATGCCCTCGATGGCCGAGCTGCCCTCGCAGGTTACGGCGTCGTCATCGTCGCGCCAGCCCTCGAAGAAGGCCGACCGCTCGACATCGACCACGCAGAGCCGACCGCCCATGCGGTTGTAGCGCAGGTAGCGCCCGATGGTCGCGCTCGTGCCACCCGTGCCGGCCCCGACGACGACCCACGACGGCTCGGGGTGAGGCTCCTCGGCGAGCTGGTCGAGGATCGATTCGGCGATGTTGTTGTGGCCGCGCCAGTCGGTGGCGCGCTCGGCGTACGTGAACTGGTCGAGAAAGTGCCCCCCGTGTTCTGCGGCGAGGCGCTTGGACTCCGAACACATCTGATCGGCCCGATCGACCAGATGGCAGCGTCCGCCTTCGGCCTCGATGAGGCGGATCTTCTCGACGCTCGTCGAGCGGGGCACGACGGCCACGAACGGCAGGTCGAGCATCCGGGCGAAATATGCCTCGCTGACGGCGGTCGATCCCGAGGATGCCTCGACGACCAACGTGCCGGGTCCGAGCCACCCGTTGACCAGTGCATATGTGAAGAGGGACCGCGCCAGGCGATGCTTGAGGCTCCCGGTCGGGTGGGTCGACTCGTCCTTGAGGTAGAGGTCGATGCCCCATTCGGTAGGGAGTTCGAGGCGCCACAGGTGCGTGTCGGCCGAACGGCGGGCATCGGCATCGAGGCGACGGATCCGCTCCACGACCCACGCCCGGTGCGCAGGGTCGAACCGGTTGACGTCGTCCAGTCCTGCCAGCAACCCGGTGTTCGGGGCCATGGGGTGTCCTCCCTGTTGCCTGTGTGCCTGTTCGCCCCATTGAACCGGTCGCCGTGTTCGCCCGCCGCGAGATCGGTCCGATGTGGGACGGTGGCGGCGTGCCGTTCGCTGCTCGCGCGGCCGTCGTTCGTCTTAAGGAGCGCCCCGTGCAGGTGTCGTCGATCCGCGTCCACCCCGTCAAGAGCACCGCCATTCGCGCGGTGGAGCACGCCGAGGTCGGCTGGGCCGGGCTGCGCGGGGATCGGGAATGGATGGTCGTCGACGCGACCAGCGAGATGGTGTCGGCCCGAGTCCTGCCGCGGTTGTTCACCATCGTCGCGAGCACTCCCGCCACCGGAGGTACCGGCGCCGACCTGCAGCTCGAGGCTCCCGGGATGCCGACGCTGGAGGTCACCGCACCGACAGCCGGCGCGGGGACCGCGGCCGTGCGCATGTTCCGGACCAAAGAGCTCGTCGCGCGTCCGGTCAGCGGGACCGGTGGGGGCGCTGCAGACATGTGGCTGCGTGAGGCCCTCGCTCGCGACGACCTGTCTCTCGTGTGGTGTGACGACCCGACCCGGCGACGACTCACGGTGGGGCGCGAGGGTGATCACGCCGCGTTCCAGGACGGCTACCCGGTCACCGTGATCTCGACCGCGTCGGTGGCACAGATCAACGCGTGGATGGCCGAGGACGCCGCCGCCCGCGGCGACGAGGCACCCGAGCCGATCACCGCCGACCGGTTTCGGCCCAACCTCGTGATCGACGGCGTCGACGCGCCCTTCGCCGAGGACGACTGGGAGCGCATCCGCATCGGGGACGTCGTCCTGCGCAAGGCCAAGCTCGTCGACCGGTGCGTGATGACGACGATCGACCCCGTCGACCTCTCCCGCGGCAAGGACCCCATCCGCACCCTCGCTGCCCACCGCCGCTGGGACGGCAAGACCTACGCCGCCGTGCATTACATCCCTGAGTCCACCGGCACGATCGACATCGGCGCGACGGTCTCGGTCGATCAGGCCTGAGCGACCCGCAGACTCTTGCGGGGCCAGGCGCTCTTCTGCCCCACGAGGGTGAGGAGTGCCGGAACCATGAACATCCGCACGACGAACACGTCGAGCAGGATGCCGACGGCCATGACAAATCCGAGCTCTCGGAACGCCGAGAGGGGGATCACCATGAGCATCGCGAAACTGGCGGCGAGCACGACCCCGGCGGTCGTGATGGCCTTGGACGTCTCCGGCATCGCGATGGCCATGGCGTCCGGCAGCGACCGGTGACGGGCTTCCTCCCAGGTGCGCCCGACTCCGAAGATGTTGTAGTCCGACCCCAGTGCCACGAGCAGCACTGCCGAGGCGAACGGTACGTAGAACGTGATGCCGTCCTCGCCGAGCAGGTCGGTGAACACCCAGGTCATGAGGCCGAGAGCAGCGGCGACGGACAACACGTTGCAGGCCAGCAAGTACACCGGCGCGGCAACGGAACGCAAGAAGATGATGAGGATGAGCAGGTTGACGGCCAGGCCCGCGAGAGCGAGGCGACCCAGGTCGTCGAGGGTGCCGTCGATGATGTCGGCGGCCAGAGCCGTGTCGCCACCGACGCCCACCTTGGCCACGTCCAACCCCGCCTCGGAGGCGAACAGCGGGATGTTCTCGCGCAACTGCGACAGCGTCTGGATCGCCGTCCCGTCCAAGGGGGAGTCCTTGAGGACGACGAGCATGCGGGCCGCATCGTGCTCGGGTGAGGTGAACATCCGGAAGCCCAGTTGCGGCATGGACAGGGCAGGGCCGACGACGCCGGCGACACCGGGATGCTCGGCGACCCGATCCTGCAACTCGATGAGTCCGTCGAGGTCGTCGGCGACTCCGGGTCCCTCGATGAGGATCGACGTGGGGGAGGTGATGCCGGGCGAAAATCCTTCTGCGGCAGCAACGGCGGCCTGCTTGACGTTGTTCTCGGCGGGCAGGGAGCTGGTGAAGCCGGCCTTGAGGAGCATGCCGAAGATCGGCAGCGCCATCAGCGTGAGAATCACGGCACTGACGACCAGCGCACCCGCGGCGGGCCCCTTGCGGGACAACAGGCTCACCAGGCGCGCCATCCCACGCGAGGGCTCGGCCATGGACGCGACACCGGCGGGGCGTCGGGGCCAGAAGACGCCACGGCCGAGGACGGCGATGACCGCGGGCACGAGGGTGACGGCGACGACGAGGCCGACGAGGATGGTCACCGCCATCGCGGGGCCGAAGGCCCGGTAGAACGGGGAACGGGCGACCACCAGGCTCAGCGTCGCTGCCGCCACGGTGACGCCGGCAGCGACGACGATCGGCGTATACGTCGACACCGCGGAGTTCACGGCGTCGCGTTTGCCGTGGCCGCGGCGTCCGAACGCCGTGCCCAGGCCGGTGACGTAGAAGATCGTGTAGTCCGTGACCACGCCCAGCAGCAGCGCGAGCAGCACCGGCTGGAGTTCGGCCGGGGCGGTGACGCCCAGCACATCGGCGAGGAGCGTGACCAGCCACATCGTCACGAGCAGCGCGATCGCGGAGGCACCCAGGGCGACGAACGGCACGACCAGGGAGCGGAAGGCGATCGCCACCAGCAGGACGATGGCGACGAGGGTGAACATCTCCAGTCGGGGGAGGGCCAACCCGACGAGGTAGGCCTGCTGCGCGCGGGCCGGCACCGAGCCGGTCACGCCGATGTAGTGGTCCTCCGGTCGTTCCAGGTACTCCTGCGCGTACGCCCGTGCCTGCGTGTGCTGGGTGCCGAATCCGGCACGCGGATCCATGAACAGGTAGGTGAGCACGGTCGTACCGCGCTCGTCCTGCCCGGCACCGAACGTGACGGCGTTGGGCATCGGCAGCGCACCCAGCAGCGGGGCCGGATTCTCGCGCTGGTTGACGGCCAGCGCGTCGAGCACCGACTCCGTCTGTACCTCGGCGGAGAGGCCGTTCGGGTCGCGTTGGACGGCGACGGTGCGGCTGAACAGCGGGAATCCGAAGATCTCCATCTCGCGCACCTCGGTCTCCACATCGACCGCGAGAAAGGATTCGGAGTTGCCCGAATCGCCGCTCACCGGCGGCGGAAACATCAGCGCCAGCACGGTGATGGCCAGCCAGAACCCGATGATCGGCCAGCGCAGGGCGTAGGTGAGGCGGGCGTGGGCGCGCCACGGACCCTTCGTCGGTACCGGGGGGCCGGCAGCCTCGTCGGGCTGAGTGGCGGTCATGGCGTCGGGATCCCTCTCGTGGATCGGGGGCCTGGGGGAGGTGCCGTGGATCAGCTTAGGGGCGAAGCGTTCGCCGGGCCTGGCGTGATGGACCCGGCGCAGTGCGCGCCCGGCTCGATGGGCCCGGCGCGGTGCGCGCCCCTAAGGTGGATGCGGAAACCCTGACATGCACGAGGAGATCGCCATGGCCCACCCCCACGACTCCACCGAACGAGCCACGTCGCGGCCCGGGTGGTTGCTGCCTTTGATCGCTCTGCTGTCGGGTCTCATGCTGGGCGCCGGAATCATGGCTGCGATCGGTGCCGCGAACGACGGCGACGCCAATCCCCTGGCCGATCCGACTCCGTCCGCAGGCGTCGAACCCTCGAGCGCGGCGCCCACGCCCGGTACCGATGGCGTCATCGTGCCGGCCAGCTGCCTGCAGATCGCCGACGAGGGACGCAGTCTGAGCGACACCTTGGCGCGCGGAGTGAGTGCCGCGCAGGATCTCAACGCCCTCTCACTGAGCAGCGTCGTGCGTGACGTGGGCGCCACTCAGGCGCGTCTGGACGAGCTCTCCGCCGATTGCCGTGCCGCTGCGGGGGCGCCCGCCTCTGTCGTGACCGCCCCTTCTGGCGACTCCACCACGTCTGTGCCCACGGAGTCGGCCTCGACGGACGGGTGAGCGGTCGTCACCTCCTCGACCGCCACGCCAGGATGACATCTGTCATGCCCGCGCCCTGGAGTTGTCACCTGGACCGGTGACCAGGCACATGGGTCACGGGCAGGATCGACCCCGAAGCTAGAGGCATGGACACGACCACTCCCCGCACCGAGCTCGGCCGCCCCGACGCCGGCACCCCCTATCACCACACTCTTCGTACGCCGAGCGCCCGCTGGTGGAAGCCGGTCGTGGGGATCCTCGCCGCAGTCCTCGCCTACCTCGCGGCCTCGCTGGTGACGTTCATGGCGGCCATCGCCGTCGACACGGCGATCGGTGGCCACGACATGACCGAAGGCGTGAGCCTCACCCCGGCCATGTTCGCGGCCAGCCTCGTCAGCCTGATCCTGCTCATCCCGACCACGTGGGGCATCGTCCGTGGCGTGCACGGACAGCCCTGGGGATTCACCGGGTCGGTGGAGGGCCTGTGGCGTTGGCGAACCGCGATGCGGGCCCTGCCCGTGACGATCCTCGTGTTCGCGGTCTACATGGCGGCATTCTTCTGGCTGCAACCCGCCGTGCAGGGTGAGCGCAGCAGCGACTGGCTCGCGTATGCCCTGGTCAGCGTCCTGCTCATGCCGCTCCAGGCGGCGGCGGAAGAGATCTTCTTCCGCGGGTACGTGCTGCGGGCCGCCGGCTCGTGGTTCTCCGCTCAGCACGTCGCGATGATCGTCGGCACGCTGCTCTCGTCGCTGCTGTTCATGGCCGCTCACGGCGCCGGTGACCTCTGGTTGAACATTTACTACTTCATGTTCGGAGTCACCCTGTCTCTCGCGGCCAGGTACAGCGGCGGGCTGGAGGTGCCGGTGCTCGTGCACGCCACCAACAACGTCGTCAGCGGCGTCGTCGGCGCCTACTTCACCGATATGAAGGACGCCTTCGATCGCAGCGCCGGCGTCGGTGGCCCGTTCATGCTCATTCAGATCGCGTTCATCGCCGTCGTCGCCTACGCGCTCGTCCGGTGGATGCGCCACCGCGGCACCGCGACGCTGGTTCCGGCCGAGGTCGGACGAGAGATTCCCGCCCCTGGAGGAGCGGCTGTCGGTGCTCTCGGGTAGGAATGAGGTCGACCCGGCATCCGAGCCGTACCGACAGGAGCACAGCGATGACCGAGCACCCTCGTGAGACCTCGTCCGACCGCGAGTTCGACCTCGTGCTGGTCGGAGCCACGGGCTTCGTCGGCAGGCTGACCGCAGCCCACCTGGCCGAGAACGGCGGCGGAGTGCGGATCGGGCTGGCAGGTCGGGACCGGTCGCGGCTCGAGAAGGCTCGCGCGGCGCTCCCGGCAGCGGCTGCGGCGTGGGAGCTCGTCGAGGTCGATGTGACCAAGGCCGAGCAGGCCGTGGCACTGGCCCGCCGCACCCGCGTCGTCTGCTCGACCGTGGGCCCGTACGACGAGTACGGCAAGGAGCTCGCGCGAGCTTGCGCGAAGGAGGGTAGCCACTACTGCGACCTCACCGGTGAGCTGCCGTTCGTCCGCTGGTCGATCGACACCGTCGCCGACCTCGCCGAGAGCAGCGGTGCCCGCATCGTGCACTCCTGCGGATTCGACTCCGTCCCCTCCGAACTCGGCGTGCTCGAGACGGCCCGTGCCGCTGCCGAGGCAGGTGACGGCACGCTCACCGACACCGTGACCTACGTGCGCTCCCTGCGAGGCGGGTTGTCCGGCGGCACCATCGCCTCGATGCGCGGCCAGTTCGTGCGCGCGAGTGAAGAGCCCGAGATCAAGCGGCTGCTCAGCGACCCGAATGCGTTGCGTCCCGATCGCAATGGCAGCGGCAACGGAACCTCGGCGCCGCGGAGCAAGGTCCGCACGTCGAACTCGAAACGGTCACGTACTCCACTGAGCCGCCTCGGTGTGCAGCGCGACGAGGCCGGCCGCTGGAGCGGTCCGTTCTTCATGGCCTCGTACAACACCCGCGTCGTACGGGCGAGCAATGACCGCAGCGGCCAGTCCTACGGCCCCGACTTTCGGTACACGGAGGTCGTCGACGGCGGCCCCGGCCTCAAGGGAGCCGCGCGCAGTGTGGGCGCAGCAGGCATGGTCACCGTCCTGTTCGGCGGCATGTCGACGGCACCGACCCGGGCCGTGCTCGACCGCGTGCTGCCCGCGCCCGGTGAGGGTCCGAGCGAGGAGAACATGGCCAAGGGCCGGTTCGTCTTCGACGTCGAAGCACAGACCACGAGCGGCGCCCGCTACCGCACGCGAGTGGCCGACCGACGCGATCCCGGCTACACGAGCACCGCAGTGATGCTCGGCCAGTCGGCGCTCGAACTCGCCTCGTCCGAGGGGCCAGGCGGGGTCCGGACACGCCCTCACCGAGCGCCTGCGCACCCACGGCTTTCACATCGAGACGGAGAAGGTCAGCGACTGATCGGCTCGGGAGGGCCCCCCGTGTAGCTGCTGCGCTGCAAGCGTCAAGGAGGCGCGCCGCACCGTGCGGTCTGTGACCGTTTCGTTGTAGTGTCCAGAATCGTTGACCTATTTCACGATTCGCGTCGCCCTGCCAGGCGGCCCGGAGCGCCTACGGGCGCATCCGACGAAAGGCCACATGTTCGCTGCACTGCCCCCTGCCCCGCCCGCTGCCGTCTCGGTCGCGCCGGCCACCGCACTCACGCCGGCCGCGCTGCTCGCCGCCGACACGCACC
>DAMDJY010000140.1:0-9280 GCA_032100225.1 Mobilicoccus sp.
CGGCAGCACCCTCGGCCTTCGCCGCGGCGACCGCACGTTCGGCCCTGGCCTGAGCCTGCGCGCCCTCGGCCTTGGCCGCGGCGACGAGCGTGTCACGCTTGGCGGCGAGCTGCGCCTTCTTGACGTCGGCCGCGTACTGGTCGACGTACTCCTGGCCCGAGAGCTCGGCCAGAGCAGCCATGACCTCGTCCGTGATGGTGCGCAGCACCTCGTGGTCGCCGGCGCGGTCGGCGTAGCGGGAGAAGTCCATCGGGGCACCGAACTTGATGCCGACCTGCATGATGTTGGGGATCTTCTGGCCCGTGGGCTGCGCCTTGTCGGTGTCGATCATCGCCACCGGGATGATCGGGACGCCAGCGGCCAACACCATTCGCGCCATGCCCGTCTTGCCGCGGTAGAGACGACCATCGGGCGACCGGGTGCCCTCGGGGTAGATGCCGAAGAGTTCGCCCCGGTTCAGGACGGCGAGACCCGCGTCCATGGCGACCTGGCTGGCCTGGCCACCCGAGCGGTCGATGGGGATCTGACCCGTACCGCGGAAGAACGCAGCCTTCAGCCGCCCGACCAGGCCGGGCTGGGTGAAGTAGTCGCTCTTGGCCGGAAAGGTGATGCGCCGAGGGCACATCAACGGCAGAAAGATCGAGTCGCTGAACGAGAGATGATTGCTCGCCAGGATCGCCGGGCCATGAGCCGGAATGTGCTCCTCGCCCTCGACCCACGGGCGGAACAACACGCGAAGAACGGGTCCGATGAGGACCAATTTGAAGAACCAGTAGAGCACCGTGTACCTCCCCGTCGGCCGCTTACTCTACGGTACGGTCCGGCCCGCCGGTCCTCGCTCGCGAACCTGCTTCTCGACTCTGCGAGAATCGGTGCGGCGGACAGGAGAACGGCGATGAGCATGAGCACCGGTGGCGCGGGGCGCGACGACGACGACGCGCGCTTCGCCGACATCGTGGCCCGGTGGGACGACCCCCCACCCGAGGTGATCGACCGTCCTGCGCCCTCTCCGTCGCGCCGCGAGCCCCGCCCCGAACCGGTGGTCGAGCCACTCGACGAACCGGTGGCCGAGCGCGTCGTCGAACAGGCCCCCGAACCGAGAGCATTCGAGGAGCCCACACCGTGGCGCCTGCACGAGCCGCCCGAGGACGAGGACGAAGGATTCGAGCCCTCTCCCCCGCGGCCGCTGCCGTCCTTCTATGACGACTGGCCCTTCTACCTCGCCCTCGTGGGCCTGGTCGGCGGCCCGTTGTGGCTGGTGTTCCTCGCGGCGTTCGCCTCCACCGAGCACACCAAGATGCTCATGGCCGGAGTCCTGACCGTTGCCGGGTTCGTCACCCTCGTCCTGCGTCAACCTCGCGAGCGCGACGTGGACGATGACGACGACGGCGCCCGAGTCTGATCGCGTCTCAGGCCTGGATGCGCGCCAGATCCGCAGCACCGATGAGGCCGGCATCCGCACCCAGTGCGGCCTCGACGATGACGGCCTCGGGTCGGTAGCCCCGCCCGGTGAGCCTGCGACGGAACATATCTCGCGCCGGATCCAGCAACAGGTCTCCGGCCGCGCTGACACCGCCGCCGATGACGAACATCCCCGGGTCGAACGCAGCAGCGAGGTTCGCGATCCCCACGCCCAACCAATGCCCTACCTCCGCAAGGAGTTCGCGCGCGGTCGCGTCGCCCTCCTGTGCGGCCTCGGTGATGAGGGGGCCGGCCAGGCGCGAAGGGTCGCCTTCGACGCGCTCCAGCAGATCCTCGGCCACGGGCGACCGTGCCGTGATGAGGCTGCGCGCCTCACGCACCAGCGCATTGCCGCTGGCGTACTGCTCCCAGCAGCCACGGTTGCCGCATTCGCAGCGGATGCCGTCGGGCACGACCTGCATGTGCCCGAACTCGCCCGCGATGCCGAAGCGGCCACGGTGCAGCACTCCGTCGAACAACAACGCACCGCCGATCCCGGTACCGAGCGTGATCATCGCCACGTGCGTCTCGCCCTGCGCCGCGCCGAATCTCGACTCGGCCCACGCTGCGGCGTTCGCGTCGTTGTCGACGGTGATGGGGCGGCCGATGCGGCGGCTGAGCGAGTCGCGCAACGGCTCGTCACGCCACGACAGGTGGGGGGCGAACACCACGGTGGCCCGATCGGCACCGACGAAACCCGCTGCGCCGATCCCGACGGCACCCACGCTCCGGCCGTCCTGATCGGCCCGGCCCAGCAGCTCGTCCACGGCGTCGACGATCGTGTCCTCGACCACGCGCGGGCTGCTCGAACGGCCAGGGGTGTCCCGACGCGTGCGATGCAGGATCGTTCCTGACTCGTCGACGAGCCCGGCAGCGACCTTGGTGCCACCGATGTCGACACCGATCGCGAGGTCACCTGTCACTGCGCCGCTCCCCGAGCAAGCGCAGCCGCGCCGACGACCCCGGCGTCGTCCCGCAGGTCGGCGATCTTCAGCTCGGCCCGTGGCCGGAACGACTTTCCGGTGATGTGTGCGGCAAACGCCCCCTTGGCGGGGTCCAGCAGGAGCGCCCCCGCTTGAGACACGCCGCCGCCGATGAGGATCACCTCGGGGTCGAGGATCGCAGCCAGCGAACCGGCCCCCTCCCCGATCCACCGACCCAGCTCGGCCAGAAGGCCGATCGCAGCCGCGTCACCGTCGACGGCCGCTTCGGTGACGTGCTGGCCCGTGAGTGCGTCGGGGTCACCGTCACACCGGTTCTTGAGTTCGGTGGCCCCGGGCGCACCACTCGCCACGAGCGCCCGGGCCTCTCGCACGAGGGCCGATCCGCTCGCGTACTGCTCGAGGCATCCGCGGATGCCGCAGCCACACAGATGCCCGTCGGGGACCACCCGCATGTGGCCGAGCTCCCCGCCCATGCCGAAGGCACCGCGGAGGAGACGGCCGTCGATGACGACCCCGCCACCGACCCCGGTGCCGATCGTGAGAAACATGAGGTCGTCGACGTGCCCTGCCGACCCGTGGACGAACTCACCCCACGTCGCTGCGTTGGCGTCGTTCTCGAGGATCACGCGCTTGCCCGTCATGCGCTCGAGCTCGGCCTTGACCGGCTCGTCGCGCCACGCCACGTTGGGAGCGAAAACGACTGTGGTGCGGTCGCGGTCGAGGAATCCCGCACACGCCACACCAGCTGCCTCGACGCTCGGGTCCTGCGCCGCGAGCTCCTGAATGAGATCGGCGGCCCCGGCGATGATCGCGCTCGGGTTGCCCGCAGGGGTGTCTCGCCGCCCGCGAGCGCGGATCGTCCCGTCCTCCTCGACGAGCGCACCGAGGATCTTCGTGCCTCCGATATCGAGACCCACCGTGGTCATGCCCGCTCCTGATGCTCGCCCGGAAACACGTCGTCTTGATCACCCAAGGGTGACGAATGAGGCAGATTACCGCTCCGCCCCTGATCCTCGCCTCGCGTCTGCCCGTCCTGCGTATGCGCGGACCCTGCAGCATCGTCCGCCTCGGCCCGGGACTGGCTCTCCCATGCTGTGGCGAGGGCGGTCAGCCCGTCGGCGGCCAGCACTGCGACGTCGGCGAGTCCGCGCAACAGGCTCGGCCCATGGGCCTTGCGCCAGGCATCCGCCCGACACCACGGGCACGACGCGCAGGCCTTCTCAGATTCGCTGTGATTCTGGCCACCGTCCTGCCCGCACTCATGACCGGTGTCATCGGCGTCGACTCCGTCTCCGACCAGGCGCAGCGGACGCGCCGACTCCGGGTCCTTCACGGCTCGATCGGGGGTCGGCGCCCCGCTTCGCGCACGGCGCAGGGCCTCGACGAGCAGACGCGACTCGTCCTCCACCGATCGCGCGCCCGGGTCGGTGCCATCGCCGGGCATCTCCGCACTCATCCCTCTACTCGGCGGCGCAGGCCGGACAGCGCCGTGGAGACGATCGACTTCTCCGCTTTACGCCGCACCATCCCCGGCAGAGGGACCGCGACATCGACCGTGAGCAGGTATGTCACCTGCGTCGCTTCGCCGTCTGCGGCAATGACGTACCGCCCGTCGAGGGCCTTGAGCTTGGACGACTCGACCAGCGTCCAGACGACCTCGCCGGTGCCGTCGTCGGCCTCGTCCGTGTCCATGTTGACGTCCCAGGTGTACGCGAGGACGTAGGTGTCCGAGATGAGTCCCGCGTCGACGGTGAACCGGACCTGGCGCGGCCACCCGTCGGCATCGGCGTCGAGGATCTCCACCTTCTTCATGTCGGGCGACCACTGCGGGTAGTCCTCGACGGCGAGGATCACATCGAGCACCTCCCGGGGGGTCGCATCGATGCGGATCGACTCCTGAGTGCCTGATGCCATGTCCGTAGGCTATCGATCCGCTGCCGGTATGGTGTCCCGACGTCGGGCCGAGGCCGCCCGTCTTCTCCCTGGACGAAGAGGACACAATGCGCGATTCCGCTCTCGACCCCGCGGTGCCGGTCACCACCCAGGGCACCCTCGCCGACCTGCCGGTGCGCAACGCGGCACGCTTTCCGGAGCGCGTCGTGTTCTCTGTCAAGGGAGCCGACGGCACCTGGCGCGATGTGACGGCACGGGAGTTCGCCGACGAGGTCCGCCTCGTCGCCAAGGGACTCGCCGCGTCGGGGATCGAACCGGGCGACGTCGTCGGCATCATGAGCCGCACCCGATACGAGTGGACCCTGCTCGACTTCGCGCTCTGGACCGCCGGCGCCGTGCCCGTTCCCGTCTACGAGACCTCGTCCGCCTCGCAGGTCGAGTACATCCTCGACAACTCGGGTGCTCGCGCGCTCATCGTCGAGGACGAGGAGCACGCCCGGGTCGCCGCCGAGATCGGCACCCGGCTGGGCTCCCTCGGGCACGTGTGGTGCATCGACGCGGGCGCGATGGACGAGCTGCGCGCGGCCGGAGCGGACGTCGACGACGCGACCTTCGATGCGCGCCTCGAGGGCCACGACCGCAGCGATCTGGCGACGATCATCTACACCTCGGGCACGACCGGCCGCCCCAAGGGATGTGAGCTCACCCACGGCAACTTCATGGGCCTCTCCGAGAACACCGTCGTCGCGCTCGGCCCGGTCGTCGGCCCCGAAGACGCCTCGATGCTGCTCTTTCTTCCTCTGGCGCACGTGTTCGCCCGGCTCATCCAGGTCGTGGCGGTCGACGCGGGTATGCGCGTGGGCCACGCCCCTCACATCAAGCACCTCATGGACGACCTCGCCGAGTTCCGCCCCTCCTTCCTCCTCGCCGTGCCGCGCGTCTTCGAAAAGGTCTACAACGCGGCAGACCAGAAGGCTCGTGCCGGGGGCAAGGGCGCCATCTTCACCAAGGCCACCCGCACCGCCATCGCCTACAGCCGTGGCCTGGACGAGCCTGGCGGCCCCTCGCTGCGGGTGCGCATCGCCCACGCCGTGATGGAGAAGCTCGTCTACAGCAAGATCCGCGAGAGCCTCGGTGGCCGAATCGAATGGGCCGTCTCCGGTGGCGCCGCTCTGGGCCCGCGCCTCGGCCACTTCTTCCGCGGCATCGGCATCACGGTGCTCGAGGGCTACGGGCTGACCGAGACCACGGCCCCCGCTGCCGTCGGCCGTCCTGAGGCTCTGCGGATCGGCGCTGTGGGTCTGCCCATGCCCGGTGTGACGCTGCGTGTCGACGACGACGGCGAGATCTTCGTCAAGGGCGTCGGCGTATTCCGTGGTTACCACGGCAACCCGGAGGCCACGGCCGAGGCACTCAGCGACGACGGGTGGTTTCGTACCGGCGACCTCGGCGCCATCGACGACGAGGGCTTTCTCACGATCACCGGCCGCAAGAAGGAACTCATCGTCACGGCCGGTGGCAAGAACGTGTCGCCCGCCGGTCTGGAAGACATCGTGCGCGCCCACCCCGTCGTCTCCCAGGCGATGGTCGTGGGTGACGGACGCCCCTTCGTGGGTGCCCTGGTCACCATCGACGCCGAGATGCTGCCCACGTGGGCACAGACTCACTCCCGCTCCGACCTCACCCCCGAGTCGTGCCTGACCGACCCGATGGTGCGCGAGCACATCCAGAAGGCCGTCGACCGCGCCAACGCCTCCGTGAGTCGCGCCGAGAGCATCCGCGCGTTCCGCATCATTCCCGGCGACTTCACCGAGACCAGCGGACACCTCACCCCGTCGCTCAAGCTGAAGCGTGCCCAAATCGTCGAGGACTTCGGCGACGAGATCGAGGCCCTCTACAGCTGACCACGCGCCTGGTCGAGGTCGCGCCGCCACACAGGCAGGTGGCGCGCCTCGACCGCGGCGTAACAGGCCCGATCGCGATGCCCGTCAGGGGTGCCCTCGGTGACGAGGCGGACCAGCGCTTCCTCGCCCTGATGTCGGGCGTAGCTGTCGGCCGCGCTCAGCGCTGCGGCGTACGCGCGGGTCACAGCCTGGGTCGTGTGCGGCTGCGGTGGTGACGTCGGGGGCGGCGAGGCCTGCTGCGACGTCTCCGACCGAAGGGCCGGCTGTGACTGGTCGTGTCGTCGCGTCGAGGCGTCTGCGACGGACCCCATCTCGAAGGCCGTATCGCTCGGGAACTCCGGCGCTGCGCCGCGCTGGGCCAGGTCGTCGAGGAACGGGGCGAGGACGAGCGCTCGATCCACCGTCGACGATTCGTAGGCCACGTGCTCGGCAACCCCCTCGACGAGCCACCTCGGCGCGTCGGGCCGCTCCCGCGTCGCCAGCGCGACGTGCACACACTCGTGGGTCAGCACGACGCGTAATCCCTCGTCGGTGAGTGCCGCCGGAGCCGCAGAGGCCAGATGCACGCGCGCTCTCGCGCCGGGAGGCGAGACGACGACGATCGTGGTGGCCGCTGCGCCGGTCAGCGCCACTACCTCGCGCGGGAGGCTTGCAGGTGGCACGAAAACTCCGTCGCGCGCCACGGCTCGGCTCTGCGCCTCGTCGGCAGGAAGGACGAGCACTCCCGGCGGAACGCTCTCGGGCCAGGTCGCACGGCAACGCCGCCAAGCCTCGTCCCCGGCCGCGACAACCAGGCGCATCACCTCCGGCGATGCCTCCCCGACCACGGTCACGGACTCACCCGAGCGTGTCTGTGCTCCCGGCCAACGCCCCGTGAGGTCGCTCACGTCCTGCGGCAACCCCGCCTCGGGCGCTCTGGGCGACTCCCCTGGTGCGGGTTGATTCGGCGGCATGGGCGCGTCCACCGCGCCGGCCGTGCCCGCAGAAGCTGCCAAGGGCAACGGCGCGTCGTGCGGGGTGGATGCCGGGGCGCAGGCCGACAGCACGAGGGTCGCCAAGGCGACCACTGCGGCACCTCTGCTCCACCCGGACATCCCGAATCCTCCTCAGCCTGCGACGCGCACAGGCTCCCACGGTTCCACCTCGGCCGTGAGCCGGGACGCGGCGTCGGCGCCGATGAGCCCGGCCCCGACGAACACGTCGACGGCACGACGCTCCACGGCATCGAGCCTCAACCCACGCAGGGGCACGTCGAGCAGCACCCGCATGGCGCAGTCGGCACATGCAGAGCCCGCCACCGGGCAGCTGTCACAGTCCACGAACATGTCGGCCTCCTGAAGCCTCCGCGAGAACCGCACCGGTTCTCGACATCCACGACGCTAGATGCCCCCTCCGACAACCCTTCCCGACCACGTTGTCGCGGACCCCGACATGACCGGCTCCACGGATGCCCGGCACCCCGTGTACGGCTCCACGTGCGCACCGCGTCCTCGCCTGCCTGGATTCTGGAGTCTGGATACCCCCGAGAACCCGACCCGCTGGATGGACGCGCCGGAGCGACGACCTGCTGGGCGACACTCACTCCGGACACAACGGCGCTGGTCGAAGGGTTGTCGGTGGCCTCTGGGACTGTCCTGGCATGCACGTCGACGAACGCCAGACGACCCTGGTCCCCCCTCCGACCGACAGCCCACGCGGGCCGGTCGAGACGCCGTGCGTGCAGGGCACGCTGGACGACCTCGGCACGCCGCTGGCCGAGGTGACCTTCGTCGTCGTCGACCTCGAGACCACCGGAGGGCAGCCCGCCGACTCGCACATCACCGAGATCGGCGCGGTCAAGGTCAAGGGCGGGCAGATCATCGAGGAGTTCCACACTCTCGTCGACCCGCAGGTGCCCGTTCCGCCGTTCATCCGCCTGCTCACCGGCATCACCGACGAGATGCTGATGGGCGCTCCGCGTATCGAGCAGGTGCTCCCGGCGTTCCTCGAGTTCGCCCGCGGCGCAGTGCTGGTGGCTCACAACGCCCCCTTCGACGTGGGCTTTCTGCGCGCCAATGCCCGGCGGCTCGAACTGCCGTGGCCCTCCCCCGCCGTCGTCGACACCGTGACCCTCGCGCGACGTCTGGTCACCCGCGACGAGGTGCCCAACCACAAGCTGTCCACCCTGGCCGAGTTCTTCGGTACCGCAGTGCCGCCGGACCACCGCGCCCTGCACGACGCGCGGGCCACCGTCGATGTGCTGCACGGACTCCTGGCACGCGCCGGGGGTACCGGGCCTCTCTCGGCCCGCACGCTGGAGGAGTTGGACCTGCTCGCCTCCCGCGTGCATCCGATCCAGCGCAGCAAGCGCCATCTTGCCGAGGGATTGCCCTCCGCGCCAGGGGTCTACATGTTCGCCGGCCGGCGCGGCAAGGTGCTCTACGTCGGCACGAGCACCGAGATCCGTCGTCGCGTGCGTTCGTACTTCACCGCCTCGGAGCAGCGGAGCCGCATGACCGAGATGCTGCAGGCCGCCGAGCATGTGGTGCCGGTCGTGTGTGAGACGCCCCTCGAAGCGCAGGTGCGCGAGCTTCGACTCATCGCCCAGCACGATCCGCCGTACAACCGCAGATCGAAGCGACCCTCGTCCCGCGCCTGGGTCAAGATCACGGCCGAGCCGTACCCACGACTGTCCATCGTCACGTCCGTCAAGAACGACGGAGCCGCGTACTGCGGCCCCTTCCCGCGCAGGCAACAGGCTCTGGATGCGATGGCGGCCGTCCACGAGGTCGTGCCGCTGCGGCAGTGCACGACCCGCCTGGCCCGCGTTCCGGTGGCGGCCACGGCCTGCCTACTCGCCGAGATCGGTCGGTGCGGAGCCCCCTGCCGTGGTTCGCAGAGCATCGGGGACTACGCGCGCGTCGTCCGCCGGGCCACCGACCTCATCATGGGGTTCGACCGGTCCGCCCTCGACACGCTCAGAGCGCGGATGCGGGGCTTGGCCGCCGACGAACGGTTCGAAGAGGCCGGGAGCGTTCGCGATCGCGCCTCGGCGCTCGTCGACGGACTCTCCCGCGCGCAACGGCTCGCACCGCTGGC
>DAMDJY010000141.1:0-8896 GCA_032100225.1 Mobilicoccus sp.
AGGATGTGTGCGTGTCCTCGGCGACTTCGGTCGCGGGGCCGCGATCCTCAGCGGCGCCGTCTTCGGCGGGCGGGCGGGCCGTGCTGTCGGCGTGCGCTTCGAGGCTTGCTTGGGTCGGCGGGGCTGCGTGGCTTCGGCCGCGGCGCGGCGCTCTTCTTGAGCGGCGATCTTGTCGCGCTGCCGGGACTGGTCGCGTGCGGCTGCGTCGCGCTCGAGGATCTCCGCAAGGGGCGTGCCAGCGTCGATGAGCTTCGCGAAGGAGAAGTCGCCGGCGTAGCGGGTGTGGACGGTGCGGCAGGGGATGAGCGCGGGGCACGCTGCAGTGCGGCATCCGCGGCGGTACCCGTCCGTGGTGCCGTGCGGGAAGCTGTCGTCGAGCAGGTCGAGGGTGGACATCACGTTCGGCCTCAGTAGCGCAGGAGCTTCGCGGTGACGAGCGACAACAGCGCCGCCCGTTGCGGAGAGTTGAGGCGGGAGAAGTGCGCGCCCAGGGTGTCCAGTGCTGCGGTGAACTCGGCAGGCAGCCCGACGAGATCCCGCTTGACGCGCCGCTCGTTCGCGTCGCGCTGCGCCTCGGCCTGATCGGTCACACGCCACTCGTCGGTGGCCGCGCGGTCGGCATAGGCGCCCGCGATCCGTGGCGCATGCAGCCCGCGGGTGTAGAGCGAGTTCGGCTCGTTGATCGGGCGAGTGATCGTGATGATCGCGCCGACCGGCGCCGACGTGTACGGCTTGTACGAGCCGAGCTCCTTGTCGGAGATCTCGCCGTCGACGAGCGTGCGGTACCAGTGCGCGAGCTTGCCATTGCCCGCCTGCCTGCGCCCGACGTAGACGACATCCTCGGTGACGGTCTCTGCCGATTCGCTCATGGGCGATCTCCTCAATCAATCAGAAGATAGTGAATGTGACATTCACTGATACTAGAGAGGTTGCAGCCTTCTCGCAACCGTCGTCGTCGCCGAGGAAGGTCGAGAGCGCTGCCTGTCGGCGGGCACGGTGCGCATGGGCTCATCACGAGGCGCTTCGATCTCGAAGCCGCAGGCGCCGCAGCTGTGCAGTCCGACGCCATCGACGTCGTCGGAGGGGATGTACATGGTGGTGGGCTCTTCGCACATCAGGCAGCGCATGGTGATCTCCGATCGTGTGGTCAGGCGGTAGCCGCCGGGGTGATCTGTTGGACGGTGGCTGAGTAGCCGCGGTGGGAACCCCAGGCGGCGGCGATGCGGTCGGCGACGTCGCGGTCTTCGCCGAGATAGGGGCGGTATCGCTTGCCTCGCGAGTCGGTGATGACGACCTGGACGACGCCGGAGGGCTCGCGCACGGTGACTCGGGCAGCAGGGATTGGGTGGGCGTGGACGCGGCCGGCGATGATGAAGGTCGGGTACAGATCGCGTGCGAGCTCGGGGGAGCGGAACACGTCGTGGACCCATGCCGTGATGGCGATCGCGCCGGCAGGACTGAACCCGATGAGGCGGGCGGGGAGCTGCTCGAGCCCGGAGCGGACGAAGTAGTGCTCGTCGACGAGTATCGGCGCCGGCGGATGCAGAGACCGCTCGTCGTGGGCGGGGTAGATCGTCAGGCTGGTGCGGCTGTTCATGAGGCGCTCGTTCATGCGGTGCGGCGGATGCCGGCGGCGATGATGTGCGCCTTGGTGGGACGGGAGTAGAAGCCGAAGCTGTCGTCGTCGTCCGAGGCGGAGACGGTTGCGGTGAATGCGACGACGTCGCCGCGCGTCGCGGTGGAGATCTCGGAGGGCTTGGTGCCCCACACGCGCCAGCCTTCACCCTGGATGAGGATCTTGACGGTGATGCCCCACTGGGTGTCGGTGGTCTTGGTCGCGAGGATCTCACCCTGAATGAGGGTGCGTCCCGTGGGGACGGGGCGGCGCGCTGCCAGCTCGCGCTCGAGCTGCTCGAGCAGCTCGTGGGCAGTGCGGACCTCATCGGCGTCGAGGGTGCCGGTGGAGTCCTCGAGCGAGTCGAGGAGGTAGCCGATCTTCTCGCGCAGCGGGTTGCCCTCCCGGATGCTCAGGTGAGCCTCGGTGAGCTGGTCGCGCAGGCCGGGGTGCTCGGCCTCGAAGGCTGCACGGCGGGCGGTGATCGCGCGCGTCGTGTCGATGTGCTCGGCGTGCGCCTTCGCGTGGGCGCGGGCGGTGGCGCGAGCGCTGCTGACGAGCCTGCTGCGAGTGCCAGTGCCGCGGCAGTCGAAGCAGATCGGGCGACCGTGGCCATCGGTGAAGTGGGTGGGTGTAGGGATTTTTCTAAAATGTCCATTTCGCAGATGAAGTGTCCACGTGGTGTCCATATGGACATTTCGGTCGGGTGGTTCGGGTGATCTCTCCTGCAGCAAGGGGATAGCTGCTGGGCGGGAGACGTAATTCACGCACAGGCGGCCGGTTCGAGGCGGTAGGTCTCACGCGATGCCACAAACAAATCTGAGCATGGACACCACGATTTCCTCAGTACTCCGGAATACCCTAGGGGGGTAGGGGTGTTAGGGTGGGTGTCGCCGATTCTGGCGCATCACCGACGGAAGGAAACCATCATGGCCACCAGCGAGTACCAGGTCACCGGCATGACGTGCGGACACTGCGAGATGTCCATCCGTGAAGAGGTCTCCCAGATCCCCGGCGTGGACGAGATCCAGGTGAGCGCCCAGACCGGCAAGCTCGTCGTGTCTTCCACCAGTGCTCTGGATGACGCCGCCGTGCTGGCCGCGGTCGACGAGGCTGGTTACTCCGCGGTGCGCGCCTGATGAACGCTGCGGGACGACTCAGCCTGTATGGCGCCGGCGTCGTCGTGGCTTTCGGCGGGGCGTTCGGCATCGCGGCAGCTGTCGTCCCGGACAGCGCCGTCGCCAACTGGACGGCCGCGGCTGACGACAGCTCGATGGCCGATCACGCCGGCATGACCGGCGAGGACACCGCCGAGACCGCCACCATCCCCGGCGTCTCCCTCTCCGGTTACGGATACGAACTCAGCCCGATCGCCGCGCCCACCGGAACGGGCGAGTCAGGCGAGTTGAGCTTCCAGATCCTCGACGCTGACGGGACTGCGCTGACCGCGTACGAGTCCTCGCATGAGAAGGACCTGCACCTGATCGTGGTGCGCACCGATGGAACCCAGTTCCGGCACGTGCACCCCACGCTCGACGAGGCCACCGGCACCTGGACGACCTCCTGGGAGTGGACCGAAGCCGGCAGCTACCGGATCTATGCCGACTTCGTGCCGGACGTCGCCGACGGCCCCGACAAGGTCACCCTGACCCGCACGGTCGACGTCGCGGGCGCGTTCACCCCGAACCCGGCGACCGCCACGTCGACGACAAGCGAGGTCGACGGGTACACGGTCACCCTCGATGGGGACCTGACCGCGGGGGAGAGCTCCGAGCTAACCTTGTCGGTCACCCGTGACGGGCAGCCAGTCACCACCCTGCAGCCGTACCTTGGGGCCTTCGGGCACCTCGTCGCGCTGCGCGATGGGGACCTGGCCTACCTGCACGTGCACGCCGAAGGCGACGACCCGCAGGACGGCGACACCGCCGGACCCGACATCCGATTCGCGGCCGAGGCGCCTACCACCGGCCGGTACCTGCTCTACCTCGACTTCCAGGTCGACGGGCAGGTCCACACCGCCGAGTTCGTCGTGGACGCCGGGCACGGCACCGGCGACACGGACACGGACGACACACACAGCGACACGGGCGACGGTCACTGACCGCCCCGCGGTGATCTGAGAGAAGAAGGAACACCATGAGCACCACAGCCCCCGCAGAACAGACCGCGGACTCCGCCGTCGAACTCCAGATCGGCGGGATGACCTGCGCCTCCTGCGCGATGCGGATCGAGAAAAAGCTGAACAAGCTCGACGGCGTCGCCGCCACGGTCAACTACGCCACCGAGAAGGCGAAGGTCACCATCCCCGCCGGATACGACCCGGCCCTGCTGATCGCCGAGGTCGAGAAGACCGGCTACAGCGCGGCGCTTCCGGCCCCGAAGAAGGCCAAGAACGACACCGCCGAGGGCGGGGACGCGGACGATGCCGACCCGGAGCTGACCAGCCTCCGCAATCGGCTCATCGTCTCCATCGTCCTGAGCGTCCCGGTCATCGCGATGGCGATGGTCCCCGCCCTGCAGTTCACCTACTGGCAGTGGGCGTCGTTGGCGCTGGCGGCGCCGGTCATCGTGTGGGCGGCGTTCCCGTTCCACAAGGCGGCGTGGGCGAACCTCAAGCACGGCACCGCGACGATGGACACGCTCATCTCGATGGGCACGACCGCCGCGTTCCTGTGGTCGCTGTACGCGCTGTTCTTCGGCACCGCCGGCACCCCCGGGATGACGCACCCGTTCGAGCTCACCCTCGCCCCCTCGGAAGGAGCCGCGAACATCTACCTCGAAGTCGCCGCCGGGGTGACGATGTTCATCCTCGCCGGCCGCTACTTCGAGAAGCGGTCCAAGCGTCAGGCCGGCGCCGCGCTGCGCGCGCTGCTCGAGCTCGGCGCGAAGGAAGTATCCGTGCTGCGCGACGGGGTGGAGACGAAGATCCCGGTCGAGGACCTGCAGGCGGGGGACGAGTTCATCGTCCGCCCGGGCGAGAAGATCGCCACCGACGGTGTCGTGGTTTCCGGCACGTCCGCCGTGGACGCCTCCATGCTCACCGGCGAATCCGTCCCGGTCGAGGTCGCCGAAGGCGACCCCGTCACCGGAGCCACGGTGAACGCCGGCGGACGCTTGGTAGTTCGCGCCACTCGGGTCGGCTCGGACACGCAGCTGGCGCAGATGGCCAAGCTCGTCGAGGACGCCCAGACCGGAAAGGCTGAGGTGCAGCGCCTGGCCGACAAGATCTCCGGCGTGTTCGTCCCGATTGCGATCCTCATCGCCGTCGTCGCGATGGGGGCATGGTTGGGTGCCGGGTTCCCTGTCGCTGCCGCGTTCACCGCCGCCGTCGCCGTGCTGGTCATCGCGTGCCCGTGCGCCCTGGGTCTTGCCACGCCGACCGCGCTGCTGGTCGGCACCGGCCGCGGCGCGCAGATGGGCATCCTGATCAAGGGCCCGGAAGTGCTGGAATCCACCCGCAAGGTCGACACCGTCGTGCTCGATAAGACCGGCACCGTCACCACCGGCAAGATGACCCTGGTCAACGTCGTCACCGAGCCGGGCACCGATGCGGACGAGCTACTCCGCCTCGCCGGTGCACTCGAAGACGCCTCCGAGCACCCCATCGCGCAGGCGATCGCGAAGGGCGCCACCCAGCAGACCGGCACCCTCCCCACCGTGGAAGGGTTCACGAACCTGGAAGGCAAGGGCGTGCAGGGTGTCGTCGACGGACACGCACTCATCGTCGGCCGGGAATCGCTGCTGGCCGAGTGGTCGCTGCGCCTGAGCGCCGAGGTTGCCGCCGCGAAGGCGCAGGCCGAAAGCGAAGGCAAGACCGTCGTCGCCGTCGGATGGGATGGTGCCGCTCGCGGCATCCTCATCGTCGCCGACACCGTCAAGCCGACCAGCAAGGAGGCCATCGCCCAGCTCAAGGCACTCGGCCTGACTCCGGTGCTGCTCACCGGCGACAACGAGGCGGTCGCCCGCCAGATCGCCGCCGAGGTCGGTATCGACCAGGTCATCGCCGAAGTCCTCCCGAAGGACAAGGTCGATGTCGTCACCCGCCTCCAAGGCGAGGGAAAGGTCGTCGCGATGGTCGGAGACGGTGTCAACGACGCCCCCGCGCTCGCGCAGGCCGACCTCGGCTTGGCGATGGGAACCGGCACCGACGTCGCGATCGAGGCCTCGGACATCACCCTGGTCCGCGGCGACCTGCGCAGCGCCGCTGACGCGATCCGGCTGTCCCGCAAGACCCTCGGCACTATCAAGACCAACCTGTTCTGGGCCTTCGCCTACAACACGGCCGCGATCCCGGTCGCAGCCCTCGGTCTCCTCAACCCGATGCTCGCCGGTGCCGCCATGGCACTGTCCAGCGTGTTCGTCGTGGGCAACAGCCTGCGTCTGCGCGGATTCAAGAGCATCGCCCGCTGACCGGGCAACCCGGCAGCACCTACCACCCACATCGGAAGGAACACCACCCATGTCCAGCTGTTGCAGCACCAGCGCCCCCGCCCCCGGCGGCCGTGAGAACCTCCTCGACGCCGCCGGTGGCGCCGACATGACCACCTGCCCCGTGATGGAGGGCACCCCGGTCAACAAGGCCACCGCCGTGGCGGCCGGCCTGTTCCGCGACTACGAGGGCGAGCGGTACTACTTCTGCTGCGCCGGCTGCGGTCCCGCGTTCGACGCGGACCCGGCCCGCTACGCCGCCGCCATGGCCTGAGCCTCACTCCCGGTGCCCACACACCCCGTGCGGGCACCGGGAGACCGGACCCTTCATGACCTCCACCATCGCGGCCGCCCGCGAACCGGGCTACATCACCGACCCCCGCACCTACCGGAACCGGCTGCGCCGTCTGGAAGGGCAGATTCGCGGGCTCACCGGGATGATCGAGCAGGAACGCCCCTGCATCGATACCCTCACCCAGATCTCCGCCACCCAACGCGCGCTCCAGGGTGTCGGTCTCGCCCTGCTGACGGACTACCTGCGCCACGCGCACGCCACCGGCACCCTCACCGACGACACCGTCCTTGATGCCGCCTCGACCGCGATCACCCAGCTGATCCGGTCCTGACCCTGCCCTCCTCGCAGCGCCGCGACCCCCGTACCCCGGAAGCGAACTGCACCTCATGCCCACCCACCATGTCCTCATCCTCGGGGCAGGAGCAGCCGGCGTCGCCGCCGCAACAGCCCTCGCCCGCCACGAGGACATCCACGTCACCCTGGTCGGCAGAACCCACGAGACCCCGTACATCCGGATGCACATCACCGGCGTCGCGTTCGGTCCCACCTTGCCCGAGACCATCCACGCGCCGCTCCCGCCCGTCACCGTGCTGGCAGACACCGCCACCCACCTCGACCCGATCAGCCGCATCGTGCACCTCGCCTCCGGCGCACAGTTGCGCTACGACGCGGTCATCATCGCCACCGGCAGCCGCCCGGACACCCTCACCCCGGGCCTGCCCGGGCGGCACACTCCCGCTGCACGGCACCAGGTCGTCACCCTGCACAGCATCCAGGACGCCCAACAGATCCGAGAACACCTCACCCGCACCGCCGGGCCGTCCCGGGTCGCGATCTACGGCGGCGGATTCACCGGCGCGGAGACCGCGTCCGCACTCCACGCCGCCGGACATCACGTCGCCCTCATCAGCCGCTCCCGCATCCCCGGGCGGGCCTCCTTCGGCGCGCAGATCGCCGCCCACATCACCGGCATCCATCGCGGCAAAATCACCACATTCCTGGGCCGCACGATCACCGCCGTCCGTGACAGGAGCCCGCTGCTGGGGATCACCCTGGATGACACCACCACGCTCTCCGCCGACCTGCTCATCACCGCCCTCGGCAACGCCCCCACCGCACCGGGACCGTTCTCTTCCGGGGTGCCTGTCGATGACCGGCTGCGGAGCACTGCCCCGCACGTGTACGCGGCCGGCAGCACCGCCATACACCGCGACGACCACCTCGGGATCTGGCGCCTGGATCACTGGGCCGACGCGGCCGCGCAAGGACAGCACGCCGCCGCCGCGGTGCTCCACGACCGCACCGGCGCCGCCGACCCGGGACCCTACCGTCCTCGTAGCTCCTACACGTCACTGATCCACGGCACCGCCATCACCGGCATCGGGTACACCATGACGCCCGCCACCGAAGGACAGGGCCCAGGACCCGGCACCCTCGTCACGCACACGCTCAACGGTGCTCTGGTGGGGGTGAGCGGTGTCGACGCGGTCGCCACCGTCCACGAAACCGCCCAGCACCTGCACGAGAGCGCCGCATGACCGCCGCCACCCCTGTGACCCCGGCCACTCGTGCCCGCGGCGGGTTCTGTCTCGCCGTGACCGGCACCGTCGTGCTAATGGCGGCCGCGTCGGCGCCTTCCCCGTTCTACCCGCAACTCACCGAGCAGCTCCAGCTGCCCCCGGTGGCCACCACTCTTATCTTCGCGATCTACGCCATCCCGCTGCTGCTCGCACTGCTGACGCTCGGGTCGCTTTCTGACCGGGTCGGGCGTCGCGGCATCCTCACCGTCGGATCGGTGGCCCTGTCGGTGAGCCTGCTGATGTTCTGGGCCGCCGATTCCTTCCTGCTGCTGCTCGCCGCCCGCGCCCTGCAAGGCCTGGCGGCGGGACTGCTGGTCCCGGTTCTGAACGCCATGATGGTCGACCACGAACCCTCCCGCTGGCTGGGGGCGGCCGCGCTGGCCAACACCGTGGCCCCCATGGCCGGTCTCGGGCTCGGGGCGCTCACCGCCGCTGGACTGCTGGACCTACCCGGCATCGACGCGGGCACCATCTTTCTGCTCCTCGCCGCGGTGTTCCCTCTCCTCGCCGCCACCGCCTGGACCATTCCCACCCCACCCGTCCTTCCCGGGGACGCGGGACCGGACCCACGGGCCCGGCGGGTCTCGGCGGCGACGCGGCGGATCATCGTCTCGGTCGCCCCCGCCATCATCGCCGGGTGGGTCACCAACGGTCTGTTCCTCGCCCTGGGACCGGGGATCATCGCCACCCGGTTCCACGCCGACACCTACCTGCACCAGGCCGGGTCCATCATCATCCTCGCCGCGGCCGGGGTGGTCGCCGCCACCGCACTGCAGGGGGCCACCGCCCGGCGGATCAGCGTGTTCGGGGCCGTGTCTCTCGGCGCAGGCACCGTGCTCAGCCTCGCCGCGCTGGCCGTGCCAACTCTGCCCGGGTACCTCGCCAGTGTCGCGGTCGTGGGTGCCGGGTTCGGGACTGCCTTCATGGGCGCGATGCGCACCCTGCTGCCGCACGTCGACCCCGGGCAGCGCGCCACCG
>DAMDJY010000141.1:9047-9253 GCA_032100225.1 Mobilicoccus sp.
ATGGCCGTGATCTACACGATCTCCTACCTCGCGATGTCCGTCCCCGTCGTGCTGGCCGGCTTCCTCGTCCCCGCTCTCACCCTCCCTGGAGCCGCGGCCGTGTTGGGGGGAGTGGTGGTGCTGCTCAGCATCACCGCCACCCTCACCCACCTGCGCACCCCCACGGAGCTCACACCGCCCGCCACGCAACATCGACCGAAAGGGAC
>DAMDJY010000142.1:0-9082 GCA_032100225.1 Mobilicoccus sp.
CCCGCGCGATGACGGGGTCGATGCCCCACCGCGCGCCGAGGCCGGTGCAGACGCCGGCCACCCAGCGGTCCTGGGTGCGGCGAGCCACCCCGGTGTCGCGGCACCGTCCGAGGACCGCGTCGAGACCCCCGCGGGGCGCGCCACTCGTGGCTCCGCCGCCTGAGGTCGTGGCGCTGTGGGTGCCGCTGCCCGGATAGCCCGCGCTGCTGCTCATGTCCGACTCTTCTCTGCTGGTCGCCTGCGTGCTCGGTCGTCGACGCGCTCCATCCTGTCGGGTGAACCCGCGTCGTCCTCTTCATCGTGGCCGCGTCGAAGCGTCGGCGATATGGGGGTCGACCCTGAACGCCCCCCGGCCCGGTCGGGGATACCCCCGGAATCGGCGCCGGATGGGTGACGCGGCTGCCGTGCTGGGTGACGATGGTGTCGTGACCACGATGCTGCCTCCCGCGCCAGAACCCCCGCGCCTCGTTCGGCGTGCCGGGATCATCGCGGGTGTAGCCGACGGGTTGGCCGAGCACCTGCGCGTGCCGGCGCGCACCGTGCGGTGGGGATTCGCCCTGTCGTCACTCGTCGGCGGCTTCGGTATCGCCGGGTACGTCCTGTTCTGGGCGATGACGCCTCGTGGTGAGTCGGGCCGCACGGCCCTGGACCGGCCGCGGTTCTCCCCGGCGATGGCGTTGCTCCTCATCGGAGGGGCCCTGCTCGTGGCGAGCGGAGTCATGGTCAGCGGGGCGCTCGCGGGTCGGACCACGGTCGAGCTCACCAACCTCGCGCCCATGCTCGCCATCGGTGCCGGCGCGGTACTGGCGTGGTCGCAACTCGACCGCACGGCCGGCCGCAAACAGGGTGCGATCCGGGTCGCGATCGGGGCGGTGATCGCCGTGACGGGCGTCGTCGTGCTCGTCGCCCGGGAGCAGGGGGTGCAGCTCGCCTGGGATGTGCTGTTTGCGACGCTGGCCGTGCTCGGCGGACTCGTGCTCGTCCTCGGGCCGCTGGCCCTGCGTGCCTGGCAGCGTTTTCAGGACGAGCAACGCACCCGTATCCGCGAGACCGAGCGCGCCGACATCGCTGCCCACCTGCATGATTCGGTTCTCCAGACCCTCGCCCTGATTCAACGCACCGACGATCCCGCCCGGGTCACGCAACTCGCGCGGGCGCAGGAGCGGGAGTTGCGGGCCTGGCTCTACGGCGCCCCGGCACCCGCGGTCGAGACCCTCGGTCACGCGCTCACCGCCGTCGCCCACGAGATCGAGGACCTGCACGGGGTTCCCGTCGACCTCGTCGTCACCGGCAACCGCCCCTGCGACGAGCCCGGCACTGCGCTCGTCGCTGCCACCCGGGAGGCCCTCGCCAACGCCGTGCGTCACGGTGCGCCGCCGGTGTCGGCGTTCGTCGAGATCGGCCCGCGGCTGGTCGAGGTGTTCGTGCGGGATCACGGCCCCGGCTTCGACATCGACGCCGTGCCCGAGGACCGGCTCGGCGTGCGCGAATCGCTCTTCGGTCGCATGGAACGCCACGGCGGCGCCGCCCGCATCCGCCGCCTCGAGGAGGGCACCGAGGTCATCCTCGAACTGCCCGTCGACGCGCCCGACACAGATGAGTCCGCCCCCGACAACCCAGCCACCACACCCACCACCGAGGGAATGCACCGATGACCGAGCAGCCGATCCGCCCGAATCCCGAGAGCGCGAAGGGGCAGGCCCGCCCGGGTGGTGCGGCGCCGATTCGCCTGGTGCTGGTCGACGACCACCGCATGTTCCGCACCGGGGTGCGGAGTGAATTGGCCGACACGGGAGCCGATCTCGACATCGTCGGCGAGGCGGCCACGGTCGAGGAGGCGGTTGCCGCCGTCAAGACGGCCAAGCCCGACGTCGTGCTCCTCGACGTGCACCTGCCCGGTGGCCAGGGGCGAGGTGGTACCGACGTGATCCTCGACTGCAAGGGTGCGACGACCGAATCCGGTGCGCCCGTGCGCTTTCTGGCGCTCTCGGTCTCCGATGCGGCGGACGACGTCATCTCCGTCATCCGTGCCGGCGCTCGCGGCTACGTCACCAAGACGATCTCGCCGACCGACCTCGTCGCCGCGATCCGGCGTGTCGCCGACGGTGATGCCGTGTTCAGCCCCCGCCTCGCCGGATTCGTCCTCGACGCGTTCGGCGCTGCCGCCGGTGAGGTTGCCGAGGTCGACGAAGAACTCGACCGGCTCTCGGCGCGCGAACGCGAGGTCATGCGGCTCATCGCCCGCGGCTACCAGTACAAAGAGGTCGCCAAAGAGCTGTTCATCTCGGTCAAGACCGTCGAGACCCACGTCAGCAGCGTCCTCCGCAAACTCCAGTTGAGCTCCCGCCACGAACTCACCGCCTGGGCCATGCACCGCCACCTGCTCTGACGTCGCGAGCTGGCCGTCTGCAGAGGAACCGCCGACCATGTCGCTGGGCGGGGGATTCGGGAAGTGGCGGCGAGCCCACCTAGGGTGGGGGCATGGACACCGCGATCTCCGTTCTGCTCTGGGCACACTGGGGCGGCCTCGCCCTCATCGTCGTCGGCTACATCATGAGCCTCGCCGCCGGGGTGATTCACCCGATCATGATCTGGGGCGCACGCCTGCAGTTCCTCATCGGGCTGGCCATGGTCGGCGCCGGTGAGATGGCCGGCTACCAGATGGACCACATGTGGGTCGGCATCAAGCTCGTCATCGCGCTCGCCGTGGTCGCGTTCTGCGAGATCGCGGGAGCCCGGGCCAAGCGTGGCCAGAACAAGCAGCTCTTCGTTCACTTCGCCGCCCTGTTCACCGTCATCAACGTTCTCTACGCCCTGTTCGGCCACTGAGTCGAACACGTTCCTCGGCGCGCATTCGCCCCGAGCACAACGGAACCGGCCCGCTCTCCTCACGGGGGAACGGGCCGGTTCGTCGTTCTGGACGACCTGCACCTGGCTGCCTCGGCCTCAGTCGTACTGAGCTTCAGTCGTACTGGTTCGAGTGGCGGCCGAGCGGTGGACGGGTCCGCTCAGGGGTGCCGGTCGCGGTGATCGCGGTGGATTCGAAATCACGCGTCCGAATGTGGATCGCGCTTATCGCGCGACCACCTCACACGTCCGAAAGTTCATCACGTTTCGGATCACCTCCCTTCCTGTGTCCCTCGACGGTAGAACCGCGCAGGATCAGGGCGCAACGGATTATTCGCCGGCCTTGCATCCCTGAGCCTGGCGCGGCGGGCCCAAGACGGCGCCCGGCTCGGAGTTCGGCGCTGTGTCACGTCAGTTCTGCACTGGGACAAGGGGCGTCGATGCAGGGCGAAGGGTTGTCGGAGCCACGTCCTAGACTCGCTCGCGAGATGAGCCTCTTCGACGAACTTCCCGATCTCGACCTGCCCCCTGCCGCGCAGCAGCCAGGTCACTCCGCCACGCCTGCCGCTGCCACAGGCGCGCCGGCGAAGCCCACTGCCGACATGGCCCCGACCTCTCGTGCGGCCAGGGCCGTGGCCACCGAGGTCGACGAGTCGGGTGTACCGACCTGGGCCGCGCGTGGCGAGGAGGGGCCGGCACGCCGGTCGACCCGGGGCTCGCACGAACTCGACGTCGATGCCCTCCTCGAGGGGCTCAACCCGCAACAGCGTGAGGCCGTCGTCCACGAGGGAACGCCGCTGCTCATCGTCGCCGGCGCCGGCTCGGGTAAGACGCGCGTGCTCACCCACCGCATCGCCTACCTGTTGGCGAAGCGGCACGTGAACCCCGGCCAGATCCTCGCGATTACGTTCACCAACAAGGCCGCCGCCGAGATGCGCGAGCGTGTCGAATCCCTGGTGGGGCCCCGTGCCCGGGCGATGTGGGTCAGCACGTTCCACAGCGCCTGCGTGCGCATCCTGCGCAAGGAGGCCACGCGCGTCGGCCTCAAGAGCAGCTTCTCCATCTACGACGCCGCCGACTCCCAGCGACTCATGGCGATGGTCATGCGCGACCTCGACCTCGACCCCAAGCGGTACCCGCCGCGCTCGTTCTCCCACCAGATCAGCAACCTCAAGAACGAGCTGGTCGACGAGGAGGAGTTCTCGTCCCGCGCCAATGCCGAGGACGCCAACCCGGCCGATTCCGTGCTGGCGCAGGCCTACACGATGTACCAGCGGCGGCTGCGCGAGGCCAATGCCATGGACTTCGACGACCTCATCATGACGACGGTCAACATCCTGCAGGCCTTCCCTGACGTCTCCGAGTATTACCGGCGCCGGTTCCGTCACGTGCTCGTCGACGAGTACCAGGACACCAACCACGCCCAGTACGTGCTGGTGCGCGAGCTGTCGGCGCCGGTCGAGATCGGGCCGGGGGAGCACCCCGTCGCGCCCGGCGAACTCGTGGTCGTCGGTGACGCCGACCAGTCGATCTACGCCTTCCGCGGCGCCACGATCCGCAACATCGTGGAGTTCGAGGAGGACTACCCGCAGGCCCGCACCATCCTGCTCGAGCAGAACTACCGCAGCACCAACACGGTGCTCGAAGCCGCCAACGCCGTCATCGCCAAGAACACCGAACGCCGCCCAAAGCGGCTGTGGACCGACGCGGGCGCCGGCGACAAGGTCGTCGGCTACGTCGCCGACTCCGAGCACGACGAGGCCGCGTTCGTGGCCCGACGCATCGACGAGCTGGCCGACAAGCACGGCGTGCGCCCGGGCGACGTCGCGGTGTTCTACCGCACCAACGCGATGAGCCGCGCCCTCGAAGAGGTGCTGGTCAGGGTCGGATTGCCGTACAAGATCGTCGGTGGCACCCGGTTCTACGAGCGTCGCGAGGTCAAGGACGCCCTGGCCTACCTGCGGGTCATCGCCAACCCGGCCGACACCGTCAACCTGCGCCGCATCATCAACGTGCCCAAGCGCGGCATCGGCGACCGCGCTCAGGCCTGCATCACGATGCTCGCCGAGCGCGACCGCATCTCGTTCATCCAGGCGCTGGCGATGGCCGACGACGCCCCCGGTATCGCGACGCGCTCGGTCAAGTCCATCCAGGGCTTCACCTCGCTGCTGGAGTCGCTGCGCGAAGTGCGTGACAACGGCGCCGGCGTGGGGGACCTGCTCGAGGCCGTGCTGCACCAGAGCGGCTACATCGACGAGCTGCGCGCCAGCCGCGACCCCCAGGACGAGACACGGCTCGACAACCTCGCCGAACTCGTCGGTGTGGCACGCGAGTTCGACGAGCAGGCCGCGCTCGAGGGCGGTTCCGACGGGCCGAGTGTCCTCGACGATTTCCTCGAACGCGTCTCGCTCGTGGCCGACGCCGACGAGGTCCCCGACGAGGCCGTCGCCGACGGCGTCGCGGCGCCTGCCGAAGATCAAGGCACCGTCACGCTCATGACTCTGCACACCGCCAAGGGTCTGGAGTTTCCCGTCGTCTTCCTCGTCGGGCTCGAAGACGGCACGTTCCCGCACGCGCGGTCTCTCGCCGACTCCACCGAGCTCGAGGAGGAGCGGCGCCTCGCCTACGTGGGGATCACCCGCGCCCGCGAGCGGCTGCACCTCTCCCGCGCTGCGGTTCGCTCCGCGTGGGGCCAGCCGCAGTACAACCCGCCGTCACGGTTCCTCGGTGAGATTCCTGAGTCGCTCATCGAATGGGAGCGTGAGGACGCCTCCGTCAGGGGCGCCTCGGGCATCCACACCCGCAAGGCTCCCGCCATCGCGACCCTGGCTGCGCGCCCCGGCGTCAGGACTCCGGGCAGTCGGCCGATTCCGTCGCTCTCACCCGGCGACCGGGTCAATCACGACTCGTTCGGGCTCGGCAAGGTCGTGCGCGTCGAGGGCGAGGGTGACCGCACGATGGCGCACGTCGACTTCGGCGGCGACTCCGTCAAGCGCCTGCTGCTGCGCTACGCGCCCCTCGAAAAGCTCTGAGACGACTCATTCCTGGGGAGCGGCTGGCTCGACCTCGGCGGGAACGATGCCGCGCTCACGCAGCCACGGCGCCGGGTTGATCGGGGTGCCCGCCGGCGTGCGCACCTCGAAGTGCAGGTGTGGCCCGGTCGAGCGGCCGGTGTTGCCGAGGGTGCCGATGATCTGGGCGGGGGTGACCTCGTCGCCGGGATGCACGCGGATCCTGTCGAGGTGCCCGTAGCGGGTGAAGCTGCCGTCCTCGTGAGTGATCTCGATGAGATTGCCGTAGCCGCTCTGCACCTCGGCGATGCTCACGGTCCCCGCAGCGACGGCGCGAATGGGCAGGCCGACGGGTCCGGCGAAGTCGATGCCCTTGTGCATCCGGCCCCACCGCGGCCCGAAACCCGAGCTCTGGTGCGTGCCGTGAACCGGCCGGGCAAAACCTGCGGTCGCACCGAGCACGGCCCGGTCTGCGTCGCGGGAGGCTCGTTGTTCTGCACCGAGTCGGGCGCGGCTCGCGGGGGTGGCTCGCACTCCCGCACCGGCCCGTGCTCCTGCTGCGGGTCGAACGCCGGACGCGGCACCGGCCGTCGTGAGTCCGGGCACTGCCGCCGCTGGAACGGTGACGTACGTCGCAGCGGGCACGCCCGCTCCGCTCGGGGCGGTGGTCGGCTGGATGGGTGCTGCCGGTGCCGCAGAGGTTTGTGCGGAGGGGAGCAGTGCGGTGGTCATCGTGGCGGCTGCGGCCTCGACCTGTGGGATCGTGTGCGCCACGTCCAGGCTGCCCGTTGCGGCGACTCCGCCGACGCCGTCGAGAGCGGCGATGCCGAGGCCAGCGACGACGCGGGTCCGGATCCTCGGCCCACCGTTGCGTTGCGGGCGGTGAGGGTCGACAGACCTGCGGGCGGCATTCCTTGACGACATCGGCACGACCTCGGGCAGGTGAAGGGAAAGGACCACAAGAAGTTGGTCACGAACTGGTAATGGCCAGGTAAGCATACGGACACGGTCCGTGGGTAGTGATCGCCACTCCTTGCATTGCGGTTCCCAGGGCGCTCTGGGTCGACGAGGCCGTGCTGGCTGTGGAGGGCTGGGCGATCGGCTGCGCCTGGTATTTAGCACGAGTTTTGGTGTAATAATTGCTGAGGCATCCGCAGTGGGCGGATCGGTGCCGCGACGCGAGGAGAACCCCATGACTCAGCAGCTCCCTCTGACGGAGAAGAACACCGGCGGTTGTGGCTGCGGGTGCAGCCACGACGAGCTGCCCACCCTCGATGCCCGCGTCATTCCCGGAGCCATCCGGCACGGTGCGATCCTCGGCGCGATCTCGCAGGTCAACCCCGGTGCAGGCATGATCCTCATGGCTCCGCACGACCCGCTGCCGCTCCTGGACCAGGTGCGCGAGGCCTTCGGTGATTCCGTGCAGATCGGCTACGTCGACCGCGAGGCTGACCTCGCCGCTGGTGACGGCGTGCGCGTCACGTTCACCAAGGTCGCGGGCTGACCTCGACCCCGTCTTCTCGCCCCGCGGCCGCACCGGCCGTGGGGCCGGCGTCGTCCCCAAATCCTGTGTCGTCCCCAAGCCCCGCCTCGTCCCCGCGACGTCGGCCGTTGCCCAAGGCGCGGTTGGCCTTGCTCGCCCTGGGTGGCGCGAGTTTGCTGGCCGGGCTCGATGCGGGTCTCGTACGTGCGGGGGTGTGGGCGCCGGTTCCCTCCGAGCGGCTCGGGCTGGCGCACGGGATCGTCATGGTGCTGGGGTTTCTCGGCACATTGATCTCGCTGGAACGGGCGCAGTCGTTGGGCCGCTCGTGGGCACTGCTGGCCCCGGCGACTCTCGCGGCGGGGAGTCTCGCGCTGATCCTGGGAGCGCCGCCGGTGTTCGGCGCGTTGCTGCTCGCGCAGGGGTGCGCGGTGTTCGTCGTGATCTACCTGGTGCTGTGGCAGCGGGCGCGCGCCCCGGTCGTCGCCGTCGAATCGCTCGCCGCGGTCTCGGCATTGCTCGCTGCGGTGTTGTGGTTGGTGGCCCCGATTCCCGCGATCGTCTGTCTGCTCGTGACGTTCGTCGTGCTGACCATCGCCGCCGAACGCACCGAACTGGCGGTGCTCACGATGGGGGTGCAGGCGCCCGCGCGTCTGCTCGTGCTCGGATCGTTGCTGGTCCTGACCTCGCTCCTCGCCCTCGCGTGGCCCGCCGGAGGTCTGCATGCCTTTGGTGCTGCGCTCCTCGCCATGACGGTCTGGCTCGTGCGGGACGACGTCGCGCGGCGCTTCATCCGCGCCTCCGGTCTGCGTCGGTACAGTGCGGCGGCTCTGCTCGCGGGGTACGGCTGGCTCGCGGTCGCGGGTGCCACGTGGCTCGTGGTCGGCGTTCCGGTCGGGCCCGCCTACGACGTGACCGTGCACGCCGTCTTTCTCGGTTACGCCATGTCGATGGTGATCGCGCACGCGCCGATCATCCTGCCCGCCGTGATCGGTCGCGCCCTGCCGTATGCGCGCGTCTCGTGGGTGCCGCTGGTCATGCTGCATGTCGGCCTGCTCGTGCGCGTAGCTGGTGATGTCATCTCCGCCGCCGGGGCGGGCGAGCTGGTGTGGCAAGTGGGGTCCGTTCTGACAGTCCTTGCCGTGTTGGTGTTCGTCGTCGTGTCCTTTGCCCTGGTCCTCATGTCTTCACGCCCCACGTCCTCGCGTCGTCCGTCCCCGGTGGTGACTGCTCGTGCCCGCACCTGACTCCCTTCGCCTGACATCGCGCCCGACCGGAACACCGGTGCATCGGCGGCAGTGGCCGCTGCGCGACTACCCCTCGGTGGTGTGGCTGGTGGCGGCGGTCGTGGTGTCGATGGTGCATCGCTGGGTGCCGTCGTCGACATGGCTGATGATCCACATGGTGCTGCTGGGGGCGTTGACGCACGCGATCCTCGTGTGGAGCCGCTACTTCACCGACGCGCTGCTCAAGGTGCCCGCCACGGCCGAGTCGCGCCGGGATCAGTCGATGCGGATCACGATGGTCATGGTGGGCGCGGCGCTGGTCATGACCGGTGTGCCGAGTGGTCTGGGTTACCTCGTGGCGATGGGTGCGACGCTCGTGGGGCTGGCGGTGTGCTGGCATGCGGGGTCGCTGTGGCGCGAGCTGCGGCACGCGCTGCCCGGCCGGTTCCGCGTCACCGTGCACTACTACGTCGCGGCGGGGCTGTGCCTCGGGGCGGGCGCGTTGTTCGGCGGCGTCC
>DAMDJY010000143.1:0-8619 GCA_032100225.1 Mobilicoccus sp.
GCGGTGACGACGGCGAGGGCCGCCTGGTTGGCGTCCCACGCCTCGCCCATGCGGGCGGTCCCGCCGCGCAGGTCGCCCGCCACCTGCTCGCGGGTCAGGGTGCCGGTGAGGAACCCGCGACCCAGGGGCGAATACGGCACGAACCCGATGCCCAACTCCGCACAGGTGGGCACGACGTGGGCCTCGACGTCGCGGGACCACACGCTCCACTCGCTCTGCACCGCGGCGATCGGGTACGTCGCGTGGGCGCGGCGCAGCTCGTCGGCGGTCACCTCCGAGAGTCCCAGATGCCGCACCTTGCCCGCCGCGACGAGCTCGCCCATCGCGCCGACCGTCTCCTCGACGGGCACGTCAGGGTCGGGGCGGTGCTGGTAGTAGAGGTCGATGACGTCCACCCCGAGCCGGCGCAGGGACGCGTCGCACGCGGCTCGCACGTAGGAGGGGTCGCCGCTCGTGCGCTTGGCGTCGGAGTCGACCCGGCCGATCGCCCCGGTGATGCCGAACTTCGTGGCGAGCTGCACCTCGTCGCGGTGACGGGCGAGGAACGGGGCCAGCATCTCCTCGTTGGTACCGGCGGGGCCGCTCGTACCGGGGCGCGGCTCGCCGTACACGTCGGCGGTGTCGAGGAACGTGATCCCGGCCTCCAGGGCCGCGGTGAGGGTGGCGCGGGCGGCGTCGTCGCTGGTGCCGCCGTAGACGTGAGACAGGGCCATGCAACCGAACCCGATGGGTGAGGCCTGCAGGTCGGGGGCGAGGGTGACGGTCATGGGGACTCCTGGGTGTGAGGGCCGCTGTGGGCCGGAGTGGGGGTGGGGGTGTCGTCGAGGGTCCCGCCGTAGGCGCGGATCTTGTACTCGGTGAGGTCGAGGGCGCGCCGGAGCGCCTCGATGCGGTGCCGGATCGAGGCGCGGTGTTCGTGGAGCATCTCCAGGCGCGTGGGCATCGTCTCGGGCCCCTGCTCCACGAGGTCGACGTACCGGCGCAGGTCGCCGATCCCCACACCGGCGGCGCGCATCCGGACGAGGAACTCCAACCGTCCCAGCGCCGCGGTGTCGTACGACCGGTGACCCGCGGCGTCCCTCGGCACTCGGACGAGCCCGAGGTCCTCGTAGTACCGCAGGGTGTGGGCGCTGACGCCGAGCTCGGCGGCCACCACCCGGATGGGCAGGGCGCCGCCGGGAGGGAGAGCGCCGGGGAAGTGCATGCCCCCGACGCTAGGCCTTCGAGCGCGCTCGAACGCAAGCCCTCGTCCGGGCCTCGTGCGTGTCCGCCGTGAGCGGACAACCGGGCGGGCGGCGAAGGGGAACAAGCAGGCCGGGGCACGGCGTTGTGCCGCGTGAGACATCCCCCGCGTGAGACATCCCCCGCGTGCGCCGTGAGGCGGCACGCAAGTCGAGTCGGGGATCTGCAGGCAGCCCAAGTAGCATCGAGTGATCTCGATAGCGAGGAGCGAATTTTCATGTTCGAGCGGTTCACCGATCGGGCCCGTCGTGTGGTCGTGCTGGCGCAAGAAGAGGCGCGCATGCTCAACCACAACTACATCGGCACCGAGCACATCCTGCTGGGCCTCATCCACGAGGGTGAAGGCGTGGCCGCCAAGGCCCTCGAAAGCCTGGGCATCTCGCTCGACGCCGTGCGTGAGCAGGTGCAGGAGATCATCGGCAAAGGGCAGCAGGCCAGCAGTGGCCACATCCCCTTCACCCCCCGCGCCAAAAAGGTCCTGGAGCTCAGCCTGCGGGAGGCGCTGCAGCTCGGCCACAACTACATCGGCACCGAGCACATCCTGCTCGGCCTCATCCGTGAGGGCGAGGGTGTCGCGGCGCAGGTGCTGCAGAAGCTCGGGGCCGACCTCAACCGGGTCCGCCAGCAGGTCATCCAGCTGCTCTCGGGCTACCAGGGTGGCAAGGAGACCGCAGCGGCCGGCGTCGGTGGCCAGTCCACCTCGGGTGAGGGCACCCCCGCGGGGTCGCTCGTGCTCGACCAGTTCGGCCGCAACCTCACGCAGGCCGCTCGAGAAGGCAAGCTCGACCCCGTCATCGGGCGCAGCAGCGAGATCGAGCGCGTCATGCAGGTTCTCTCGCGCCGCACCAAGAACAACCCGATCCTCATCGGTGAGCCCGGCGTCGGTAAGACGGCCGTGGTCGAGGGTCTCGCGCAGGACATCGTCAAGGGCGAGGTCCCCGAGACGCTCAAGGACAAGCACATCTACACGCTCGACCTCGGCGCGCTCGTGGCCGGTTCGCGCTACCGCGGTGACTTCGAAGAGCGACTCAAAAAGGTGCTCAAGGAGATCCGCACGCGCGGCGACATCATCCTGTTCATCGACGAGATCCACACCCTCGTCGGTGCGGGTGCCGCCGAGGGCGCGATCGACGCCGCCAGCATCCTCAAGCCGATGCTGGCCCGCGGTGAGCTGCAGACCATCGGTGCCACCACGCTGGACGAGTACCGCAAGCACATCGAGAAGGACCCGGCGCTCGAGCGTCGTTTCCAGCCGATCCAGGTGGCCGAGCCGACCCTGACACACGCCATCGAGATCCTCAAGGGTTTGCGCGACCGGTACGAGGCGCACCACCGCGTCTCCATCACCGACGCCGCCATCGTGGCCGCCGCGAACCTGGCCGACCGGTACATCAACGACCGGTACCTGCCCGACAAGGCCATCGACCTCATCGACGAGGCCGGCGCCCGCCTGCGCATCAAGCGCATGACCGCGCCGCCGGACCTGCGCGAGTTCGACGAGAAGATCGCCCACGTGCGCCGCGAGAAGGAATCGGCCATCGACGGCCAGGACTTCGAGAAGGCCGCCAAGCTGCGCGACGACGAGAAGCAGCTCATCGAGGCCAAGAACAAGCGTGAGAAGGAATGGAAGGCCGGCGACATGGATGTCGTGGCCGAGGTCAACGAGGAGACCATCGCCGAGGTGCTCGCCGCCTCCACCGGTATCCCCGTGTTCAAGCTCACCGAGGAGGAGTCGACCCGCCTGCTCAACATGGAGGGCGAGCTCCACAAGCGCATCGTCGGTAACGAGGACGCCATCAAGGCGCTCTCGCAGGCCATCCGACGCACCCGCGCCGGCCTCAAGGACCCGCGTCGCCCCGGCGGCTCGTTCATCTTCGCCGGCCCCACCGGTGTCGGTAAGACCGAGCTGGCCAAGGCGCTCGCCGAGTTCCTGTTCGGTGACGAGGACGCGCTCATCACGCTCGACATGTCCGAGTTCGCCGAGAAGCACACGGTCTCGCGCCTGTTCGGGTCGCCTCCCGGCTACGTCGGCTACGAAGAGGGTGGCCAGCTCACCGAGAAGGTGCGCCGCAAGCCGTTCTCCGTCGTGCTGTTCGACGAGGTCGAGAAGGCTCACGCCGACATCTTCAACAGCCTGCTGCAGATCCTGGAGGACGGTCGCCTGACCGACGCCCAGGGCCGCGTCGTGGACTTCAAGAACACCGTCATCCTCATGACGACCAACCTTGGTACCCGCGACATCAGCAAGGCCGTCAGCCTGGGCTTCTCCCAGAACGACGACACGGTGGGCAATTACGAGCGCATGAAGCGCAAGGTGCAGGACGAGCTCAAGCAGCACTTCCGCCCCGAGTTCCTCAACCGTGTCGACGACATCGTCGTGTTCCCGCAGCTCAGCCAGTCGGAGATCGTCGAGATCGTCGACCTCATGATCGCGCGGCTCGACGAGCGTCTGCGCGACAAGGACATGGGCATCGAGCTCACGCCCGCAGCCAAGGCGCTGCTCGCCAAGCGCGGGTACGACCCGGTGCTCGGTGCACGTCCCCTGCGTCGTGCGATCCAGCGCGACATCGAGGACATGCTGAGCGAGAAGATCCTCTACGGCGACCTCATGGCGGGCCAGCTCGTCTCGGTCGACGTCGAGGGTGAGGGTGACGACGCGACGTTCACGTTCGTCGGCACCAAGAAGGACTTCAGCGAGGTGCCGCTGCCCGACCACGCAGAGGGCAGCGACCACGGCGCACCCGAGCAGATCCACGGCACCCCCGGCGGCGCCGCCTCTGCCGCCGATGTCCCGCCCATCACCGACCTTCCCGAGGGCGGCCCGGCCCAGGCCTGACCGACACCTCATCCAGCGAGGCCGCTACCCCACCGGGGTAGCGGCCTCGCTGCCTCTGCGGGCCGGCGTCTCGGTGACTGCCGGTGCCCCGCGGTTGCCGGCGGACGCGCCCGAGATGCGCTGCGACTCGAGGGTGGAGCATCATGGGCGCATGACCGATCGTGACCTGCAGCAGCGCATCATGGACGAGCTCGAGGTGATCGACCCCGCCACGTTCGACGCGGCAGCCGAGGCCGAGCGTCGGGTGGAGTTCCTCGCCGACTACCTGCGCAGGACGAAGGCCAAGGGGTACGTCCTCGGGATCTCCGGCGGCGTCGATTCCGGCCTGGGCGGCCGGTTGTGCCAGCTCGCGGTCGAACGCGTTCGGTTCGAGGGCGGCGACGCATCGTTCGTGGCCATGCGCCTCCCGTACGGCGTGCAGGCCGACGAGGCCGACGCGCAGCGCGCGCTGGAATTCATCAGCCCCGACGAGACACTGACCGTCGACATCGCCCCCGCGACCGACGCCATGTGGTCGGCGTGCGTCGGCGCAGGGATGCCCGAGCCCACGAACGCCCACTTCGTGCGCGGCAACGTCAAGGCCCGGCAGCGGATGATCGCGCAGTACACCGTCGCCGGAGCGCGCGGGATGCTCGTCGTCGGCACCGACCAGGCCGCCGAGGCCGTCGTCGGTTTCTACACCAAGTTCGGTGACGGGGCATGCGATCTCACCCCGCTCGCGGGCCTGCCCAAGCGGCGCGTGCGTGACCTGGCCCGCCACCTCGGCGCGGACGAGAGCGTCGTCGAGAAGGTCCCGACCGCCGACCTCGAATCCGACAAGCCGCTGCTCGCCGACGAGGTCGCCCTCGGCGTCAGCTACGCCGACGTCGACGAGTACCTCGAAGGCGGCGAGGTCTCCGCCGAGGCCGAGAAAACCATCACCGGCTGGTACCACCGCACCGCCCACAAGCGCGCGTTGCCCGTCACGCCCGGTCGCGCCTGAGACCACCACAACTCGCGGCACGTGCGTACGACACGTGCATGCGACACGGTGCGAGACACCCCGTCGTGCAGGTGCACTCGCCTGGATACTGTCGGGATGATCGAGGTCAGCCGCGCCCGCACATCCGATGTCGACGGCATCCGCAAGCTCGTGGATCCGCAGGCGGGCAAGCGTGTGCTGCTCGCCAAGGAGACGGTCTCCTATTACGAGAACCTCCCCGAGTTCCGCGTCTGCCGCAACGAGGCCGGCGAGGTCGTCGGCTGTGGCGCGCTGCACGTCATGTGGAAGGACCTCGCGGAGGTCCGCACCCTGACGGTGCGTGAGGATCAGAAGGGCACGGGCATGGGCTCGGCCATCCTGCGGCAGCTCCTCGAGGATGCGCGTGAGATCGGTGTGGCGCGCGTGTTCTGCTTGACCTTTGAGACGGCCTTCTTCGGGCGCCACGGCTTCGAGCCGATCGATGGCATCCCCGTCGAGCCGCAGGTGTACGCCGAGCTGCTGCGCTCGTACGACGAGGGTGTGGCCGAGTTCCTCGACCTCGAGCGGGTCAAGCCCAACACCCTCGGCAACACCCGCATGCTCAAGGTGCTCTGACTTGGCGCGTCAGCCTCGAGGCAAGGGCGCCGGTGCCAACGCCGGTCGGGGCCGGGGTGACCAGAAGAGCATCAGCGTCTGCCAGGCCTGTTGGGCGGGGGAGTCGTCCGAGGTCGTCGGTCCGGTGCGGTTGTGCGGCCTGGGTCAGCGGCCAGACGTGTTGACCCGCGGCGTCGACTGCTTCGACGTGTGCGAGGGCGACAGCGTCAGCGTCGTCCAACCCACTCCCGAGGGTCGCCGCGCCGGTGGCCGCCCGCTGTGGCTCCGCGACCTGCACGACCCCGATGTCATCTCCGCCGTCGGCACCTGGCTCGACCAGGGCGGCCCCGGCATCGCCGACGAACCCGACGTCGTCGCCATCCACGCCTTCACCCCGTCCCGCCGCATCCGCACGGAGCACGAGGACTGACGCTAGTTCAGGCCCGAGGCGTAGACCCGGCGCACGACATCTTCGATGTCGGGCTCCTCGATGGAGAGGTCGCGCACGTCGGCCACTCGCGACACGGCGGTGAGAACCACTGCGGCAGATGTGCGTTCGGCGTCGAACGCGAGTCGTTGGCGAAGTCCGTCGGCTTCGGATCCGACGTGATGCACACCCTCTAGCGGGCGACCGTCGGCGTCCACCAGCTCGGTAAGGTCGGCGTGCGGGAGTTCGAGATCGACGACGAGGACGCGTCGTGCGCCCATCGTTCGGGCCAGTGACGGCAGGTCGCCGTCGTACAACAGTCGGCCCGAATCCACGAGAAGCACACGGTCGCAGAGGTGTTCGATGTCGCTCATGTCGTGCGTGGTGAGCAACAGGGTGATCCCGTGGCGCTCTCGCTCTCCGCGCAAGAACTGTCGGAGCTGCGCCTTGCTCAACACGTCGAGGCCGATCGTCGGTTCGTCGAGGATGACGAGCTCGGGGGAGTGGAGCAGTGCCGCGGCGAGCTCACCGCGCATCCGCTGCCCCAGGGAGAGCTGCCGCACCGGGGTGTCGAGGAACGCCGACAGGTCGAGGGCATCGACGAGCTCCGTTGTGCGGTCGCGCTCCTCGGCTGCAGACAGGCCGTGGATGGCGGCGAGGATCGGGTAGGTGTCGCGCAGCGGCAGATCCCACCACAACTGACTACGCTGCCCGAACACGACGCCGATCCGGCGTGCCAGGTCGCGGCGGCTGCTCGTCGGGTCGAGACCGCACGTGCGCACCTGCCCCGACGTCGGCACGAGGATGCCGGTGAGCATCTTGATCGTCGTCGACTTGCCGGCGCCGTTGGCACCGATGTACCCGACAGACTCACCGGCCTCGACGGAGACCGTGAGGTCGTCGACGGCCCGGACGACGCTGCGGCGCAGGCCCTTGCGGACGCTGAACTCCCGCACCAGGTCGCGAGTTTCGATGACGGGGTCGCGGGGAGGCATCACCCTCCACCTCCTTGGTAGTGACGGGTGCCGACGCGCCAGCACAGCAGCGCGAGCATCCAGGTCCAGGCGGCGACGAGCGGCGCGAACCACGCGAGCTGCGGGCCGAGCCACGGCAGGGTGCGCGGCGCAGGCAGGTCGAGCAGCCCGAGCGTCGGGACGTAGCCGGTGAACGCGACGGGCACGGCCACGACGAACGCGATGACCAGTCCGCGTGTGAAGATCGACGCGGGTTGCTGGGAGGCGTACCGCCCGCCGTAGGTGAACGCGTTCGTCATCTCCTGGCCGTCGACGAGGAAGAACTGCAGCCCCGCCGCCGCGACGAACAGCGCCGCGAACAGGGCGATCGACGACGCGAGGGCGAGGACGAGCAACGCCACCTTGGCCGGCGACCACACGATGTCGACGACCGCCAATGCCCAGGTCAGCACGACGACGGACAGTGCGCCCCAGCCCAGGCGTCGGAACGCCACCTCGCTCGTGACGAGTTGGCCGAGCACCGAGAGCGGACGCAGGTAGAACGCCTCCAGGGTGCCGGTGCGCAGGTAGAGCGGGATGCGATCGACGTGGCCGAACAGCACCTGCGAGAACGAGAACCCGACGTGCGAGATGCCGAACAACAGGCAGATCTGCGCGAACGTCATGCCGCCGAAGGTCTCGACGTTGTGGAACACGATCCACACCTCGGCGAACTCGACGAGGCCGACGAGCAGCGAGCCGACGACGTCGAGCGCGAACGACGTCGTGTACATGCGCTGGCTGCGGATGCGGGAGCCGAGCAGCATCCGGTAGGCGCGGGCGGAGCGGCGCAGATCGGTGGCCACGTCAGCCTCCCTGGACGACGAGTCGGCGGGTGCCCGCGGCCAGGGCGATGCGGCCGAGAACGACGAGTGCCACGAGCCATCCGAGTTGCTGCGCGAGGAGCCACCAAATGTCAGCACCGGTCGCACGCCCGGACAGGATGTCGACGGGGAACTGCAGCATCGAGGGGAACGGGGTGAGCAGCGCCGCGGTGTGCAGCCAATCCGGCATGAGGGCCAGCGGAAACACCAGGCCGGCGAAGAAACCCGAGATCACCATGTAGAGCGTCTGGATGCCGCGGATCTCCACCACCCAGAACGAGATGAGCTGCAGCGCGAACCGGGCGAGAAACGAGATGACGAGCGCCAGCAGGATCCCGAGCAGCCCCGCCATCCACGGGAGCGCAGTGGTCGGGAGCGTGAGTCCGACGGTGAGGGCGCCGACGGCGAGGGTCGGCAGGCCGCGCAGCAGGGCGGACGCGCCGGCCCGGCCGAGGTCCTGCGCGAGGAACGTCGTCATCAGGTCGAGGGGCCGCGCGAGGTCGACGGCGATGTCACCGGAGCGCACCCGATCGGAGACCTCGGAGGTGCCCCAGATCGCCAACGCCCCGATCGCCGACTGGGTGAGCCAGTTGTAGGTCTGCAGCCCACCCGGCGAATACCCGGCAGCAGCAACAGCGCCCGCGCCGGCGATCGCCACGAGCACGGCACCGCGGATGTACCCGAACGTGACGTTGGCGACGATGCCCGCCACGGCAGCCAGC
>DAMDJY010000143.1:8629-9037 GCA_032100225.1 Mobilicoccus sp.
AGGCCGTGAACCGCCGGAACCCCGCTGCCACCAGCACAGCGAAGGCGCGCACATGGCCGCGGACGCTCACCGGGGCACGGCGCATCGCGAGGGCGGAAGGGGAGGAGGGCACAATCTCCCAGCCTACGCCGACAGACACTGCACCTCCCAAACTGACTGTCGCGCCGTTCAGGCGTCGGCGGTGGGGAGGCGGTAGAACTGCTCATGTTCGGCCGCGGTCGGAGTGCCCTCCGCTACGGGCACCGGCTCGACCAGGCCGTCCTCGATGAGGGAGGCGAGGCAGCGGTCGCGTTTGGCGGCGTCGTCGGGCCAGGCGGCGGCGAGGTCGGTGGCGCGGACGGGATCGGGTGTCTCACGCAACAGGGCCATGATGCGGCCGCGGACCTGCCGGTCGGTGCCGGCCCAGGC
>DAMDJY010000144.1:0-7617 GCA_032100225.1 Mobilicoccus sp.
CGTGGGCGAGGTTGAAGTCGGCGTAGTTCACGTCGTGCAGGAACATGTTGATCCGTGCGAGGTTGTACGTGGTCAGGTTGATCTCCTGACCGTAGAAGCCCTGGCGGACGTTGTTCTTGCCGAGCACCTTGTCGAACTTCAGCAGCAGCGACCCCGATCCGACGGCCGGATCGTAGACCTTGTTGACCTGTGTCTTGCCGACCACCGTGATGCGCGCCAGCAGCTCGGAGACCTCCTGGGGCGTGTAGTACTCACCGCCGGACTTGCCGGCGTTGGCCGCGTACATCTGCATCAGGTACTCGTAGGCGTCACCGAACAGATCGATCGAGTTGTTCTCCCACCGCCCCAGCGGCAGGTCACCGATCGCGTCGAGCAGCTTCACCAGCTTCTGATTGCGCTTGGCGACCGTCGAGCCCAACTTGTTGCTGTTGACATCCAGATCATCGAACAGACCCTTGATGTCGTCCTCACTGTCCGTACCCAGCGCCGACGCCTCGATGTTCTTGAAGACCCGCTCGAGCGTCTCGTTGAGATTCTCGTCGCCCGCGGCACGATCGCGCACATTGGCGAACAAGTCGGACGGCAGGATATAGAACCCCTTCTCCGCGACAACCTCGTCGCGAGCGAACTCCGCGTCAGAATCCGCCGCCAGCCGGTAGTCAAACGACACCTCGCCCGCATCGTGCTCGTTCTTGTTGAGGTACGCCGTGAGGTTCTCAGAAATGAACCGGTAGAAGAGCATTCCCAGCACGTAGGACTTGAAGTCCCACCCATCGACGCTGCCGCGCAGGTCATTGGCGATGCGCCAGATCGTCTTGTGCAACTCTGCTCGCTGCGCCTCTTTGGTCGTCGGTGCCATAGGTCTGTCTCCCCCGCGCCACTGCGCAATCACGGTGTTGGGTGGTTTGCTCTCACGATATCGGGCACGACTGACACTCGGGATTCCAGCCATCATCACCTCGTCGCGTAGAACGCCACGGCGGCGGCTGCCGTCACGTTCAACGAGTCGACTCCGCCCATCATCGGGATCGTGACCCGGCGATCGAGTAGAGCATCAGTTTCCCGCGTGATGCCGTGGCCTTCGGTGCCGAACACGAGAGCGAGCTTCTCGTGATCCTCGGCCACCAGCTCGTCGAGGGTGATCGCGCCTTCCCCCAACGTCATGCCGGCCAGGACATAGCCAGCCGCCTTGAGCTCCGCAATGCCCTTTGTCCAATCGGGGATCCGTGTCCACGGCACTTGGAAGACCGTGCCCATCGAGACCCGTACCGAGCGCCGGTACAGCGGGTCAGCGCAGGTCGGAGACACCAGCACCGCATCGAGGCCCAAGGCGGCTGCATTACGGAAGGCGCTGCCGACGTTGGTATGGTCAACGAGCCCCTCCAGCACCGCGATCCGACTGCGTCTGCGAGGCTCGGCGGCGGGTTCCGGATGGGCTAGTTTGGGACCACACACGTTGGTGTGGTCGACGATGTCCTCCAGCACGACGACGCGCTGGGCACCCTGCAGCACCTGCGCCAACTCGGGCAGCTCAGGGCGTTGCATCGAGGCCAGGGCCCCGCGGTGCAGGTGGAAGCCGGTCATCTCCTGGATGACATCGTCATTCGCGACGTACACCGGAACGTCGTCGGCTTCGGCCGCCTCGACGAGGTCCGACAGCTCCGCCAGCCACTTGCGCGCCATGAGGAACGATCGGGGCCGGTGTCCGGCGCCGAGCGCCCGGCGAATCACCTTCTCGCTCTCGGCCAGGTAGAGACCACGCTCGGGCTCCAGGCGTCGGCGTAGAGCCACGTCGGTGAGCCGAAAGAAGTCCGCCACCCGTTCATCGGTGGGGTCCTCGATGTCGATCGTCATGCAGGTCCGCTGCCTTTCACGGGCTGATCAGGAGAGCGTCAGGAGAAGACGGTCATCTGGAGGATGGCGACCACGCCGACCACGACGATGACCGCGCGGAGGATCGGCGGCGGCAGGCGACGGCCGACGCGTGCCCCGAGCACGCCACCGATCATGGCGCCCACGCCCAGGCACAGGGCCGCCCACCAGGCGATCTCGGCGCCGGCGACGACGATGAACACCAGCGCAGACACCGCGTTGACCACGAGGCCGAGCACGTTCTTGATCCCGTTGATGGTCTGCAGTTCTTCGGCGAGCAGGGCACCCATGATGCCGACGAGAATGACGCCCTGGGCGGCTCCGAAGTATCCGCCGTAGATGCCCGCGAGGAACACCCCGATGACGAGCCCGGCGTAGCGGGTGGTCGGCGCGTGATCGCTGCGGCGACGTTCGGCCGCGCGCCGCTGCAGGCGAGGACCGAGCATGACGAGCACGACCCCGACGGCAATGAGCAGGGGCACGACGACTTCGAACACCTCGGGCGGCAGCACCAGGAGGAGCACTCCCCCGGTGATCCCACCGAGCAGGGAGGCGGGCACGAGGCGTCGCAGGACCTGCCCGGCGCCCCGGAGTTCACGGCGGTACCCATGCACGCCGGTGATGCCGCCGCCGACGAGCCCGACCGTGTTGCTCATGTTGGCCACCACGGGTGGATACCCGAAGAACAGCAGGGTCGGAAAGGTCACCAGCGAGCCGGAGCCGACGATCGTGTTGATCGTTCCCGCCGCCACACCGGCGAGCAGGATCGCCACCACCTCGAACGCGGACACCCCGCCACCTTAGTGGTGACGGGGTGTCTCGGTGATGCCGGCGCAGACGCGCCGCAGATCACTGCGGAGGTGCCTGACCTCCGGGCGTGCGCCAGATGGGCTCGTCCGTCTCGATCGGGGGACGCACCTGCTCCGGCTGCGACTGCGTCGGCATCGGCTGCGTGGCCTGGGGCGTGCCCTCGGCGATCGGTGTCGTGGCGCCGAGCTGCGGCATGGCCTCGGACGTGCCCAGAGCGGAGGCAGAAGCGCCACCGGTGCGGGGCTTCTTGCCCTGGATTGCGGCGGCAGTGCCCTCGGCCTCGGCCGACGTGCTGGCGGCCTCGTCCCGGGCGCGCTTGAGCGCCTCGTTCGGGTCCTGGAGGGCGATGTCGCCGAAGGCGTCCTCGTCGTCCTCCCAGTCGACCTCGGGCGAGGTGGCGTCGGAACCGGGGAAGGACCCACCATCCGCGCCGAAGGCCTTGCTGAAGCCCTTCATCGCCTCGGTGAACTCGCTCGGGACGATCCACATCTTGTTGGAGTCGCCGCGGGCGAGCTGCGGAAGGACCTGCAGGTACTGGTAGGCCAGCAGGGACTGGTTGGGCTTGCCCTTGTGGATGGCCTCGAAGACCTGCTTGATGGCCCGGGCCTGACCCTGTGCCTCAAGGATGCGGGACTGTGCCGAACCCTCGGCGCGCAGGATCGAACTCTGCTTTTCACCCTCGGCCGTGAGGATGGCCGACTGCTTGACACCCTCGGCGGTGAGGATGGCGGCGCGGCGGTCGCGCTCGGCGCGCATCTGCTTCTCCATCGAGTCCTGCACGGAGTGCGGCGGGTCGATGGACTTGAGCTCGACACGCGAGACCCGGATGCCCCACTTGCCGGTCGCCTCGTCGAGGACCCCGCGGAGCTGACCATTGATCTGGTCACGGCTGGTGAGGGTCTGCTCGAGGTCGAGCGAACCGATGACGTTGCGCAGCGTGGTGATCGTGAGCTGCTCGATGCCCTGGATGAAGTTGGCGATGCCGTAGACAGCGGATGTCGCGTCGGTCACCGAGTAGTAGATGACGGTGTCGATGCTGACCACGAGGTTGTCGCTCGTGATGACGGGCTGCGGCGGGAACGAGACGACCTGTTCGCGCTTGTCGATGCTGGCGCGAACCTTGTCGACGAACGGGACGATGACGTGGAAGCCGGCGTCGAGGGTGCGTGAGTACTTACCGAGTCGCTCGATGATGAGCGAGGTCTGCTGAGGCACGATGCGGACCGAGCGTACGACGACGACGATCACGAATACGACGAACAGCAGCGTGAGGATGGTGCCGATGGGCATGCGTTGTCACTCCCCTTGTGTGAGAACGGGCAAGCAATTCGGGCCGCCCCGGCGGGGCGACGGTCGTGCCTCAGGTGTCGTCTCTCACCACCTCGTCCTGCACCGTCGGCGCAGGCTCCACCAGCAGGGTGGCGCCATCGACGGAGACGACGACGACGTCGGTGCCGACGGTCAGCGGCAACATCGGCCGTGCCACGCGGGCGCTCCAGATCTCGCCGTCGAAACGCACTCGGCCGTCTTCGTCGTCGACCGGTTCGGTGACGACGGCCGCGCGGCCCGAGTAGGACTCGATGCCCAGGCCCGCGTCCGGGATGGAATCGAGCATCCGCCGCTTGACGACGGGGCGAACCCCGACGAGAAGAACGAGCGCGGTCAGCGACGCCGCGAGCATCTGGATCATCACCGAGTCGGTGACGACGCCCGCGACCATGCCGGCGAGGGCGCCGCCGGCGAGCATGAGGAAGACGAAGTCGACTGTGGCAGCCTCGACCACGCCCAGGACCAGCGCCAGACCGAGCCATGCGGCCCAGTGGTTGCCGTTCAGCCATTCCTCCATGGACTCAGCCTCTCCTCATCGGGTTCGGTTGTGGTACCTCGGCGCGCCGGTCCACCGGGATCTGTTCACGTGGCGGCGCGTGCGCTGTACCGGGTGCCGTGCTGGTCGAGCACGACCTCGAGGCCGAACGTGCGCGAGAGGTTCTCGGCCGTCAGCGTGATCTCGATGGGTCCGGCGGCGACGACCACGCCGTCGCGCAGCAGTAGCACGTCGGTGAACCCCGGGGGGATCTCCTCGACGTGGTGGGTGACGAGCACCAGGGCCGGTGCCTCGACGTCCTCGGCGATGGCGCCGAGGCGGGTGAGCAGGTCCTCGCGCCCGGCCAGGTCGAGACCGGCGGCCGGCTCGTCGAGCAGCATCAGCTCGGGGTCGGTCATGAGGGCTCGCGCGATCTGGACGCGCTTGCGCTCGCCCTCGCTCAGGGTGCCGTAGGTGCGTTCGGCCAGGTGGGCGATGCCCAGAGCCTCGAGCAGCTCGGTCGCGCGGCCGAGATCCATCGTGTCGTACTGCTCACGCCAGCGGCCGATGATCCCGTAGGAGGCCGTGACGACCACGTCCCTGACCAACTCGCCGCCGGGGACGTTCTCGGAGAGGGATGCGCTGGCCAGACCGATGCGCGGCCGGAGCTCGAACACGTCGACCGCGCCGAGGACCTCACCGAGCACCCCGGCGACCCCACTGGTGGGGTGCATCCGGGCGGAGGCGAGCTGTAGCAGCGTCGTCTTGCCTGCGCCGTTGGGGCCGAGGACGACCCAGCGTTGTCCTTCTTCGATCTCCCAATCGATACCGGACACCAGGTTCTTGCCCCCGCGGGTCACGGTCACGTCGGCGAATGCGAGCACGTCACTCATGCCCCGACCCTAACCGGATCGGCGCCGTGCTCAGGCACTCCGGGCGTGATCGGGGCCGGTCCGTGACCTATCCACCCCGACCGCGGCTGCGCAGAGCGGCGTCGCGTGCGAGTGCGGGGCCGCCCTTAGGCTGGTGGGATGCCCGAACTTCCGGCGTCCGTTCGCCTGTCTCTCTGGGCCACTGTGGCGCTCGCGCAGCAGTCGTGCAGCCTGGAGGAGGCGGTGGAGCGGGCCACCCCCGACACCGCGGAGATCGACGCTGCCCCTGCGGTCGCGCGCCTGGACCTCTGGTCGCAACTCGGTGAGCGCGTGGTGCTGGTGTCGCTGCCCGCGCCCGGCGACCTCGTGGGTCTGCCCCGAGGCGGGATGGAGTTCGTCGGAGCTGCGGTCGACGCGGAGGAGTGCGTGTGGTCGCCGCTGATCGGCGGGGCACTGGTTCCGACCATCGAGGCGTTCGGGCCGGACGCCGACCGCGGCGAGATCGTGCGGTGGGAGTCGTTCGACACGACGCCGCGTGATGTCTCCGGTCTCGGGTCGATCAGTGAGGTCGAACGGCATCTGCGCGGAGTCCTCCTGCAGACGACCGATGCTCTGGAGGGTCTCGACGCCCCCGGTTGGAAGGACGGTCTGCGTGACCTCGCGGACCGCCGTCTGGCAGAAGGACGCTGGGGCCTGCCCGAGCAGATCGACGCCCGGATCGCCGGAGTCCTGCGCCAGTCCGCGACGTTGAGCACGATCACCGGCACGGCGTTGGGCACGGTCCACGACGCCCCGAGCCTGCGTACCGGGCAGGAACGCGACCGGCTCCTGCGCGAGGCCGGACATGCAGCGAGGCAGGCCCTCGCTCACGCGACCTGCCTCGCTGCCCTCGATCTGGCGGGCTGAATTCTCGCCCGGCTCAGCCGATGACGTCCTGGTAGACCTCCATCGTGCGGTCGCCGATCGTGTTCCACGAGAAGTCCTGCACCGCGCGTGCGCGACCGGCGACGCCACGGGCGCGGGCGCGCTCGCGGTCGGAGACCGCGTCGGTCAGGGCGGCGGCCAGGTCGGCTTCGAACGCGGCCGGGTCGACCGGGGTGCCGGTGCCGTCGTCGACCTGCTCGATGGGCACCAACCAACCGGTCTCGCCGTCGACGACGACCTCGGGGATACCGCCGGTGGCTGTGGCGACCACGGGGGCCTCACAGGCCATGGCCTCGAGGTTGACGATGCCCAGCGGCTCGTACACCGACGGGCACGCGAAGACCGTCGCGGCGGAGAGGATCTCGATGACCTCCTCGCGCGGCAGCATGTCGCGCAGCCAGAACACACCGTCGCGGGTGGACTGCAGCTCCGCCACCAGCGACTCCATCTCGGCGGCGATCTCGGGGGTGTCCGGGGCGCCGGCGCACAGCACCAGCTGGGCGTCAGGGTGGAAGTCCCGGGCGGCGCGCACCAGGTGGGGCACGCCCTTCTGCCGGGTGATCCGTCCGACGAACGCCACGATCGGCCGGTCCGGGTCCACCCCGTTCCGGCGCAGGACCGAACCCTCGCCGGCGAAGGTCTCGACGGGTGACCACACGGAGGTGTCGATGCCGTTGAGGATCACGTGGATGCGGTCCGGGTCGATCTCGGGGTAGACGCGCAGGATCTCGTCCTTCATCCGGGCGCTCACCGCGACCACCGCGTCGGCTCCCGCGAAGGCGGTGCGCTCCGACCACGACGAGACCCGGTATCCACCGCCGAGCTGCTCGGCCTTCCACGGCCGGCTGGGTTCCAGTGAATGCGCGGACACAACGTGCGGGATGCCGTAGAGCTGCCCCGCGAGGTGCCCGGCGAGTCCCGTGTACCAGGTGTGGGAGTGGACGAGGTCCGCGACCTCGGCCGCGACGCTCATGCGCAACCCGGCGGAGAGAGTCTGGATCGCGGGGTTGGCGTCCGCGCCCAACTCGGGATCCGGTCGGAAAGCGCGGGCGGTGTCGCGGTCGGCCCCCATGCACAGCACGTCCACCTCGCACAGCGGCCGTAGGTTGGCCACCAGTTCGGTCACGTGCACTCCGGCACCGCCGTAGACCTCCGGCGGGTACTCCCTCGTCATCATCGCTACTCGCACACCGGCCAAGGTAGTCGCTCGGGCCCCCGCCCGAGGCGTGCCCGGCGAACACCGCCCGACCGCGGGGTTACGGTTCGGTACTGGGCGGGGGCAAACCCCACGATGACCGGTCCGGGTGAGGGCGGAGTCGATACGGTGGGGGCGTG
>DAMDJY010000144.1:7627-8903 GCA_032100225.1 Mobilicoccus sp.
CGTGAGGAACCAGCCGCATGTCCTAGCAATCGTCCTCGCCGGTGGCGAGGGCAAGCGACTCTTCCCGCTCACGGCGGACCGGGCCAAACCCGCGGTGCCGTTCGGGGGGTCCTACCGTCTCATCGACTTCGTGCTCAGCAACCTCGTCAACGCGGGGTTCATGCAGATCTGCGTCCTCACCCAGTACAAGTCCCACTCGCTGGACCGCCACATCGCCCAGGTGTGGCACATGCGCGGGATGGGCGGCGAGTACGTCGCACCGGTCCCCGCCCAGCAACGTCTGGGCCCCCGCTGGTACACCGGGTCGGCCGACGCGATCCTGCAGTCGCTCAACCTGGTCTACGACGAGAAGCCGGACCACATCGTCGTGTTCGGCGCGGACCACGTGTACCGGATGGACCCCAGGCAGATGCTGGACCACCACATCTCCACCGGCGCCGCCGTGACCGTCGCGGGGATCCGTGTCCCGCGCAGCGAGGCGTTCGCGTTCGGCTGCATCGACGCCGGCGACGACGACCTGATCCGCGGCTGGGTCGAGAAGCCCTCCGACCCCCCGGGCACGCCGGATGATCCGGACGCGACCTTCGCCTCCATGGGCAACTACATCTTCACCACCGACGCCCTCATCGAGGCGCTCAAGGCGGACGCGGAGAAGCCCGACTCCACCCACGACATGGGCGGCGACATCATCCCGGCCCTCGTCGAGCAGGAGCGGGCCTACGTCTACGACTTCGCCCTGAACAACGTCCCCGGCGAGACCGAGCGTGATGCCGGGTACTGGCGCGACGTGGGCACCATCGACGCGTTCTACGACGCGCACATGGACCTGGTGTCGGTGCACCCCGTGTTCAACCTCTACAACTCCCTGTGGCCCATCCGGACCCAGCAGGACAACCTGCCGCCGGCGAAGTTCGTCAACGGCGGCATGTCCCAGGAATCCATGGTCGGCTCGGGGACGATCGTCTCCGCCGCCACCGTGCGCAACTCGGTGTTGTCGAACAACGTCATCGTCGAGGACGGGGCGGTCGTCGAGGGCAGTGTCCTCATGCCGGGCGTCCGCATCGGTCGCGGGGCCGTGGTCCGCAAGGCGATCGTCGACAAGAACTGCCACATCGGCGACGGGGACCTGATCGGTGTGGATCACGAACGCGACCGCAGCCGGTTCCCGGTCAGCGCGGGCGGCGTTGTGAGCGTCGCCAAGAACACCACCACCTCACTGCAGGGCTGACAGTGATGATGTGTGTAGTGGTTCTTCGGGCGGGTCTGACTCACGGGC
>DAMDJY010000145.1:0-8837 GCA_032100225.1 Mobilicoccus sp.
ACGCCCGCTCCCGCCGTGGACGCCGGGACGCGGCCCTCGCCCACGACCGCCGGCTGAGCGATCTCCTCCCCCGCACCCTCACGAGCGCGGTCGCCTCGATCACGGCCCTACTTCTGGGCCTTCTCGCCTTCGGGTGGATTCTCGGCACCGCCGACGACACCGGCCGCCCCGGTCGCTCCCTGCGGTGGACGTCACCCGACGGAATGTTCAGCTCCGGTGCAGGGCCCTGGCCCGGCTCGTATTACGGGAGCCTTGCCCTGCCGGGAGTCCTCGTGGTGCTCGTCATCCTGGCTCTGGCCCTGACCGTCACCGCCCGTCGCCCCCGCGACGGCAGCGACCCCGAGATCGTGCGGGTCGACAGTATCCTGAGGCGCCGCGAGTCCGAATCCCTGATCGCTGCAGCGGGACTCGGGATCTGTCTCCTCACCGCCGGGCTGGCCTTATTCGCCACCACGGCCCTGTTCGGCACGGCCTCCAATGCCACCATGAACGGCTTCGACGCCGGGTCGTGGCTGGTCCCGGCGGCCTGGGCGACGCTGGCCACCTGCCTGACTGCGGTCGGTGTTGCCCTGTGGTGCGGCGTCGTCCTCGTCGTCCCGGGTGCTGGCCCGTCTCGGCGCCGAGTCACGGCGAGCGTCGCCGAGGACACCCACGCATGACCGTCGCCGCCACCGTCGACCCCGACGACCCGACTCCCCCGTACGAGCAGTTGCGCCGCCAACTCGCCGGCTACATCACGACCGGCGAACTCCCGGCAGGCACGCGCCTGTCACCGGTGCGACAACTCGCCGCCGATCTCGACCTCGCCAACGGCACCGTCGCCCGGGCCTACCGTGAGCTCGAGGCGGCCGGACTGGTCCACACGCGACGAGGCGCCGGCACAACCGTGCTCGAACAGAGCCCCGAAGCAACCGGCGAGGCACGCCGCGCCCGCCTCGCAGCGCTGGCTGCGGCGTTCGTCGCCGACACCCGCCGCCTCCAGATCGACGATGCCGACGCCCTCGCCGCAGTCGAAGCCGCCCAACACGGTGGCCTCGCCCTCACTCGGCGCCGCGATCCCGCCTGATCCACTGGGCATGCCCGCGGCCGAGGATCGATCGAACCGGCGAGATTCGTACCGCTGTGGCGAGATTCACGTTCCATCGGGCGACGAGGGACCTGCAGACTATTGACGGAACAAACCGTGTCTGTCGATCCTGAAGTGTCGCCTGGCCGAGGCGTCGATCCAGGAGAGAAGGAGCCGTCATGGTCACCAGCACCCTCGCGATCATCCTGGTGGTGCTCATCACCATCGCGGTCCTGGCGGTCATCCTGCCGAGCCGTCGCCGACTTCTCGCCACCGAGGAGTACGACCACCCCGGACTCGCGCGGTACCGGGCCATCTCGGCCGCATGGCGTGCGCTCGGAGCCTGTGCCGGAGTCGTCGTGGGCGGACTCCTGATCATCACCCAATCGGCTTGGTACGGACGAGGACTCGGGGCGCTGTTCGCTCCCATCGTGCTCGGACTGGCGCTGCTGGTCGCGATCGTCGTCGGTGAGTTCTTCGCCCGCGGTGGCCTACGCGCCCACGATGCCAAAGACCCGGAAGCCGCCTCCGCCCCCAAGCCCGGCTTCGGCGACATCCTCCCCGCCCGCCTCCTCGCTGCCGTCGCCGGCGTGACCGTCCTCCTGTTCGCGCTGCTGGCAGCGGCCTGGATGACCGGCTCTCCCGACGGACGCGGCCGCCTCGGGCGCAGCCTGCACGTCCCCTCTCCCGACGGCTTCGGTGGCGCGACCAGCGGCCCCTGGCCGGGCCAGTTCTACGGCGTGTGGGCCTACCCGCTCGCGCTCGTCCTCATCGCCGGTCTCGTGCTCGCCCTCCTCGTCGTGCGGCTGCACCGCCGCGTCGCGGGCGACCCCGACCTCGCCGGTGCTGACGCCGCTGCCCGCCGCAGCCAGGCCGAAGCGCTCGTGGGCGCAGCCGGTCTCGCCCTGTCGCTGCTCTCCCTCGGCGTCGCGATGACCATGGCCTTCGCCCTGTTCGACGTCATCCAGCCCTCCTCACTCGGCCACACCCCCGGCATCGGCTACAACCTCGCAGCCTGGGCGTGCGTCCTCGCGGCCGTCGCCTCGGCCGCCGTCACCGTGATGAGCCTCGCCGCCCTGATCCTCCCCGGCTCCGGCGCCACCCGCCGTCACCGCGCGGTCTCTCGCGAGACCGACACCCGCGTGGTCGAGCCTGTCGGCTGACCGCGCCACCTCCGCCCACCCAGACGGGCCGTCACCCTCGAATGTCGAGGCGTGGCGGCCCGTCTGGTGTGTCGGCCACCGTCGCGGAGACGCCAGAGTTTCTCCCCCGCGGGTCGGCTGCGGGAAGATGGGCCCATGTCTGCATTCGGTGGCCTCGGTTCGTTCGCGCGTCGCATCACGGATGGTCCTCGCACCACCGTCGACCGCCGTCCGCGTCTCGACGGCGTGCCCGTCGACCGGCTGCCGCGGGTGTTCCCGGAGATCAAGCGAGGCAAGCGCCGCCGCATCACCGTCATCGGCGAGGAGGTGCTGCACACCCCCACGCGACCGGTCGAGGAGTTCGGCACCAAGGAGCTGCGTGAGCTCATCAACGACATGTTTGCCACCAACGCCGTCGCAAGCGGCGCGGGCCTGGCCGCCACGCAGATCGGCGTCGACCTGCGCGTCTTCGTGTACGACTGCACCGACGCCTTCGACGTGCGTCACGTCGGGCATGTGGTCAACCCCGTGATCGAGGACCTGCCCGCCGACGTCGCCGGCACGCAGACCGGGTGGGAGGGCTGCCTCTCCGTGCCCGGCGGTGGCTACGAACTGAGCCGCGCCAACTACGCCGTCGTCCGCGGCTTCGACCAGCGCGGCAACCCGCTGCGACTCGAAGGAACCGGCCTCCTGGCCCGCTGTTTTCTCCACGAGACCGACCACCTCGACGGCCTGCTCTACGTCGACCACCTCACCGAGAAGGGCCGCAAGGTCGCCCTCGCCGAGATGGAGGAGCACAAGCAGGAGATCTGGGACGAGTGGGACGAGAAGGCCCGCGAACTCGGCAAGTAACCACGCCGCACACAACACGACGGAGCCAACCGGTCATCGACCGGACGGCTCCGTGCTGCAAGCGGGTGGGCGTCAGGAGGCGAAGATGCCGATGACGGGGTTCCATTCGGTGATGTCGGCGCGCTCGATCATGTCGGCCTGCTTGAAGGGGTCCTGCGCGAGCGTCTCGGCGACCTCGTCGCGGGAGCCGGCTTCGAAGATCAGCACGGCCGATGGGGGCTGGGTGCCGACGAGCGGTCCGGAGGCGCGCAGGAGCCCCTTCTCGACGAGGGACGCGAGGAACGCGCGGTGCTGCGGGCGCACCGAGTCGAGGTCGGCGGTCGCGCTGTAGGTGTAGTTGACGACATAGAAGGCCATGAGGCCACGCTACGCGCGCAGAGCTCAGGCGGAGAGCGCGTCGAGTTTCTTGACGACCTCGTCACCGGTCCACGTGGAGACGGCCAGGCTGCGGCGCAGCGTCAAGAGCGGCCGCTTGGGGTCGAGCGGCTTCTCGTCGAGCTGGAACCCCGTGGAGAATCCGGCCTTCGCGAGGTACGGCAGCGCGGCGGGATTCCAGGCGCCGTACGGGTAGGCGAACGAGTCGACGGGCTGGCCCGAGAGGTCCTGCAGCTTCTTGCGGGCGTCGTCGAACTGGGTCGTGAAGTCCTTGCCCGCGTACTTGCGCACGTCGTTGTGGTCATAGGTGTGGCAGCCGGTGGTGATGCCGGCGTCGGCCATCTCACGAATCTGCTTCTTCGTCGTCCATCCGGAGTTCCCGATGACGACGGTCATGATGTACCAGGTGCCGGTCATGCCACGCTCGAGCAGCGCAGGCAGCGCCGTCCCGGGCTGGTTGTTCTTGCCGTCGTCGAAGCTGAGCCTGACGGGCTTGGCCGGGAGCGCCTTACCGGTGGTGAGGTGTTCGAGGTAGGCGTCGGGGCCGATGGTCGTGTACCCGGCGGCCTTCATCGCGTCGAGCTGCGCCTCGAAGGCTGCGGGCTCGGCCACGAGGAGCTCCTTGGTGTAGGTCGAGTCGCCGGACTCGTACGGCCGGACCTGGTGGTAGCAGAGCACCGGAACAGTCGCCCGCGCCGCGATCTGAGCAGCCGTGGCCTGCGTGGGCGCGGGAGATGCCGGGCTCGGCGAGGCCGTCGTGGGCTGCGGAGACGCGCCCGACGTGGAGGTGTTGCCTGCAACCTGTGGGTTCTGCCCCGACGATGAGGCGCACCCCGAGACGAGCCCGAAGGCACCGACCATCGCGGCACCGAGAACACCTCGTCGTGAGAGGGGCTGTTCCGAGAATCCCACCAGGGCCTCCTGTCGAATCGGGGCGCCCGGCATGGGAACCCACTCCTACCGACTCAAGTACCCGCGCCTCCACCAAGCTACGTCTTCGTCCCGGTCAGGCCTTCCCAAGGAGTAGGTATCGAGCACCTCATGTCGAACGGCGCCCGAGCCGAGGTGCGACGCGACCAAGTCGATGTTCTCGACCCGCCAGGGCGGCCCTTCGTAGAGGTCGAGAACGTCGAGCAGATGCCGCAGGTCCCGTGGCCGGGACGATCGGGCCACGGTGAGATGCGGGACGAACTCGCCCCCTTCGACGACGGCCCCGGCAGCCGCAGCAGCATGACGGGCGCCCACGGAGATTCGGTTGAGCTCCTCGCTGTCCTCGCCCGTGAGCGCGAGGCCGGCCCACAACACCCGCGCCGCGAAGACATCGCCGAAGACGCCACCGCCACGGATCCCCATCGTGAACGGGCTGCGGCGAGCGCACGCTGCCTCGAGGCGCTCACCCAGCTCGTCCAGGTTGACCTCGGCCACGTCGGGCATGAAGGCGAGGGTCACATGCCACCGGTCGGGGTCCGACCACCTCAGCGACGACTCGGCCATGCGACGCGTCTCGAGGTACTCGTCGAGATGTTCTCTGGCCTCCTCGGGCACCGGCACGCTCACGAAACACCGCATACCCCGATCCTGACAGGCCACCGGGACCTGGGGGCAGAGGCACGAGGCACACCGGCGGAGCGCCGTGGGGGTGGCCGCAGTCGATCCGGTGCGACCGGCGGGCATCATGAACGTCAAGTTGTTGGCGACGTCACCGAGGGAATACGGGAGGACCTGCCCCCTCGTCAACGTTCCGCCGCGGTCGCTGCGCGGGGCAGCAGGAGCCTTCTAGGGCATGTGCGATTCCTTCCACGCCAGGGCCTGGCGAGGCGACGGCAGAGCGCCATTGCCCACCTGTGCGGTGACGCTACGCCCCACAACGCATGGCGTTCGGCAGAAGGGCCCGGGAATTTCACCAGTTCTCGCGGGTCGCGGAATGGGTGGGGGCGAAGACGGGTAACAGTGCAGCATGACCGACTTCACCCAGCGCATCGGCATCACCGATGCCTCCCCCGCCGACACCGCCCGCCCCGGCGACGACGCAGGCAAGGCCCTCACCGTCACCGAGGAGCACCTCAACGCCCACGACACCCTGCACGGCGGCGTCATGGCCACGATCCTCGACACGACCATGGGCGACGCGGTCCGCGCCGGACTCGACGAGGGTGAGGAGACCGCGACCGTCTCGATGACCGTCACCTACCTCGCACCAGCCAAGGTGGGCGACGAGCTGCGCGCCAGCGCCGAGATCCGCAAGCGCGGCTCCTCCCTCGTCCTCGTCGAAGGCGACCTCACCCGCCCCTCCGACGACAAGGCCATCGCCCACGCCGTCGCCACCTTCACCGTGATCGCCAAGGACTGAGCGACCGGGGAGTCGATCGTGCGCGAGAGCGTGGCAGCGGGAACGAGAACGGCAGCCGGAGCGTTTGTATAGGACGAGATGAACACTTATCCGCACCCCGGCTCGCCGTCCTCCACAGGAGGTCCGATGACACACCCCCAGACCCCGATCCCCATCGGCGCGGCGCCGCGCAAGTCGCTGCTGGTCTCGCTGCTGCTGACGTTCTTCCTCGGCCCGCTCGGGATGTTCTACACGACGATCTTCGGCGCGCTGGTGATGTCCGGCGTGACCACGGTTGTCGCGATCGTCACCCTGTTTCAGGGGCTGCCGATCGTGTGGCCGCTGTGCATGATCTGGGGCGCCTGGGCCGGCCACCGCAAGAACGAGCGGCAGCGCCGCATCTACGCCGCCCGAGGTGGCTGGTGATGAACGCCTACGCGGCACCGATCCCGCCGCTCGCCGACCCCGCTGTCACCCGTACTGCGCGCGTCGGCGGGTACGACCGCTTCGGCAACCCGCAGGACACGGTGGCTGGCGAGGTCCTCTCACCGCCGATCCACGCTCCACGCGCTCGACCCGCCGCACCAGGTCATGCCGCTGGTGCTCGTGCGGCGATGCCCGCGCGCCGCTCGGTCCTGTTGGCCGTGCTGCTCGCCGCCCTGCTCGGACCGATCGGGCTGCTCTACTCCTCACGACTCGGCGCCCTCGTGACGTCGACCTTCTTCATGGTCATCGCGCTGCCCGTGGTGCCGTTCTGGCCGGAGTGGATGTTCGTCGCCGCGATGCCCACGTTCGTCTTCGCAATGATGTGGGCGCTGACCGCGACATTGACCCACAACACCGCCGTTGCCCTTCATCGCCGACTGATCCACCTGGCACAGTAAGGAGTCGGCTCCGGCGATCGCCGCTGCCGCTCGTCAGCGAGTCAGGTGGTGGGTCGGGTGATCGCAGCCGTCGTCCTCTGCGGAGGCACATCCAAGCGCATGGGCGGCGTCGACAAGACGGCCGCCGATCTCGCGGGTCGCAGCGTTCTCGACACCCTCCTCGACTCACTCCCCGCCGACTGGGCCGTCATCTGTGTCGGTGAGCCGCGTGACGTGAACCGCGACGTGGTCTGGGCACGTGAGGATCCGCCCCTCGGGGGTCCGGTCGCCGGGCTGGCTGCGGGGGTCGCCGCGGCACTCCCCGACGCGAACGTCATCGTTGCTTTCGCCGGGGATCAGCCCTTCGCCGGTTCGACCGGTCGTGACTGCGCAGCTGCTCTCGTCGATGCCCCGGCTGACCTCGACGGCGTCGCCGCACGGCAGGAGGACGGGCGGCTGCAACTCTTGCTCGCTGCCTACCGCCGGAAGGCGTTGACCCGGGTGCTCGAGGTGGCTCCGCCCGATTCCGGTGTGTACAAGGCGCTTGCGTCGCTCCAGGTCTCCGGCGTCGGCGCCGAAGCCCACGCGACCCTCGACGTCGACACCCCCGACGACCTCGACGACGCACGCCGCCGCGCCACCCCTTGACGGCGGTCTTGCGGATCGTCGATCGGGCGCAGGTCGCTCCGAGGCCCATCTGATGAGGAAAGATCACCACCCACCCCTCATCCGTGCTGGTCAGGAGGCTTGGGTTCGGGCAGTGAACCCGTCGGCTCCATCGGCTGTACCTACGAGTGATGGAGTCACACGATTTCCCACGATTCGATGTCGCCGGGCACCACGGTGAAGCTCGGGTGGGCACCGGGCGTGCCATCCACGGCGTCGAGCCGAGGCAGCCATTCGGGCGCGCGGGCGGTCACCTTGGCCCGAAGGTGGGCGATCTCGTAGTCGAGTTGCCCTGTGGTGACGGTGAACTCGCCGGACCGGGCCACGGACAGCCGAGCCGGTTCGACCTCGACGATGCGGGTGCGGTCGAAGCGGTAGCCGCGGGCGTCGGCCTCGTCGGCGAGACCATGGAGGTACACGACGACGGCTGCGACGGGATCAGGGAGGGCCGTGAAGCGGGTGAGCTGAGGGTGGTTGCGGTAGCCCTTCGTCAGGCCGCGGAGCACCTTCTGCGCGAGCAGCGTCTCCCGCCACCCCGCCACCAACGCCGCCCGGTCGAGCAGTGACGGGTCTAGGCTCCAGATGCGCATGCCGCACACCCTAGACGGGTCGGAGTCACGCCTCTTCGTGGCGCCGGAGTTGCCGCAGGCTTCGCACATACCCGAGGAGGGGAATCAGCGTGTAGGCGACGGGGACCGCCAGCACGGTCAACCCCGGAACGGAGACGGACGAGCCCGCCTCGAACGTCCGCAGCAGCACCCCCGCGATGAGCAACACGGCGAGCGCGACGGCGCAGGCACGCACGTAGCGGTCGCGGTTGCGGGTGAGGTCGTCACTGGCCTGGTCTCGACATACTCCTTCTCGTCAAGGTTCTCGGGTTTGATCCCCTCGGCGGCAGTCAGGGCCATCTCTCGCCGACTCACCCGCCCTGTTCGGCGACCTCAAGGCCCTGCTGGGCGCCGCCTGCCTGGGCTGACCGGGCTCGGGTGCTGCGGGGCGTCAGTCGAACTTCTCCTGCGTCGAGGTGGGGATGACGACCCCGCCGGGCACCCGTGCCGCGAGGGTTCGGACCGAGCGTGCTTCGCCACGTGCGAACGGCGTCCGGCGCGGTGGCGGACGCCGCCGTGTTCACCGATACGCCGGTCACCGAGGAGCCTCGCACCAGGTTCGCCGTGACACCACACGAGAGGGCGGGAGAGGTCCTCGCGCCGATCCGGTGTGCGGACGCGACATCGGCCGGCGTGGACAGGGACAGACCCACGGCGCCCACGGCGCAGACGAGGGATGTGACGAGGCGGCGCTTCATGATCGTCGTATCGGCGAATCCGTCCGCCCGTTACCGCAACTCGCATACATGGCCGGCCGGGGCTGCGGCCTTTCGGGCGAGCCGTCGGCCGAGCTCGTGACCTCGGGGGGCAGTGGTCACGTGGTGTCTTGCGGGCGTCTCCTGGTCCTGCGCATCGATGCCGCGCCCTGTCCGGATCAGGCGGAGGCCACAGCCGGGTCGGGGTGGCGGGCGGTGCGCCGCGCGAGGGCGGGGCGGG
>DAMDJY010000146.1:0-6376 GCA_032100225.1 Mobilicoccus sp.
GGGTGCTCAACTTTCACCCGTCGATTACTGCCCAGTTTTCACGCGTCGTCGACATACGGCACCGGTGAGATGCTGTCCCGCCTCAACAAGGCCGGGTTCGTCCCGGTGATCAAGCCATGGCCGATCAGGCCAGCCGTGGAGGGTGGCTTCACGATCGAGGACTTCATCCACGACGGCGCCGCGGGCACCCTCACCTGCCCCGCGGGCGTGACCCGCACGATCACCGCGAAACGAAACGTCACCTTCGGTGTCGCGTGCCGCGGATGCCCGTTGGCGGCTCAATGCACAAACTCGGCCGGTGGCCGGAGGGTCACGGTCCACCAGCATGACCTGCTCCAACGAGCGCACCGCCAACGAGCCCAGAACCCAGGCTTCCAAGCCGTCTATCGGCAACACCGACCGATGGTCGAACGCACCATCGCGTGGCTGACCCGCGGCAACCGGCGCGTGCCCTACCGAGGCGTGGCGAAGAACAACGCTTGGCTCCACCACCGCGTCGCCGCACTCAACCTACGTCGCCTGCTCGCGCTCGGGCTCACCCACCACGACGGGGCCTGGGCCGTGGCCTGAACAGGGCGGGCCCCACGGCCCTGGACCGGCCAGGCACAGGGCGCAAGATCGATATGACGGGCAGGACACACTCGATATCGCGCCTTGAGCGCTGACCCAACCATCGCGGCAAAGACCGCGCTGACATGTCCTGCCCGTCCTCACACCCAATCCCACACCTCGAACACCGCCTTGTTCAGCAGTCTCCTAGGTAGATCTGTCCGTGGCCCGCTCTCCACGCTTGCACCGCCACCGCTTCGCACAATTCATCGACCACCCCCTGGCCGCGGTAGGCCGGATCAGCCCAAACGCTGGTCAGGATGGCTCTACCACCGAGGACAACGAGCGTCGCCAGCCCTACATCGTTTCCTTGCCGTGAAGCAACAAACGTGGTTGCGGTCTGGGCTCGGCGCCTCCACTCCGCCTCATCGAGCTCAACCTCCCGGTCATGGCTCGATCCAAACATGGCCGGAGAATCCCGCAACGAGGCCAAGCGGATGGCACGCAAGCGCTTTCAATGATCGGGCTCGACCGCCGTGAGGGTTACCTCAGACTCGTCGGGGACGGGACGCTGCGGGCCAGTAGTCATATCGGATGCTCTCCTATCAGTCTCGTGACGTCCGACTCTCGACATGTGCGTGAAACCACGCCCGTGGCCAGTCCCGCTCGGTGAGGGCCGGGAGCCGTAGAAGGATCGCGCGCAGCAGGACCGCGGCGCGGTAGGTCGAGGCGAGCTTGTCGTACCGGGTGGCCGGGCCACGCCACTGCTTGAACCGCTGGAAGCTGTTCTCGATGACGTGCCGTTTGGCGTACCTGGCAGGGTCGGTGCGCGGGGGCCGTCCGCCACGAAATCCGCGCCGCTTCCGATGCGCCTGCTGGTCAGCCGGCTCGGCAATCACGGCCGTGATTCCGCGACCGCGCAGCAGGGCTCGGTGCGCTCGTGAGGAGTAGGCCTTGTCGGCGATCACGGCATCAGGGGTGGTGCGGGGACGTCCCGCCCCTTCGCGAGGGACGCGCAGGGCGGCGAGCAGGTGAGGGAACATGCGGGAGTCGCTGCCCTGCCCCGGCGCGACGGCGATGACCATCGGACGGCCCTTGCCGTCACACACCTGGTGAACCTTGGTCGACAGCCCTCCGCGGGAGCGACCGATGGCGTGATCAGCCGGCTCGGGAAGCTGCTTCATGTAGTTCGCTGGGTCCCCCCGCGAGGCGGGTGGTGTTTGTTGCGTGCTGGTGCGCGCGGGCGATGGTGGAGTCCACCGCGACCTCCCAATCGATCTCACCAGCAGTGTCCGCCCTGCTCAGCAATGCGGTCAGGACCTTGTCCCACGTCCCGTCACCGGCGAAACGGCGGTGCCGCTTCCACACCGTCTGCCACGGTCCGAACTCCGCAGGCAGGTCCCGCCACGCAATCCCGGTCCGGTAGCGGTAGATGATCCCCTCGACCACGAGACGGTGATCCCAGAACCGACGACCCCGCCGCCCGTCTGAGGACGGCATGAAGTCCTCGGTCAAGTCCCGCTCGGAATCCGAGAGCGCCTGCAACCGCGACCTGCGATCACCCTTGCCGACGGAGGCTGCAAATTTGGGAGACACGCCCTAGGCGCCAAGCCTTTTCGCGTCGCCCGACGTTGTCGACGTCGGCGGGTCGTCAGCGACGGGCGAGTGCTGCCGGGGTGATGTCGAGCGGATAGGGGCGCTCGACGTGGAGCACGCAGTCTCCCTCGGCGTGCCCGGCTTCGACGTACTGCCCGTCGGTGAGTTCCCACACAGTGACCCAGGGCTCTGCGTCAGGACTGCCGGGGTCGACGCACCAGTAGGAGGGGCAACCGGCCAGTTCGTAGCGCGCCTTCTTGAGGTTGAGGTCGACGAGCCGCGTGCTGGGGGAGAGGATCTCGACGGCCAGCAGCGGGACGCCGACGAACTTCTCGTCGGCGTCGAGACCGTCGTTGCGGATCACCAGCAGGTCGGGTTGGGTCACGGTGTCGTCGGCCATCCGCACGTCGAAGGGTGCGAAGAGGAGTTGAAGGCCGTCCGGGCAAGCGCTGCGCAGGGCGAACGCCAACTCCGAGGCGACGTGCTGGTGACGGTACGCAGGTGCCGGCGTCACGATGAGCGTCCCGTCGATGAGTTCGTACCGATTGCCGTCATCGGGCATCGACGCGAGATCGTCCGCGGTGTAGGTGTGTCGCGTCGGCAAGGTGGTCACAGTGCTCATCGTCCCGCCTTCGGGGCTCGAGGTCCAGGGTCATGACGCCATCGTCGCGCCCGACAACAGACCACACGGCCGCCCTGTCCACAGGACAGGGCGGCCCGGATGCAGCGTTGGTTGGCCATGCGGTCTCAGCGCGCCTTCTCGATGAGGACCTGGGCGACGCGGTCGGCGGTGTGGCCGTCGCCGTAGGGGGTGCCGCGTTCGGCTGTGGGGGCAGGGCGGACGGCGACCTGGGGGAGCTGGGTGAGGTCGTTGTCGAGGATGTTCCAGCCGTTCTCCAGCGTCTCGACCCACTCGGTCTCGGGGCGGATCGTCGTGCACGGGGTGCCGAGGAGGAACGCCTCCTTCTGCAGGCCGCCCGAGTCGGTGACGACACCGGCCGCCCCCATGACGGCGCGCACCATCTGCGGGTACGCCAGGGGAGAGGTGCCGAACAGCGACCCGCCTTCGAGCGAGAGACCGTGCTCCTTGGCCTTCGCGACCAGACGCGGGTGGGCCAGCAGGATCACGGGTGCGGGGGCGGCGCGCAGCCCGTCGAGCACGGCCGAGAGACGCTCCTTGGTGTCCGTGTTGTCGGGGCGATGGATCGTGGCGAGCAGATACGGCTGCTCCAGGTCGATGGTCCCGGCGCCCGAGACGTCGAGCGCGTCGGCCAAAGGAGTGTCGGCCACGGTGTCGCGCACCATATGGCACACATCGGTCATGACGTCGCCGACCATGACACTGCGCTCGGCCAGCCCCTCGTGCGCGAGATGCCTCATCGCCTCGTCGGTGGGGGCGAGCAACAGGTCGGCGGCGTGGTCGGTGAGCACGCGGTTGTGCTCCTCGGGCATGCGCCGGTTGAACGAGCGCAGCCCGGCCTCGAGGTGCGCGATGGGCAGGTGCATCTTGACCGCCGAGACCGCCGCTGCAAGCGTCGAATTGGTGTCGCCGTAGACGAGCACCCAGTCGGGTTTGTGCTCCTCGAGCACGGGGTCGAGACCGGCGAGCATCGTGCCCGTCTGCACGCCGTGGCTACCCGAGCCGACGCCCAGGTGCACGTCCGGGTCGGGAATGCCCAGGTCCTGGAAGAAGACATCCGACATCACCGCGTCGTAATGCTGACCCGTGTGGACGATGACGTGCTCCACGCCGGCCGCCGTGAGCGCGGTGGCGACGGGGCCGAGCTTGACGAACTGCGGACGTGCGCCGACGACACTCAGGACCTTCATGTGGGGTGACCTTCCATGTGCGAACGAGGGGCGACTGTAGGCTGGCCGTCAGTGACGGTCGAGCCGGTCGTCGCCCATTCTGCCCTGAGGGTGACGTCCAGGAGCTACCGCCACCGCGACGAGTGATCGTCGTCAAGGCAAGAGAAAGTGGGCGATGCGCCCGGTGCGTCCGCCCGCACGAGCAGGGGCCCCGCGCCGACCGCGGGTCTCCGAAGAACAGCGGTACGCCTGGAAGGGGCCTCTCCGACATGACCGACTTCATCCCTCCTGCCAAACCCCTCATCGGTGATGAGGAGCGCGCAGCGGTCGACCGAGTGCTGCAAAGCGGCATGATCGCGCAGGGCCCGGAGGTCAAGGCGTTCGAAGAAGAGTTCGCCGCGCACTTCGGCCTAGGCCGTGAGTGCGTCGCTGTGAACTCCGGAACGTCGGGGCAGCACCTGGGTCTTCTCTCCTCGGGCGTGGGCCCGGGCGACGAGGTGATCGTGCCCTCCTTCACGTTCGCCGCGACCGCCAACTCCGTGGCCCTCACCGGCGCCACCCCCGTGTTCGCCGACATCGAGCCCGGATCGTTCTGCCTGGACGCCGCAAGCGTCGAGTCGGTGATCACCGAGCGCACCGTCGGCATCATGCCGGTCCACCTCTACGGGCACCCGGCCGACATGCCGGCACTGCAGGCGCTGGCCGAGAAGCACGGCCTGATGATCTTCGAAGACGCCGCGCAGGCTCACGGGGCCTCGCTGAACGGCACCCCGGTGGGTGCGTTCGGCACGTTCGGCATGTTCAGCCTGTACCCGACCAAGAACATGACCTCGGGTGAGGGCGGCATGGTCACCTGCGCCGACGCGGAGGTCGCCCGCAAGGTGCGTCTCTACCGCAACCAGGGCATGGAGAAGCAGTACCACAACGAGGTCGTCGGCCTGAACAACCGCATGACCGACATCCACGCCGCCATCGGCCGCGTGCAGCTCACCAAGGTCGACGCGTGGACGAAGACGCGTCAGGAGAACGCCGCGTTCCTGTCGGCCAACCTGACGGGCGTCACGACGCCGCCGGTCGCCGAGGGCGCCGTGCACGTCTACCACCAGTACACGATCCGCGTTCCCGAGGGCCGTGACGAGTTCTCCAAGGCGCTCAAGGACGAGTACAACATCGGCTCGGGCATGTTCTACCCGGTGCCCAACCACCAGCTCGCGCCGTTCGCCGATAACGCGCACGCCGACCTGCCGGTCACGACGCAGGCCGCAGCAGAGTGTCTGTCGCTCCCGGTGCACCCCAGCGTCGACCAGGCCGGACTCGAGCGCATCGTCGAAGCCGTCAACGCGCTCGCGAAGGCAGGTGCGTGATGGCGAACCTGCGCGCAGGACTCATCGGGCTGGGCATGATGGGCCGCCACCACGGCCGCGTTCTCGCGGGCCTGGAGGGTGTCGACCTCGTCGCCGTCGCCGACGCCTCGGGCCAGGACCCGCACGACGTCGCCAAGGGCCGCCCGTTGCTCACGACGGTCGAGGAGCTCATCGAACAGAAGCTCGACTACTGCATGGTGGCCGTGCCCACCGCGTTCCACCTCGACGTCGCGCTCGCGCTCGCCGAGGCCGGCGTGCACGCCATGATCGAGAAGCCGCTGGCCAGCGACACTCCCGGCGCTCAGAAGATCGCCGAGACGTTCGCTGCCAAGGGCCTCGTGGGTGCCGTCGGACACATCGAGCGGTACAACCCGTCGCTGCAGCAGGCGCGGGCCCGCATCGAGAACGGTGACCTGGGCGACGTCTACCAGATCATCACGCGCCGCCAGGGCCCGTTCCCGGCCCGCATCGCCGACGTCGGCGTGGTCAAGGACCTCGCGACCCACGACATCGACCTCACGAGCTGGGTGCGTCAGCAGCCGTTCACCTCGGTCGCCGCCCGCACCGCGTTCCGCAGCGGCCGCGAGTTCGAGGACATGGTCAGCGTCACCGGCCAGCTCGCCGACGGCACGATCACGAGTCACCTCGTCAACTGGCTCTCCCCGTTCAAGGAGCGCGTCACGGTCATCACCGGTGAGAAGGGCGCATTCGTCGCCGACACTCTCACCGCCGACCTGACCTTCCACGCCAACGGCAACGTCATGACCGAATGGGATGACGTCGCCAACTTCCGTGGCGTCTCCGAGGGTGACGTCGTGCGTTACGCCATCAGCAAGCGCGAGCCGCTGCTGGTCGAGCACGAGAACTTCCGTGACGCAGTGCTCGGCAAGGACGCCGACATCGTCACCCTCGAGCAGGGCTTGGCCACCGTTCGCGTCGCCGAGGCCGTCATCGAATCGGCGGCCACCGGTAAGACCGTGGACCTCTGAGTCATCGACCACAAAATCTGCGTCTTTCGTCGGCCGTGACCGACGTCTGAGCCTCACCGAGACGACCCC
>DAMDJY010000146.1:6386-8817 GCA_032100225.1 Mobilicoccus sp.
CGCGTCTCTGGGACCGTTCCTCCGGCCCCCGTCCGGCCCCGTCCTGCCCTCGGCAAAAGTCACGGTTCGGTCAAGAGCGCCGCTGCTCGGTCGATGGGATCGTGTGATGATTTCTGCCACCACCCGATTCTTCGTCCGTGCGCTCACCGTCCCCACGGTCGGTGCTGCTCTGCTCGCCACCGATCTGCCACCGGCCGGCGCTGCAGTGGCCGCTGCCGACCCGGTTGCCGTCGTCGGCTCCGACCGGCAGGTGACCTTCGAGGGGCGCGGCTTCGGTCACGGTCGAGGGATGAGCCAATGGGGTGCCTACGGCGCCGCCGATGCCGGCCTCTCGTGGAAGCAGATCATCTCCTTCTACTACCCGGGCGCCACGCAGGCCCGACAGAACGACTCCGAGATGCGCATCTGGATCTCCCGCGACAACGACGGAGCGACCCAGCTGCCCCCGCAAGCCGGATTGCGCGCCGTCGTCGGCCGCAGTACGTACCGCCTCCCGGTGAGCAGCAACCACACCGCCTGGCGGGCGGTGCAGAGCGGCTCCCGCGTGGCACTGCAGTTCCGCGACGCGAAGGGGACGTGGCGCGCCTACCCGACGCAGGCCTCCACCTCGATCGTGTTTCTCGCCGGCGACACCGTGACGCTGACGATGCCCGGCGGCGCGAACGAAGAGTTTCCCGGCCGCATCCTCGGGCTCTCCCAGGGCGGACGAGTGATCACCGTCGCCGGCACGACGATGGAGCGTTATCTGCGCGGCGTCGTCCCCAGCGAGATGCCTGCCTCCTGGCACCCCGAGGCTGTGGCTGCGCAGGCGGTCGCCGCCCGCACCTACGCCTCCTCCTACCGTGCGCGTCAGCGCGCCGCGGGCAAGGCGTGGGACATCTGCGACAGCATCACCTGCCAGGTCTACCGCGGCACCGCCGCCACGAGCGCGGGGGGATCCCGCCGGGTGCTCGACGACTCCCGCGCCACGGCAGCCATCGTTGCGACCGGCGGCACCGTGCTCAAGACGCCCGGCGGCAACTTCGTCCACGCCGAGTTCTCCGCCTCCAACGGGGGCCACACCGTGGACGGCGGCGCGTTCTCACAGGTCGCCAAGCCCGACCCGTACGACGCGCGGATGAAGAACACGAACAGTGCGTGGAGCAAGACCGCCCCGGCCTCGACCCTCGAGAAGACCTTCGGCCTCGGCAGCCTGACATCGGTCCAGGTGATCGCTCGCGACGGCTTCGGCGCGGACGGTGGACGAGCCACGAAGATCCAGCTGGTCGGCACCGTGCGAACCGTCGATGTGAGCGGGACCAAGATGCGGCAGGTGCTGCATCTGAAATCGGACTGGTTTGTCGTGCGCACCCAGGACGGCGTCACCAAGCCTGGCACCGGACGCCTACCCGCCGCCGCACCGCGCCCGGGTCTGCCGGGCGTCACGAGCCTCACCGCGGAGTGGAGCGGCGACCGGACCAAGGATCGTCTCGCCGTCTCCGGTGGACGACTCACCATCGCTCGCGGCGTCTCGGGCGCAAAGTTTGCCAAGGCGGCCGTCGTCCCCGGATCTCCCAGCACGATCTCCCGCCTCATCGGCGTCGGAGATGTGAACTACGACCGGCGCTCCGACGTCCTCGCCATCGACACGCGTGGCCGTCTCCTCGTGCTCAAGGGCACGGGCAAGGCGCGGATCTCGGGCGTCGTCACGCACGGCGGCGGTTGGAATGCCTTCCGTAGCCTTGATGTTCGCGACGTCACCAAGGACCGCCGCGTCGACATCATCGGCACCTACCCCGACGGATCGCGACGCCTCTACGTGGGCACGGCCACCGGCGCGGTTCGCGGAATGGGCGCCTACACCGCCCGCTGAACCGGGCGCACCGCCGGAACGGAACTGGGGTGGGGCGAACCGGCGCCGAACGGGGCGAGGCTGCGTAACGAACGCCGACAGGCCATACTTCGGTGCGGCCCGGTCGATGTCTCGATCCGCGGCACATCTGATCAGGACAGAGAGGGCACAACCGTGCTTCGTACCGTGCTCGGTGGCAAGATCCACCGCGCGACCGTCACCCAGGCCGACCTGCACTACGTCGGCTCGATCACCATCGACGCCGACCTCGTGGAGGCCGCCGGCTTCGTCGAGGGCGAGAAGGTGCAGGTCGTCGACATCACGAACGGCTCGCGCATCGAGACCTACGTGATCACGGGCCCGTCGGGCTCGCGTCAGATCTGCATCAACGGCGCGGCCGCGCACCTGGTCAATCCGGGGGACCTGGTCATTATCATGTCCTACGTCCTCGCGCAGGAGCACGAGCTCGAGGGCTACGAGCCCCGCGTCGTCCACGTGGACGGCGACAACGGCATCGTCAAGCTCGGCGCCGACCTGGCCGAGCCCGTTCCGGGCCAGCCCGATCAGGTGGATGCCCGCGACATCCTCTGAGGCAGTGCG
>DAMDJY010000147.1:0-8700 GCA_032100225.1 Mobilicoccus sp.
GAGCTCATGCGTCTGCTCATCGACGAGTACGACTTCGAGTGGGACGAGGCCTGGGCCGTCACCAAGCAGTGCTTCAACTACACGTGCCACACGCTGCTGCCCGAGGCCCTCGAGGTCTGGCCGGCCGAGCTCATGGGGCGCCTGCTGCCGCGCCACCTCGAGATCATCTACCGCATCAACGAGGACTTCCTGACCGAGGTCCGCGCCGCGTTCCCCGGTGACGAGCTGCGGGCCCGCCGCATGTCGATGGTGCAGGAGCACCCCGAGCGCGCCGTGCGCATGGCCTACCTCGCCACCGTCGCCGGATCCAAGGTCAACGGTGTCGCCGAGCTGCACAGCCAACTGCTGCGCGACAAGGTGCTGCCCGACTTCTCGGAGATGTGGCCCGACAAGTTCACCAACGTCACCAACGGCGTCACGCCCCGCCGGTTCGTGCGCATCTCCAACCCCGACATGTCCGACCTCATCACCGAGGCCATCGGCGAGGGCTGGATCACCGACCTGGAGCGCCTGCGCGAGCTGGAGCCGCTGGCCGACGACGCCGCGTTCCGCGAGAAGTTCCGCGCCGTCAAGGCCGGCAACAAGGACCACCTGCGTCTGCTGCTGCACCACCGCGACGGCATCGAGCTGCCCGAGGGCCACATGCTCGACGTCATGGTCAAGCGCCTGCACGAGTACAAGCGCCAGAGCCTCAAGCTCATGCACATCGTGTCGTTGTACGAGCGCCTCCTCTCGGGCGAGGTCGACCCGAGCACGATCACCCCGCGCACCTTCGTGTTCGGCGCCAAGGCCGCTCCGGGCTACCACATGGCCAAGGAGACGATCGCGCTGATCAACTCCGTCGCCAAGACCATCGCCGAGGACGAGCGCGTCGAGGGTCGTCTCGCCGTCGCGTTCCCGGCGAACTACAACGTCACCCTCGCCGAGACCCTCATCCCCGCCGCCGACCTCTCCGAGCAGATCTCGCTGGCCGGCAAGGAGGCCTCCGGCACGGGCAACATGAAGTTCGCCCTCAACGGCGCCCTGACGATCGGCACCGACGACGGCGCCAACGTCGAGATCCGCAAGCTCGTCGGCGACGACCACTTCTTCCTGTTCGGCATGACCGAGCCCGAGGTGGCCGACCTGCAGACCCGGGGCTACACGCCGAGCGAGTTCTACTCCGCCGACGAGCAGCTCAAGCGCACCATCGACCTCATCGCCAGCGGCCACTTCACCGGTGGCGACCGCAGCCAGGTCGGGGCCGTCATCGACGACTGGCTGAACCGCGACCGGTTCATGGCACTCGCCGACTTCCGGGCCTACATGGACGCGCAGGCCCGCGTCGACGCCGCCTACGCCGACACCGAGGGCTGGACCCGCTCCGCCATCCTCAACGTCGCCCGCAGCGGCTTCTTCTCCTCCGACCGGTCCATGCGCGACTACCTCGACCGCATCTGGAACATCTCCGCCCGGAGCTGAGCCACGCAAGCATCCGAGAACGCAGCGAGGTGAGGGTTTTGAGCCCTCACCTCGCTGCATTGTCGTCTGCATCCTCAGGTGGACGACACAGGACCTCATGGGCCTGTGGAGGACGAGCCCACACGCCAGGTCGTCTCGGGCAGGGTGCGTGGCATGGCCCTGGACGCCCCCTGCTCGAAGGAGCACGATGAGTGCTGTGACCACTCTGCCCACGCACCGCGACGTCACGATCGACGACCTCGCGGCGATGCCCGATGACGGCCGTCGCCACGAGCTCATCGACGGGACGCTACTCGTGAGCCCGTCACCACGTCCTGTGCATCAGCGGGTCGTCGGACGTCTCTGGCGCATCCTCGACGATGCCTGCCCTGCCGGGCTGGAGGCGTTCGTCGCGCCCCTCGACGTGCGCCTCGGGGACGACACCCTGGTGCGACCCGACCTGCTCGTGGTGCGTCAGGCAGAGGTCGGTGAAACAGGGGTGGCGACGCCGCCCGTCCTCGCCGTCGAGATCCTCTCCCCCAGCACTCGACTCGTCGACCTCAACCTGAAGAAGGCCCGCTACGAGATCGCCGGCTGCCCGTCGTACTGGTGCGTCGATCCCGGCGACAGCGACGAGCCGGCCTGGATCACCGCCTGGGATCTGGTCGATGGCAGCTACGTCCAGGCGGGGCAGGCCGCCGGTGACGAAACGGTGCGCCTGGAGCGTCCCTTCGCCGTCGAGGTGACGCCGAACGACCTGGTCGCGGCCCCGCGCACGGCGTGATCCGGATTCGGTGACGCGACAAGGGATCCGGGCGGTGGCCGGCGGCTAGTGTGCCGAGCATGACGGGCACAGATCGACCGACCCATACCTCCGACGCCGCAGTCGGCGGTGCGCCGCGGCGAGTCGCGATCGTCGGGGCAGGGCCCTCGGGCCTGTTCGCCGCGCAGGCCCTGGTGGGGCAGGATGAGATCCCCGTCGAGGTCGACGTCTTCGACCGGCTGCCGACTCCGTTCGGGCTGGTCAGGTACGGGGTGGCGCCCGACCACGAGAGCATCAAATCCGTTGCCGCATCCCTGGCGCGGGTCTTCGACTCCGAACACCTCCGCTTTCGTGGACTCGTCGACTTCGGCACCGACGTCACCCGCGAAGAACTCCTTGCCGCCTACGACGCGGTGATCTATGCCGCCGGCGCCAGCGAAGACATGCGCATGAACATCCCGGGCGAGCACCTGCCCGGCAGCCACTCGGCCCGCGAGTTCGTCGCCTGGTACAGCGGCCACCCCGACGCGCGCAACCAGGACCTCACCGGCGTCGACTCGGTCGCAGCCATCGGTGTCGGCAACGTCGCCGTCGACGTCGCCCGCGTGTTGGTGCGCGACCCCGCCGAGCTCGAACGCACCGACATGCCGCAAAACGTCCTCGACGCGCTCGCCTCTCACACCGTCGCCGACGTGTGGGTCATCGGGCGCCGCGGCCCCCACCACGCGAGTTTCACCACCAAGGAGCTGCGCGAACTCTGCTCGCTCGAAGGCGTGCAGGTGCGGGTGAGCGCGGGCGCCTTCGACGGGATCGACGACGCCGATCTCGACCGCCGCACCCGCGCCAACGTCGAGGTGCTGCGCGAGGCCGATGCCCGCGTAGTCCCCGACGCTCGCGCCCGACTCCACTTCCTCTTCTGGCGGCGTCCCGTCGCCGTCGAGGGCACCGATGCCGTCACAGGACTCACCCTCGAACGCACCGCCCTCGACGACAGTGGCCGGGTCGTCGGCACCGGTGAGACCTCGTCACTGCCGGTGCAACTCGCGCTCCGGGCGATCGGCTACCGCGGCGTGCCACTGCCCGGCATCCCCTTCGACCTCGAACGCGGCGTCATCCCCAACCACGACGGCCGCGTCACCACCGAGGACGGCCACGACCTCGAGCGCGAGTACGTGGTCGGGTGGATCAAGCGCGGACCCATCGGCGTCATCGGCACCAACAAGTCCGACGCCGCCCAGACCGTGCGCCACCTCCTTGCGGACCTCACCGAGCGCGCTGCCGAACCCCGCACCGGCGCCCTCCTCGACCTCGATGCCCACCTCGCCGCGCGCGGACTCCACCCCACGTCGTTCGACGACTGGCGCCGCATCGAGGCCGCCGAGTCCTCCCGCGGTGAGGGTCTGGGCCGCGACCGCACCAAGATCGAAGCCTGGGCCGAGTTGCTCGACCTCGTCGCCCTCGACCGCCCCGGTGGACCGCCCACGCCGGCCGACGAGCACTGACGAGCACTGAGCAGCGGCAACGCAGCAGGTCGGCGAGCACATCAGATCTCGACCTCTGGAGTTTTGCGCCTTATCTCCGGGAGAACTCCCTAGACTCGGTGTGAAGACCGGATGGAGAGGAGCAGGATGCGAGCGTTCGTCACGCCGAGGTCGAGGTCCGTCGACGCCTCCGGCATCCCGCTGCTTCAACCCGACACGGTCGGTGAAGAGCGCCTCCGCCGCCTGCGACTGGTCTCTCTCGTCGTTCCGGCCGCGTTCCTGTTGCTCGTGCTCTGCTTTCGCGGCCTCATCGTTGGCGCGTTCTCCCTCGAACACGGTCACCTGCTGCTTGACGGGATCCTCGTTCTCGGCACGCTCGTGTTCTCGCTGGTGATGTTCTCGCTCATCGACCGCAGCTATAGAGCAGTGCTGCAGGAGAACCGCGACCTGGCCGCTGTCGATGCCGTCGCGGTCGCCGCACGCGGCGCCTACACGGTCGAAGCCGTGGCCCAGGCTGCTCTGGCAGCGACCTTGGAGGCCACCGGCGCTCGAGGTGGGCGCATCGTCGCAGCTCATCCGTCCGGCCCCCACCAGGCCCCGGACGTGTGGTCACTCGGTGTCGACCCGTGCGAGATGGCCGCCGAGGCATCTCACGGATCGGCCCAGAGCGTGCCCTCCGAGGAACGCGTCACCCTCATGTCCGGACCCGAGGCCATCGGATCGCTCACCGTCGTCGATCTGCCCGCCGACTCGCCGCTCAGTCCAGCCGCGCTCACCGGCATCGGGAGCGCGGTGGGCAGCGCCCTGCAGCGAGCGCGGTACATGGCCGTGCTCCAGCAGGAGAACCACGACGCCACCCGCGCCGAGCGCGACCGGGTCGCCCGCGAGATGCACGACGGGCTGGCCCAGGCACTCGGCGCGGCACACTTCCGGCTCGCCGCCATCGGCTCCCACCCCGACGTGACGGTCTCCGACGAGGTACAGCGCGAGCTGGCCGACATCGCTCGCACCTGCCAGGACGCCTACACCGACGTGCGCGAGGCCATCCTCGGCCTGCGTGAGTCCGGCCGAGCCGAGGCCGGACTGCCCCAGTCGTTGGAGACCTTCGTCGAGAAGTTCACCCGCAGCTCCGGCATCCCCACGACCCTGCAGACCGACCTCGGCGGCCCGGCTCTGCCCCCGCATCACGCCACTCAGGTGCTCCGCGTCGTGCAGGAGGCCCTGACCAACGTGCGCAGGCACTCGGGCGCCACCCGGGCCTGCGTCCGCGTCGAGACCGAGCCAGACTCGGTGCTGGTGATGATCGAGGACGACGGCCGTGGCTTCGACCCGTCGGCCGTCGACGGCGACCGCTACGGGTTGGCCACGATGAGCGAACGCACCCAACTGCTCGACGGGTGGCTCACCGTCGACTCCAGCCCCGGCCACGGCACCCGGATCACGCTCGGCGTGCCCTGCCCCGCCAACCCGACTGCCCCCGCGCCCGACCATGCACCGAGCCGACCGACCTCGCCCCACCAGCGAGGCCCCTACGACCGACGGACCTCGCGAACGCCATGAACACCCCGCACCACGACACCCCGGCGCCGACCCCCATCCGCGTGCTCCTCGTCGACGACCAGGGCCTCTTTCGCGGCGCCGTCGCGGGCGTGCTCGATCGCCAACCCGACATGACCGTCGTCGGCGAGGCCGCCAACGGTCTCGAAGCTCTCGAAGCCGCACACGAGCTTCAACCCGACGTCATCGTCATGGACGTCGAGATGCCCGTCATGGACGGAGTGGAGGCCGCCGGCCTGATGCGCGAGCAACTCCCGCACGTCAAGATCATCATGCTCACCGTCAGCGAGGACGACGACCACCTTCTCGGCGCGGTGCGACTCGGTGTGCACGGCTACCTGCTCAAGGACATGCGCCCCGAGCAGCTCTTCGACATGATCCGCTCCGTCACCCGTGGTGAGACGCCGGTCGCGCCCGCACTGATCGGACGCCTCCTGGCCGAGTTGCGCGGCACGACCGCCGGCCCGCGCTCCCCCGAGCCGCCACGCGCCGAGGTGCTGCTCAGCGGACGCGAACTGGAGATCCTGCGGCTCGTCGCCAGAGGGTTGTCCAACAAGGAGATCGGCTCCCGGCTCTCGATCACCGAGGGCACGGTCAAGAACCACGTTCACAACGCACTGCAGAAGCTCGGCATGGAGAACCGCATCCAGGCCGCCGCCTACATCGTGCGCCAGGGCCTCGGGGCTCCCCCCGTCGGTCGCTGAGCTTCTGCTCGCGCCTCACCCTGCTCCCGGGTGGGCTGTACCCCGTCGTTCGCCGACACACCTCGGCACAGTCTCCATCTACCCGCCGGTGACCTGCGCTCCCACGTCGCCGAGCGACCTCGCCCGCCCCGGCTCCGGCGCGGTCTCTATCCCCCGGTAGGTGCGCCGGGCACCCCCTGTACCGGATTTCTACCGGACGAGGGGTGGGAGAACTCGCCACCGCAGACGGATGATTCATGACATGGACGTCGTGCGTGCTCGCCAGGGGTGGACACCCCCCACCGAGCAAGGCCGGAGGTGAGAGGCATGAGAAGACAGCGTTGGTGGAACATCTTCTCCCGAACCATCGGGATGAAGGGGCTCGTGTACTCCGCGTTGGCCATCGCAGTGGGCTCATTGATCGGCCTCGGCGTCTTCACGTTCGGCTACGCCAACGGGTTCGCCTACTTCGGCAGCGACCCCAAGACGTGCACCAACTGCCACGCGATGAACGGTCAGTACGCGGGATGGCTCAAAGGCAGCCACAAGAATGTTGCCGGCTGCAACGACTGCCACGCCCCACACGACAACATCGTCGCCAAGTATGCGAACAAGGCCGAGAACGGCTTCTGGCACTCGCTCAAGTTCACGACGCAGGACTACCCGATCAACATTCAGATCAGGCCCCACAACAAGCAGGTCACCGAAGACGCGTGCCTGTATTGCCACGGAAACCTGACCTCCGGGATCCAGTCCACGCGCCACAGCAGCGATCAGAAGATTTCCTGTATCAGGTGTCACAGCGATGTCGGGCATTAGAGGTGATGAGATGAGTACACAATCCGGGCACCCACGCTCGGCAGACCCGTCGAAGAGGACGAAGACCTTGATCGGTCTCACGATCCTCCTCGCAACACTGGCGACGGTCGGAGTCGCGCTCCTGTTGATCAACATCATCGAGCGACGCGACGAGGGCGAGGACCAGTTCTACCGAGTGGCCAACCTCGACGAGAACACCGTCGACCCCGCCATCTGGGGCCAGAGCTTCCCGCTCCAGTACGACTCGTACAAGAGCACCGAGCAGCAGGAGTCGACCCAGCACGGCGGCTCCGAGGCCCTGCCTCACGAGCCCACGGCCGACGACCCCCGCACGGTGGTGACCGAGCAGAAGATCGAGGTCGACCCCCGTCTGGTCTCGATGTGGAAGGGTTACGCCTTCTCCGTGGACTACCGCGAGAAGCGCGGCCACGCCTACATGCTTCTCGACCAGCGCAGCACGCGCCGCGTCACCGAGTTCAAGCAACCGGGGGCCTGCCTCAACTGCCACGCCTCGATGCCCAAGATCTACCGCGATCTCGGCAACGGTGACCCCAAGGCCGGCTTCGACAAGCTCAACAAGATGCCCTACACCGAGGCCACCAAACTGGCCGAGCACCCGATCAGCTGCATCGACTGCCACGACCCCAAGACCATGAAGCTGCGCATCACGCGCCCCGCATTCGTGGAAGGGATCAAGCAGTACAAGGCCTCTGTGGGCGTCAAGGACTTCGACGTCAACACCGACGCCAGTGCTCAGGAAATGCGGACCTACGTGTGCGCGCAATGCCACGTGGAATACGCCTTCCCCGGCGAGGGCAAGACCCTCACCTTCCCGTGGAAGTACGGCAACACCGTGCGCGACGAGGAGAAGTACTGGAACGAGATCGGCTGGAACGACTGGACGCACGAACTCACCGGCGCCAAGATGCTCAAGGCCCAGCACCCCGAGTTCGAGCTTTACAGCCAGGGTGTCCACGCCCGTTCCGGTGTGAGCTGCGCCGACTGCCACATGCCGTACGAGCGTGAAGGCGCCATGAAGGTGAGCAACCACCAGGTGCGCAGCCCGATGCTCAACGTGAACAACTCCTGCCAGACGTGCCACAGCTCCAGCGAGCAGGAGCTCAAGGACCGCGTCAGCCAGATCCAGGACCGCCACCTGCACACCCGCAACCAGGCGAGCCAGGCTCTCGATGAGCTGATCAAGGACCTCGCCAAGGCGAGCAAGGACGGCTCGGTCAAGCCGGCCGACCTCGAGGCGGCGCGCAACTACCAGCGCAAGGCGAGCTTCTACATCGACTGGATCGTCTCCGAGAACAGCAACGGATTCCACGCCCCCGGCGAGGCGCTGCGAGTTCTCAACGACGCCAACGAGGCTGCTCGCAAGGGTCAGCTGGCCCTGCGTGGAGTCCACACCCCCGACAATGTGGAGCCCACCCCAGCGGCTCCGAGCCCGTCGGCGGCTGCACCGACAGCCAAGTAGGACCCGGGTCGATCCCGGCATCACCTCGAACGCACCGAGCGGGGAGGGGAGGAGGCACACGCCTCCTCCCCTTCTCGCATGTACCGGCCGGATGACCCACCCTTTTGTCACGGCCTATGCCGGTAGAGATGTCCGGGGCCTATACCCAAAGTCCTAGGCCCCTACCGCAAACGTGACGCCCGACGGATGGACCGCGAATACCCCCGGAGGAGAGGGTGTCATTACAGCTACACCGACGATCTAAGGACGACACGGGACGATGACGCGCGAACCTCAGGACACCCGGGCCTGGCTCGGGCTGGACGCAGACGCCGACGAGGCCGACGTCGCCCACACCCGAGCACGCCTGGAGGAGTACCTGGCTCAGGCTCCCCCGGAGCTCGCCGGCTGGGCACGCCGCCAACTCGAGGGCCCCGCCGTCACGGGCACGACCCTCGCCGCAGCAGGCACCACCCGCGGCACCCGTACCTCCGGGGC
>DAMDJY010000148.1:0-8671 GCA_032100225.1 Mobilicoccus sp.
CATGATCGAGCCGTGCATCGTGAACATCGCGTTGAACTGCTCGAGGTTCTGCAGAACCTGCAGACCCGGCGCGAACAGCTCGGTGCGGATGATCAGGGCAAGGAGACCACCGAAGGCGAAGAACGCCATCGAGGTGATGAAGTACAGGTTGCCGATCACCTTGTGGTCGGTGCTCGTGATCACCTTGACGAACTGGCGACCGAGCGAAGTCTGGCGGTCAGGTGCGGGCTCGTGATGAGCGGCGTCCTGGGGACGCACGACGACCGAAGCCATCAGTTTCCACCTCCTTGAGACTGGGGCTGGTACTGCTGCTCCCCTGGTTCACCGGGAGCGAGGTGCGCCCGGCTGAGCGAGTTGTCGAGCAGACCGGTCTGCCCCTTGGCCTTCAGCTCGGCCATGTGCTGGTCGTACTCCTGCTGGGAGACGACCTTGACGTTGAAGAGCATGGTGGCGTGGTAGGCGCCACACAGCTCGGCGCACTTGCCCTGGAAGGTGCCCTGCTGCTGGGTCACGATCTGCAGCTTGTTGACCTTGCCGGGGATCATGTCGAGTTTCTGCTGGAAGGCAGGCACCCAGAAGGAGTGGATGACGTCGCGTGCGGTGAGCACGAACTCGACCCGAGAGTTCTCGGGGAGGTAGAGCGTGGGCAGCGTGGCCTCGACACCGGGCTTGCCGGTGAGCTGCGCCTGCACGCCCGAGTCCCAGACCTGCGAGTCGACGTAGTTGAAGTCCCAGCTCCACTGCTTGCCGACGACGTTGACCGTCACATCGGGCTCGGCGCTGGTGTCGAGGAGGATCGCCGCGTCACGCGCGGTGAAGTAGAAGATGACGCCGACCATCATCACGGGGATGACGGTGTAAAGGATCTCGATCGGCACGTTGTACCGCAGCTGAGGCGGCAGGCCGACGTCGTCCTTGCGGCGGCGGTACCGGACCATGCACCAGATCGTCAGGCCCCAGACCAGGCATCCGACGGCCAGGGCGGCGATCCACATCGCGATCCAGAGGGCCGTGACGCGGTCCGCGCCGGTGGAGGCACCTTGAGGCAGCCAGCCACGCTTGGCTGCGTCGGAGCATCCGCTGAGGGTGAGCGCCGCGAGAGTCGCTATCCCACCTAGCGCGACGCGAGAACGCCGCGCGCGCCTGGGTGTGTCATCGTGCCGAGGCAAAGTACACCTTCCGGTTCGGTTCTGTATCCCGCCGGGTGGACGGGAGCAGGCTCCGGTCGACACGCGTCGATCGGGGTCATGGGACGCCGCCAGCATAGACCAGCGGGGGGGTGAATAGGGTTTGGCGTGCTTGGTGTCCGGCTCTCGGAGAGTCGGATCAGTGGTTCCACTCATGACGTGTCGGGCTCGGTCGTCCGCGTCCGCGCCTCTGAGGCGCGCGCAGCGGCCGCCGCTGCCGTGAGCCCTCCGGGCAGAGGCGCCTCCAGCGCACGATCAAGACGGCGCAGGTAGTCGGCCTGCGGGATGTCGACGACACCCAGGCTCGCGAGGTGTCGTGTGGACCACTGCGTGTCGATGATGCGACGAGGATCACGGTCGGCGAAGACATGCTCGACGAGGCCGACGAGGGCCGCCTTGGATGCATCGGTGACGCGGTGGAACATCGACTCCCCCGCGAACAACCCGCCGATGGCGATGCCGTACAGGCCGCCGGCGAGCTCTCCTTCGTTCCAGACCTCGATGGAGTGGGCCCACCCGAGGTCGTGGAGACGGCGATAGGCCCCGGCGATCGTCGGCGTGATCCACCGCCCTTCCCGGGAGGGGTCCGCACAGCCGGCGACGACACCGTCGAAGTCACGATCCACCGTGATGTCGAACCGGCGCATCGAACGCGTCAGCGAGCGAGACACCTTGAGACCACCGGGCAGGAGGACTCCACGTGGATCGGGAGACCACCACACGAGGGGGCCGGCGCCGTGCGGACCGACTCCCATCGGGAACACGCCCGCGCGGTAGGCCGCCAACAACGTGCCGGGCTCCAGATCGGCCCCGACGGCGACCATGTCCTCGCCCCAGGTGCGCCGCGCGTCGAACACGAATCGGCTCGGCGGCGGCTCCACCGGGACGAACTCAGGCACGGCCCTCGGGCAGGTGGGCGGCGATGACGTCCGCGTCGGCCTCGCCGTAGGCCTCGACCAGGCGGGCACGCAGGCCGGTCAGCTGACCTTCGTACTCCTGGGTTCCGATGGTCTCGACGACGTTGGTGGCCATGACGGCACCGAGCTGCGCGCAGTGCTTGTGCTCGAGGCCCCAGCCGAGGCCGACGAGGAAGCCGGCCCGGAACGCGTCACCGACACCGGTCGGGTCGGCCACGGTGCGGGCCGGGACGACACCCACGTGGATCGGCTCCTCGCCGCGGGTCGTGATCGTGCAGCCCTCGGAGCCGCGGGTGATGATGCGGGTCTGGACTCGCGAGGCGATCTCGTCGGCGCTCCACCCGGTCTTCTGCTCGGCCAGGTGCGATTCGTACTCGTTGGTGAACAGGTAGGTGGCGCCGTCGATGAGGCTGCGGATCGCCTCCCCGTCCATGAACGCCATCTGCTGGCTGGGGTCGGCGGCGAACGGGATGCCCTTCTCGCGGCACTCCTGGGTGTGACGCACCATGGCCTCGGGGTCGTCCGGGCCGATGAGGACCAGGTCCAACTCGCCCACGCGCTCGACGATCGGACCGATCTCGATCTCGCGGGCCTCCGACATGGCGCCGGGGTAGAACGTGGCGATCTGGGCCAGCACCTCGTCCGTGGTGCAGACGAACCGGGCGGTGTGCGCCTCGGTGGAGATGTGGACGGACTCACAGTCGACGCCGTGACGCTCCAGCCAGGAGCGGTAGTCGGCGAAGTCCGACCCCGCCGAGCCGACGAGGATCGGGCGGATACCGAGCACCGCCATCCCGAAGGCGATGTTGCCGCCCACTCCCCCGCGACGGATCTCGAGTCCGTCAGCGAGGAAGGACAGCGACACCTTCTCGAGTTGTTCGGCGATGAGGGAGTCGGCGAACCGTCCCTTGAAGGTCATGAGGTGGTCGGTCGCAATGGAACCGGCAACGGCGATAGGCACGACTCCAATCTATCGCGACGAGAGGACCGGCCACGCCGCCGATGTACGCGCCCGGCCGTCGAACTCACCGTCAGCCCGAGCCAGAGGCCCAGATCACAGGCCCAGATCGGAGTCACCGGCTCGGTCGCACCCCGGACATGCCGACGGCCGCCACCCCGGAGGGTCGGCGGCCGTCGCGTTGCCGGACCCGCAGCGGCGGGCTCGGCGTGTGGACTCAGCTGAAGGAGTCGCCGCAGGCGCAGGAGCTGCCCGCGTTGGGGTTGTCGATGGTGAAGCCCTGCTTCTCGATCGTGTCGGCGAAGTCGATCGACGCGCCGTCGAGGTAGGGGGCGCTCATGCGGTCGACGACGACCTCGACACCGTCGAAGTCGCGCACCAGGTCTCCGTCGAGCGTGCGCTCGTCGAAGTAGAGCTGGTAGATGAGACCCGAGCAGCCACCGGGCTGGACGCCGACGCGTAGGCGCAGGTCGTCGCGGCCCTCCTGCTCGAGGAGGCTCTTGACCTTGGTGGCGGCCACGTCGGTGAGCAGGACGCCGTGCGCCGCCTCGGTAATCTGGTCGTTCTGCACAGTCATGATGCTTCCTTTGTCTTTCGGAGGTGGGTGACTCTGCCCGGTCACGACCCGGCAGGACCCATCGCGGGTGAGGCTAGCCTCTGTAACACCGTAGCCCCACCGGGTGTTCCCGGCACAGACCGCACTCATCAGTGAGCTGTCGGTGAGGTGCGCGAGCGGCTCCAGTGAGTACCAGGGCGCCCGCGAGTTCGCCTCAGGGTGACCAGGTTCCGGCGACCCGGGATGCGCGAGCTTCGAGCGACCCGACCGGGTCGGCGAGCAGCGCATCGGTCTCACCAGGGCGTTCGGCCACGGCGTACACCCCGGAGACTCCGAGCGCCATCGTCTCGCGGCGTCCGACGGTCACCTCACCGGCGAGGACGACCGCGGGCAGACTCCGGGCGGCAGCGGCGCGGGCGATCCCCGCGACGACGCCTCCCCGGAGCGAGGTCCAGTCGAAACATCCTTCGCCCGTGAGCACGAGGTCGTGTCGGTCGAGCAGGTCGTCGACGTTCCAGGCGCGCTGCACGATGTCGACCGCGCTGGTCACGCGACCGCCGAGGACGAGCAGCGCGTAGCCGATTCCGCCTCCGGCGCCTGCACCTGGCTCGCGGTCGATGCGGCGCGGCAAACCGGTGAACAGGTCCTGGGTGGGCGGGCTGGTGCGCATGACGAGGTCGTGAAACTCGCCGAGGGCACCTTCGAGAGCCTGGGACTGTTCGACCGTGGCCCCGCGCTCCGGCGCGTCGAGGGCGGAGGTGCCGTCGAAACCCAGCAGCGGGAGCATCTCCTCGGTGGCGATGACGATCTCGACCCCGGCGAGCAGGTCCTGCGCGTCCGAGAGGCCGGTCAGCGCATCGGAGGTCATCTCGTGCAGCGCCCCGCCGCCACGGGCGAGCCGGTCAGGAGACCCGACACCGAGGGCGCAGAGCAGGCCCGCTCCCCCGTCGTTGACCGCACTGTCGCCCACAGCCACGACGATGCGCCGCGCACCCTCCTCCAAGGCCCCCCGGATCAGTTGTCCGACGCCGAACGAGCTTGTCACCAGCGGGTTGCGCTCGTCGGCATTCAGTAGGTGCAGACCGGCGGCCTGCGCGGCCTCGACATAGGCGGTGCGCACGGTCTCCGACCCCGAGGGCTCGTCGACGAGCAGCAGCGAGGCCGGGACGAGTCGACCCACCGGGTCGCTCACCGTCGTCGCGACCGACACGCCTCCGACGGCATCGGCCAGCACCGAGAGGAATCCGGGCCCGCCGCCCGACATCGGCGCCAGTGTGAGGTCGTCACCGGGGGCGCGGCGACGCCACCCCTCGGCCATGGCCTCGGCGGCCTGGACCGCCGTCAGCAGTCCCGGAAAGGACTCGGGACAGATAAGCACTCGCACGTGGTCTCCCGCGTGGTCAGGACGTCGCGGCTGCGGCGTCGTCGATACGGCCGAGGCGTTCGAAGAGCAGCGCCTCGGCGAGGCAGGCCTTCTCGAACTCCCCCAGGTGGAGGCTCTCGTCGGCGCCGTGGGCGCGCGTGTCGGGGTCCTCGACGCCGGTGATGAGGATTGCCGCCTCGGGGAAGGCCTCCGCGAACTGGGAGATGAACGGGATCGAGGCGCCCAGGCCGACAGCGTTCGGCTCGGACTGCCACGCGTCGGCCAGCGCTGCCTGCGCGGCCTCGACGATGGGTCCATCGGTGCTCGCGGTGAATCCGGCACCGGCGTCGTCGAGGGTGACGTCGACGTGGACGCCCCAGGGCGCATTCGCCTCGAGGTGTGCCTTGGCCGCCTCGTAGGCCGCCATCGGGTCCTGGTCGGGCGCGATGCGCATCGAAATCTTGGCGCGGCAGGTGGCCTGCAGGAGGTTGGCGGCGACGTCGACGGCCGGGGCGTCGATGCCGATGACCGTGATCGTCGGCTTGGTCCACAACCGCGACGCCAGCGAACCGGTGCCGATGAGCTCGACGCCGTCGAGGATGCCCGAGTCGGCGCGCAGCACGTCCGCCGGGTAATCGACGTCGCCCTCGTCACGGGAGACGAGGCCCTGGACCGCGACATCGCCCTCGTCGGTGTGCAGGGTCGAGAGCAGGCGGCACATAGCCGTGATCGCGTCGGGCACCGGGCCGCCGAACATGCCCGAGTGGAGGCCGTGGTCCAGGGTGCGGGTCTCGACCACGAGACGCACGTTGCCGCGCAGCGTCGTCGTCAGGGACGGCGTTCCGACCGCCCAGTTGGCCGAGTCGGCGATGACGATCGCGTCGGCGCGCAACTGCTCGGCGTAGGTGGAGAGCAGGCCCGGCATCGACTCACTGCCGACCTCCTCCTCACCCTCGACGAAGAACGTGATGGAGACCGGCGGCGTGCCGTCGTGCGCGCGCAAGGCGGCCACGTGGGCCATGACTCCGGCCTTGTCGTCGGCGCTGCCACGCCCGTAGAGGCGTCCGTCACGCTCGGTCGGCTCGAAGGGAGGCGACTGCCAGTCGGAATCGGGGCCGGGGGGCTGCACGTCGTGGTGCGCGTAGAGCAGGATCGTGGGCGCTCCGGCGGGTCCGTCGACCGAGCCGATGACCGCGGGATGTCCCTCCCCGATGCGCACGACCTCCGCCTGTGCTCCAGCATCACGCAGGAGCTGCGCGACCCGCTGCGCACTGTTCTCGACCTGCGCGGCATCGAACGACGCCAACGAAACGCTGGGGATACGAACCAGATCCTCCAGATCGGCCCGCACCTGCGGCATGAGATCCCGGACACGCGCGCGCAGATGATCGACTCGATCGGTGGATTCGACGGCGGGTGTTGGCTGCTCCGACTGACTCATCGCACCAGCGTAACGACGGATGGGACCCCCGGGGGCAGGCACGGCTAAGGTGTGGCACGTGTTCGGACGGAAGAAGGACGAAGAGACCACCGGTCGCACCGGATCGACTGCGGCCACTCCCACGGGAGTGACCTCACCGGTCACCGAGGCGCGCCCCGGAGCGAAGAACCGCCCCACGCCATCGCGTCGAGAGGCCGAGGCTGCCAGGCGCCGCCCCATCGTGCCCGCCGACCGTGACGCGGCCAAACGGGACTCCAAGGTGCGCGAGCGCGAACAGCGCAACAAGCACCGCGAGGCGATGTACCGCGGCGAGGACTGGGCGCTCGGCCCGCGCGACAAGGGCGCTCAGCGTGCCCTCGTGCGCGACATCGTCGACTCGCGATGGAACCTCGGCGAGTTCCTCCTGCCGATCGTCATCATCGCCCTGCCCATCAGCCTGCTGCCCTACCAATGGGCCTACATCAGCGGCTTCGTCATCCTCTACGGCATGCTCATCGCCACGGCGATCGACGCGTTCCTGCTCAACCGCCGCGTCAAGCGCGAGATCCACGACACGCTCGGCGAGGACCCGCAGCCCGGCACCGGCTGGTACGTGTTCTCTCGCTCCAGCCAGCTGCGCGGTGGCCGCATCCCCCGCCCGCGTGTCTCCCGCAAGGGCGAACGGGTCACCCCGAAGTCACGCTGACCTCCTTCTGAGCCGGGCCGTTCCGCCCGACAACGCAGATCAACGGCGCAGATCAACGGCATCGACAGCAGACGACGTTCGCCGAGACCCCTGAGGGCCTCGGCGAACGTCGTCTTTTCGTGCGTGTGCGTCGGGTGCTTGTCCAGGCGGTGCGGGATCAGCCTGCCTCGAGGCTCATCGGGCCGTAGACCTCGCGGTCGCCCTCGAGCAGCACGACCTGCTGCACTCCGGCGTCGGCCAGCTCGGCCCAGCTCTCGGAGAGAAAGGCCTCGGCCTCGGCTTGCGTCGGAAATCCGGAGGCGGGCAGGGCATCGGTCTCGATGAGGTTGCCGCGGGTGTCCTCGAGGCGCCAGGTCCACACAGTCGCTGTCATGGGGTGACCCTAACCGCGAACGAGGCGACATCGCCCACGATGGTGACGGCCGGAGCCGTGACCTGCGCGGGGGCACCTTCGGCGAGGTCGGCCAGCGTGCTGGCGTAGACGCGCTGACTCGGCAGGGCCGCGTCCATGACCGACGCGACGGGGGTGTCTCCGGGACGCCCGGCGGCGAGGAGTGCGCGGGCGATACGCGGGAGGGTCTCCACGCCCATGAGCACGACGAGAGTGACCCCGCTGCGTCCGAGAGAGGCCCAGTCGACGGTGCTGCGCGGGTCGTCGGGAGCCGCGTGGCCCGAGACGACGGCGAATCCCTGAACCATGCCGCGGTGGGTCACCGGAATCCCCGCGAGGGCCGGCGCCGACACCGACGACGTCACGCCGGGGATGACCTCGACGGGCACACCTGCCTCGTCACAGGCGACCTTCTCCTCCATGCCGCGACCGAAGACGAACGGATCGCCGCCCTTGAGCCGCGCCACCCGCTTTCCCTTGAGGGCACGGTCGACGAGGATCTCGTTGATCTCCTCCTGAGGCGTGAACCGGCCGCGCGGAATCTTGGCGACGTCGACGACCTCGACGTCCGGACCCAGCTCGTCGAGCAGTTCCAGGGGTGCGAGACGGTCGACGACGACGACATCGGCGGTCAGGACAGCCTCCCGCCCCGCAACCGTGATGAGACCCGGCGAACCCGGCCCACCACCGACGAGCACGACGGACCCGACCTTCCCGTCGACGAAGGGGATCTCGTCCGAGTCAGCAGGCGTGACGGCGCCGGTGTCGACGTCGGTGCCCCTGCCGGTTCCTCCGACTGCCGCAGCACCCGGATCGGTCGACGCGAGGCCCATGTCCGCGGTGGCGATGCCGGCGACAGGAGTGTCACCGGTGGCCATGCACAGCACTCCGGAGGCGAGGGCGTCCTGGCGGATCGCGGCGTCATCGGCAGACGAGCCGGTGCAGGCGGCGACGAGGTCGTGGCCGGACAGGTCGGCGCGGACGTAGTCGCGGGCGGTCCAGGTGACCAGACCACGATCGACGAGGTCCTCGATGACGGTCTCGACGTGCGCCGCCACGAGGGTGATGCTCGCGCCGGCGCGCAGGAGACGACCGAGCGGCCCGATGGCGCGGACTCCCCCGCCGACGACGAGCGCGCGGCCGGACGGGGTGGACAGGGGTGAAGCGATGGAG
>DAMDJY010000149.1:0-8590 GCA_032100225.1 Mobilicoccus sp.
CCCGGATGTTTCATCGGGTAGCGGCGTTGGCGTAGTCGGCGCCGTTGCCGTGTGAACAGGGGTGATTCTTGCAGGTGGGGACGACAGCGGCCGGGATGTCGCTGCCGGTGGGCGTCGTCTTCCATGGACGAGGGCGGTGCTGGGGTCGGAGGGATTCGTCGGCCTGCTGCTCAGGGTGGGGCCAGGGCGGCGAGGTTGTTCCAGGCGGTGGTGAACAGGGCTGCCCAAGCCGCGGTGTCTTTGATGTGCAGGGAGCGTTGCCGGCTCGTGCGGGCCAGGGTCGCGGCGATGGTGAACAGGCGGTGCCGCAGCGTCTTGGGCTCCCACCGGCGCGCGGGGTGACCGTTCAGGGCGAGCATGGCCATCCAGGCGAGCAGGTCGTTCGCGAGTTGCACGATCAGCAGCCAGATCCGGTTCTGATCGAAGCCCTGCAGGGGCAGATTGTTCAGGCCGGTGTCCTTGGCGATCCGGATCCGGTCCTCACAGCGGGCCCGTCGTCGGTGTCGTAGCTCCAGGTCAGCCAGCTGCCCCCGGGTGGTGTTGGTGACGAACGCGGTCAGCCGGTACCCGTCGACGTCGGTGAAGCGCAGTTGCGCCCCCGGGTGGGGACGTTCCCGACGCACGATGACCCGCAGGCCCGGCGGGTACCCCTTCAACGCCAGCAGGTCGGTGAACTCGGCCACATCGGCGCCCGCGCGGACCTGCCCGTCGGCGTTGTACGCGGGCTGCCACACGTGCTCAGGGATGAGCTTGTACAGCTGCGGGGTGTTGGCCGGGAGTGTCCACCCGATCGATGGGGGCACCTCCCGCTTGCGGGGGAACGACAGGCCCCGGCGGTGAACGAACCACAACAACTCCCGGGTGCCCCCGGCCCCATCGGCCCTGATCAGCACCTTCTTGCCCGGCCGCGAGGGGTTGATGCCGGGGGCCGCCGCCAGAGCGGCCTTGATCACAGCCTCGTGGTCAGCGGTCGTGTTGGAGCCCGCGTTCCCCGGCCGCAGCAACATCGCCAACGGCTCACCTGTCCCGGCCGGTCCGTGGTCCACGAACGCGCACAACGGGAGGGGGCACCTCCCGCTGCGAAGATGGCGAAGCCATCGCAGCGGGGGAGAACCCGAAGCCCCTCTTGAACGTCGGGGCGGCCTGTTCCTTATCGGAGTGCGCCGTCACCAACGTCGCATCCAGGTCGATGACCAGCGGATTCGCCGCTGACGTCTGATGGTTCGGAGCCTGCTGCCCGGCAAGGCGCCACACGTGCGAACGTGCCTGCGTACGCGCTTGGGCGATGACCTTCTCGACCTTGACGACCTCACCGGCCAGGGCGGCGATGGTGCGACTGATCGTGGCGTCCGAGGCCACCATCCCGTACACGCCCGGCTCGGCCCGCACCAACCCCGCATCCCGGCAAGCGTCCCCACCCAGTGCGAGCGAGATCGCGAGATCCAGCAGCACCTTCGCCGGATCATGCCTGGCCAGCGGTTTACGCCACGGCGCCAGCGCATCACTGAGGTACCGGTCGACCCCAGCGACACGAGCCGTCCTGGCCAGCAACGCTCCACCCGCGTGAGCAACCGCCGGGACAGCGGCAGCGTCGTCCCCCGCAAGCGGGAGGTGCCCCCATCGGACATGCGGATACAGACCGCTACGCTTACTCACCTGAGAAGTGCCCTTCGAACCTCGTGGATATCAGCTGTCGCAAGCGACATCCTTGCAGGTCAAGGGCACTTCTCGCGTTCAGCGGTCACATCACGGATGACATCTCCGGGCTAGTGTCGTGAGTCGTTGATTCGCTTGCAGTACCCGGCGAGGGTTTCGAGGATCGCATCGGCGGTCTTGGTCCACACGAAGGGTCGCGGTTCTTGTTCCATTCTTGAGTCCAGGTGACGATGTCGCGTTCGAGTTCGACCACGGAGCGGTGCGTGGATCGCTTGAGTTTGCGGGTGGTGAGTTCGGCGAACCAGCGTTCGACGAGGTTGAGCCAGGACGCCGAGGTCGGGGTGAAGTGCAGCACGACCCGGGGATGCTTGAGCAGCCAGGCCTTCACGGCCGGGGTCTTGTGGGTGGCGTAGTTGTCCAGCACCAGGTGCAGGTCGAGCTCCTTGGGAGTGGCAGCATCGATCTCTCTGAGGAAGCGGAGGAACTCGGTGCTGCGGTGGCGGCGGTAGTTCCGCGCGATGACCGACCCGGAGATGATGTCCATCGCCGCGAACAGCGTCGTCGTGCCGTGTCGCACGTAGTCGTGTGTGGCCCGCGCCGGCGTGGTCGGCATCATCGGCAGGATCGGATCGGATCGGATCGGAGCGGTCCGGTCCAGCGCCTGCACCTGGGACTTCTCATCCACGGCCAGGACCAGAGCGTTCTCCGGCGGCGACATGTACAACCCGACGATGTCGCGGACCTTGTCCACGAAGTCGGGGTCCTTGGACAGCTTCCAGGAGTCCACCGCATGCGGTTTGAGCCCGAAGGCCCGCCAGATTCGGGACACCTGAGTCTGGTTCAGTCCCTGGTCGGCGGCCATCGATCGCGTCGACCAGTGCGTGTCCCCGTTCGGTGGGGCATCCTGCAGCGTCCGCGTAATCAACGCGTTGATCTGCTCATCGGTCAGCTTGCGCGGCTGCCCCGGCCGCGGCGCATCCTCCAGCCCGTCCAGACGATCGGCCAGGAACCGGTCGCGCCACTTGGTCACCGTCGGCGCACTCACCCCCAGCCGACGCGCCACGCCCGCCACCTGCGGATCATCGGCATACGCCAACACGATCGAAGCCCGCTGCACCAGCCTGGCCGACGACGTCGGCCGCTTGACCCACCCCGCCAACACCGCCCGCTCATACTCGGTCAACGCCAACGGTTTCGCTGCCCCCTGTGGAGCAATTGTCAAGACCTGTGGATCGGGGTCACGCGGCGTGAGTGTCGCCGCGTGAGGTGTGGTCGTCGGGTCGTTCGAGGAGGACGCCGTTCTTGAAGGTGGCTCCGGCTCTGACGAGGGCGACGAGGTGGGGCGCGTTCACGGCTCGCCAGCGGGCTTGGGCGGACTGGATGAGCTTGAACGCCATCGCGACCCCGGCAGCGCGGGAGCCGGGGCCCTTGGTGACCCGCTGCCGCAGCCGGAGGGTGGCGAACGTGCTCTCGATCGGGTTCGTGGTCCGTAGGTGGACCCAGTGCTCGGCGGGGTAGTCGTAGAACGCGAGGAGTTCGGCGAGGTCGTCGGTGATCTTCGCGACCGCCTTGGGCCACTTGGTCCCGTAGTTCGCAGCGAACCGTCGGACCGCCTTCTCGGCGTGGCTGCGGTTTTCGGCGTTCCAGATCTCGCTGAGTGCGGCCTTGGCCCCGGCCTGGGCCGACTTCGGCAGCGCGTTCAATATGTTGGCGATCTTGTGGAACCAACACCGCTGCTCACGAGTCTGCGGGAACACCTGGCGTAGCGCGGCCCAGAACCCCAGCGCGCCATCGCCGATGGCCAGCACCGGTGCCTGCATGCCGCGGTCACGGGCCGAGCGCAGCAGGTCCAGCCACGACTGCGTCGACTCCCGGTGCCCGTCGTCCAGGGCGATGAGTTCCTTGGTGCCATCGGCGCGCACCCCGATCATCACCAACAGGCACACCCGGTCGGCCTCGAGGCGGACCTTGAGGTGGATGCCGTCGACCCACACGTACACGAAGTCAGTCTCAGTCAGGGACCGCTCGGTGAACGCGGCGGCCTCGGCCTGCCAGTCCTTGGTCAACCGGGTGATCGTCGCCGCCGACAACCCAGCACTCGAACCAAGGAACTGCTCCAACGCCGGCACGAAATCCGACGTGGACAGTCCATGCAGGTACAGCAGCGGCAACACCTCGGCCACGCCCGGGGACTTACGGCACCAGGCCGACAAGATCGCCGAAGCGAACCGGCGCCGCTCACCCGTGACCGGATCGACGCGCTTGTCGTTCAGCCGAGGCTGCCGGACCGCCACAGCGCCCGCGGCCGTGGTCACCTCCCGAGGCTCGTGGTACCCGTTGCGGACCACCAAACGGTGCCCCTCCTCATCGACCTGATCGGTGTGAGCCTCAATGTAGGCGGCCACCTCGGCCTGCAACGCCGCCGCCAGCATCTTCCGCGCGCCCTCGCGGGCGAGTTCATCCAACAGCGACCCGGCAGGCTCGTTGGTCGTCGGCTCGTCCTGGACTACGGTGAGCATGAGCGCACCTTTCTGAACCAGCGCGCCAACGCCGGTCCTGATCAGAGTTCCGTTACACGCAGATCATCCTCGGGAAGGTGCGCTCCCCCACGCCCACCCCACCGAGGGCCATCCACAGGTTCTGATCATTGCTCGGCTGCCTGTCACCCACCGCACTGAGTCTTTCCGCCATTCCGGGGTAGGTCATCGGCCGATCGGACACGACTTCCCTGACCGAACGGCCGATGACATCCAGTTCGGAGGCATGCGACGGGGCGCAGTTCGTCGTGCAGGGAGTGCGGATGCGGCACGCGCTCGCGGATCGCACGAATGGCGTCAACCCAGCAGCGCTGGGGTGGGTGCGCAGCACACTTCACATGGGCGACGATGGGTCGGTGCTGATCGACATGGTGACGGTTCCGCCCATGGGCCCTGCCTTCGAGACGATCATCGACCGGCGCACTGGGCACTCGTGGTCGGTAGAGGTCGACCCGTTCCTCATCGCCACCACCCCCGTCACGGTCGAGACGTGGGCCAAGGTCTACGGCCAGACGTTGCCGGACCTCGACCCTTCACTGCCCAAGGTGGACGTGACCTGGCGAGAAGCCGTCCTGTTCTGCAACGCCCTCTCCGAGGTCGAAGGCCTCACTGCGGCCTACACCGTGACCGAGCAGCAGGCGCGCTCTGCCACTGGTTGGCGCCCCCACGACGAGCCGGAGCCAGACAGCTGGCATGTCGAATGGAACCGCGCGGCTGATGGATACCGGCTCCCGACCGAGGCCGAGTGGCAGGTCGCCTGCCGCGCCGGCACCACAGGCCCGCACTACGGCAACCTGGCCGACATCGCCTGGTACGAGGCGACCACCGAAACCGGGCCACGTCCCGTCGCACAGAAGAAGCCGAACGCCTGGGGGCTCTACGACACCCTCGGCGGAGTGTGGGAATGGTGCTGGGACCTGTATGACGAAGCCGTCTACGGCCCCTACCGCGTGATTCGCGGCGGAGGTTGGAGCGACCCCCACTGGAGCTGCCGTGCGGGAGTGCGCCGCAAGACCAACCCACAGGCATGCTTCGACGACTTGGGATTCCGTCTTGCCCGAAGTCAGCGGGGCTGACCTTCAGGTCGGAGCCCCGGACTAGGGTCGAATTGTGAGTCTCGACTGGCAGGCGCGAGCGCGTGAGTCCTACGACAGGGTCGCCAAGCCTTATGCGGATCTGACACGATCGGCCACGACATCGGACGTCTACATGGCGGGTGACTACGCGCGGCTTGCCGCTCTGGCAAGGGCGACCCGCGCGGGGGCAAGGCGACTGTCGTCGATGTCGGATATGGTCCGGGTTGGTGGGTGCAGTACCTCGCCGAGCATGGCGTCGATTCGGTGGGGATCGACCTGTCACCAGCAATGATCGACCTGGCGCGCACCCACGTTCCGGATGCCGCATTCCACGTCGGGTCGGTCCTCGACCTGCCGCTGGCTTCGCAATCCGTTGCGGGAGTGTGCTGCATGTATCTGCTGCACCACCTTGCCGACGACGACGTCGGGCCGGCTCTCGCCGAGATCGGACGAGTCCTGATGCCCGGCGGCGTATTGATGCTCGGCGGGCACATCGGCGTCACCCGTGTGCACAAGACGGAGGGGTACGGCGGACTCCCGATGGATGTGCACGTCAACCGACGTCCCGCGACGGTCATCGAAGACGCGGCGCTCGAGACGGGCTTCGTGATCGAGGCACACACCATCTACGACCCGGGTGAGCAGACCGCGACCCACACGCTCTTCGCACGCAGACCCGATTCTTCGACGCCGTGAATCGCGTCGGGGAATCGGGGCCGCGCGCTCGCCGAGCAGGGCACACGCCGTGACGTCACCTCAGCACGAGGGGACGACGTTCGAGGTGCCCAGCCGTCGGCGTGAGTCACGTCGTCGGCATGCTCTGCGTGCGTCACTCTCCCGCGTAAGAACCGAACGACCAGTGGTTGCCTTCGGGGTCGGCGATGGTGGCGACCCGGCCGCCGTAGGGCTGGTCCGAGGGGAGTTCGATGCTTGCGCCGCCGGCCGCCATCCCTCGCGCATAGGTCGCATCGACATCGGCGTCCGTGGGAACCACCAGGTAGCAGCGGGCGCATCCCGCGGTGCTCGGGTGGGCGTGCGGATTGCCCGGCCTCACCGAGCCCATCATGACGCCGCCGTTCTCGCCCCACCGAAGCTGGGAATGCTCGACCACGGTGGGATCGGCCTCGTTTCGCACGACGAGGACCTCCGTGAACCCCAACGCGGCGAGAAAGGCCAGACCGCGGTCGGCGTCGGCATAGGTGAGGGAGTGGAACAGGTGCGGCTTGGTTGTCGTCATGCCGTCAGTCTTGGCCGTCGACGGTGATCAGGTCGTGAAGGTTTGGGAACTCCTCGGTCGATGCCGTGGGACTCCGACCGGCGAAGCCCCTCCACTCACGCGAGAGGTGCGACTGATCCGCGAATTCACACGTGTGGGCGGCGTCCGCAAGCGTCACGCCGCCATCCACCAACCTGCGAGCGCGCTCGAAGCGCGCCAGTCGGCCGATCTCCTTCGGGGAGACCCCGAACTCGGCACGCACTCGATTCCCCAGGTGTCGACGCGACCAGCCGACCTCCCCTGCCACCTGGGCTACCTGGACCCCGCGACCCAAGAGGTCCCACGCCGCCGTGACGTCCGGGGCCAGCGCTTGACTCTCTAGCCTGGCCAAGAGCAGACCCTCCAGAGTCGCCAGGCGGTCCGCCCACGAGGCGCAGCTGACGATGGCGTCATGCTCGGCGGTCGGCAACCCGCGCGGCAGCTCGGCCATGTCAATGGTGTAACCGGCCACGGCGCCGATGGGCGCACCGAAGAGTGCCCTGCAGCCGAGAGGGGTGACGGAGAGGTGGATCCCTCGCGGGAGCCCGAACGTGCGCACCAGCGCCGGGCGAAGGTGCAGACCGGAGATGGAGCACCAGCTCGACAGGGATCGGTCCGGTTCGTCGAGCCATCCCACGTCCAACGGTTCGTCGACCGCAATGATGACCGTCGCCGCAGTACTGGGCACGCCGACGTGGACGGCCTCGAACGGGAGGACAAGGTCGTAGGCCACCATCGGCGCGGCAAGACAACCTCGCAGAGCCGGATGAACCGGCCGCAGCGCACCACTCATAGATCGAGGCTAGCCATCGCACTGTGGCCGCTCTCGCCAGTCGAGGGGGAGCGCATTGGCAACGCTCGAATCGCAAGGTAACTTGGAGTGGTGGACGAGCCGATTCTTGCCGCGTCAGCTTTCAGGCACGGACTCTCCGAGGACGAGATCCTGCACGCCTATCGCAACCCGATTCGCGCGTGGGATCTAGGCGACGGCTTCACGATGATCATCGGCGCCAACCAGGCCGCCATCGTGCTTGAGGTCGGCTACATACAGGGTTCGACGGCCATCGTGATCGTCCACGCGATGCGAGCCCGCGAGAAGTTCTTGAGGTGATGACCATGCCCCGCACCGTGGACGAGATCCTGGCGCACGCCGACGAGCTCGCCGAGCGCTTCGAGACCTACGAGCCCAAGGCAGCCGACGAGCTCGATGCCGCTGCGGTCCGCGCCCTGCGTTCCGCTGTGGCTGAGAAGTCCGCCGCCGAGCGCCACCTCATCGATGCCGTGCGGACAGCCCGCAGGTCGGGGATGTCGTGGAGCGCCATCGGGACCTTCGTCGGAACGACGGGCGAGGCAGCTCGTCAGCGCTACGCCAACAGGGTCGCCTGAGCGACGGACATTCGCGTACCGTCCACTCGTGGACGAGGCAACGGGGATCAGTCAGGTCAGAGCGGCGACCGTGGCACCCGTCGACCAGCTCCTCACTACGCAGGAGACAGCAGACTTCCTCGGCATCAGCCGGCCCACCCTCGTCAAACTCCTCGAGACCGGACGCATCCCCTTCGAACGGCCCGCTGCCGGCCGCCACCGCCGCGTCCGCCTACAGGACGTCACCTCGTACCAAGAGACTCAGCGCGCCACCCGCCGCGCAGCCCTGGACGAGATGACCAAGCTGGCAGTCGATGCCGGTCTCTACGACACGGTGCCCGACTACGAGCAGGCTCTCGCGGACGCGCGAGGCACGTGCTCCCGACGGTGAGCCGCTACGACGCGCTGCTCGACGCCGGCGTGCTCGTCCCGGGTGGCCCTAGCCGACACGCTCGTGCGCCTCGCCGAGCACGACGCCCAGAACCCGGAAGCGTGCTATTCCAGAGTCAGACCAGTGACAACTTCGACAGAGAACCAAACTTCTTCGCGGTTCTAGCGTGAGGGCTGCTCGCTCCCGCATGCAGGACCTGAGCGGCTCACGAGTAACCAGTGCTGCGAGTGCGACTCATAGAAGGCCTTGACTGATCCCTGATCCACCGTCCGGATTCTGTGCTTCGGCTCGGGGGTGAATTTTGCTGCTC
>DAMDJY010000150.1:0-8385 GCA_032100225.1 Mobilicoccus sp.
CTGCACGAGTCGAGGCCGGTGCGGCAGGCGCGGCTGATGCGGCCGGGGCGGCGACCGCGGTGAGCGGGGCAGCGAGAAGCAGGCGGGCGAGCAGAGCAGCGGTGTGCATGAGGTCCTCACGTCGAGACGGCGGCGGGGCGGCGTCACAAGGCCTCGCAGGTGGGTCCGGCGAGACGGGATCGGCGCCGACCCATCGTGGACCCTACCCACACAATCGAATCCCCGAAGACCGCGATCCGAGGCACTTCTTCATCGAGTCGTCGCCTCGATGTCGACTGCGCGCCGGGTGATGTCCGCCGTTCCCGCGCCCGTCAGGCCCGAGGTGGCCCGTCGCCCTCGATGGCCGAAGCGACATGGCTGCCGCCCGAGGTGCCCTCCGTGACCGTGGAGAGTGTCGCGGCCTCGGTCGAGGTCTGCTGCTCGGTGTACTGGGCTGAGATGGTGCGCCACAGCGGCGCGTCGATCCCTACCCGGTCCGGGTCGAACACCGGGTCGAGACCCTCCTTGCGCTGCCGCTCGTAGTCCTTGAACAGGGCGATCGCCGGGCCGGCCAGGAGGACGAGCCCGATGAGGTTGACCCACGTGTACAGGCCGACCCCGATGTCGGCGAGCGCCCACGCGAAGTCGGAAGAGCGGAAGGACCCGAGGACGATCGACCCGGCCAGGATGAGCTGGAAGATCACGGTCGTCCGGCGGCTGTTGCGGCGACGGCCGGCTAGGTAGGCGATGTTCGTATCGGCGTAGAAGCCGAACGACAGCAGCGTGGTGAAGGCGAAGAAGAACATGGCGACGGCCACGAACGAGGCGCCGAAGCCCGGCAGCGCCGTGTCGATCGCGGCCTGCGTGTACGCGGGCCCCTCCGTCAGCCCCGGGACGTGCTCGACGACGGTCCGGCCCGTCACCTCGTTGACGACGTTGTAGCTGTTGGTCGACAGGATCATCAGGCCGGTGATGGTGCACACGAACAGGGTGTCGACGTAGACCGAGAAGCCCTGCGCCAGGCCCTGTTTGACCGGGTGGCTGACCTCTGCGGCGGCCGAGGCCTGAGCGCCGGACCCCGTTCCGGCCTCGGAGGAGTAGATGGCACGCTTGACGCCCCACATGATCGTGGCGCCGAGCATGCCACCGAACAGCGAGTCGCCGCCGAAGGCGTTGTCGAAGATGAGGGCGAACATCGCGGGCACCTGCGCAGCGTTGAATGCCAGCACGATGAGACCGGCGATGATGTAGGCGATCGCCATGAACGGGACGATGTAGCTGCACACGCGCCCGATCCGCTTCATGCCGCCCAGCACGACGGCGCAGAACAGCAGCGCGAGGACGACACCGGTGATGCGCGGGTCGACTCCCCAGGCGTTGCGGATCGACTCGGCGACGTTGTACGCCTGGATCGAGGGGCCGGTGACGGTCGTGGCGAACACGGTTGCCACGGCGTAGGCGATGGCCAGGGGCACCGCGATCCACCGGAGCTTGATGCCGCGCTGGATGTAGTAGGCGGGGCCTCCGCGGTATTCGCCGTTCACCTCCTCTTTGTAGAGCTGGGCCAGTGAGGACTCCACGATGGCGACGGCCGAGCCGACGATGGCGGTCACCCACATCCAGAACATCGCGCCCGGGCCGCCGACGTGGATCGCCGTGGCGACTCCGGCGATGTTGCCCATGCCGATCCGGCCGCCCAGCGCCATGGCGAACGCCTGAAAGGAGGACACTCCGCGTTCGGAGTCGCCTCCCTTGAGGAGCTGGCCGAGCATGTCCCCGATGCGTCGGACCTGGGGGACGGCGAATCTCAGGGTGAAGAACAACCCCACCCCGAGGATGAGGACGATCATGGGGGTGCTCCAGAGCACCTCCGTGGTGCGGGTGACGACGCGCTCGAGCATGGTGCTCCTCAGGTGAATTCCTGTGGCCAGTCCGGGAGTCGGGTGGCGCAGGTACGTCATCCTCACTGCTGCGGCGTGCTGGTCGGGTGTGACGCTTCGGTCAATCTGGAAAAATCGGCGAGTGGTCGGTCGATCGCTGCGGCCGGTGATGCAATCCGGGCAATTTTGCACACCGTGCAATGCCGGCCCTACTCTGTGCGGGTGAGTCAGGAATCCGTCGGGCGCCGCGAGGCCAACAAGGCCCGGACTCGCGCCGCCCTCATCGCCGCGGTCTACGACCTCATCGACACCGAGGGGTTCGACGTGCTCAGCGCCGAGCGGGTCGCTGCCGCCGCAGGACTGTCCCGACGCACCTTCTTCAACTACTTCGAGAGCGTCGAGGCCGCCGTCGCCATCGGTGCCGACGACGTCCTCGAATGCATCGGTGGGGCGCTCGCGGCCCGACCTGTGGGCGAGGCGGTCGTCGACAGCGCCCTGCACATCATCGAGGACCTGTTCACCGTGGAGTTTCTTGCCGACGCGACACGCGCCTGGCGGGCTGTCGACGGCATGCCCGCGGCGCGGCGCTACGCCTTGGAGGCGCAGTCCGATCAGGTGCTCGAACTCGCCAACGAGTGGGGCATGGCGCGCCTGGTCCCCGAGGACCGCGACCCGCTGCGGGTACGTGTGCTGACCGCCTGCGTCATGTCCGCGTTCGAACAGGGCCGCCGACAGTGGCTCGTCGACCTCGACGGAGAGGTCGACGACGCGGCCCTGGCCGACTTTCGCACGACGATCCGCCGCGCCATCGCTCCCATTCGCCCCGCACTCGACGCCGCCTTTCCCCTGCACTCTCGCGACTGACCACCTGCCCGACCGCAAGGTCACCCGGGCCGCTCACCGCGACCCTGACACTTGAGGAAAACTCATGGCCATCTATCTGTACCGACTCGGACGCCTCGCTGCCCGGCGCGCCTGGGCCGTGATCCTCACCTGGCTGCTGTTGCTCGCCATCGCCGGTGGCGCTGCCTTCACGCTGCAGAAGCCGTTCACCAAGCAACTCTCCATTCCTGGCACCGAGTTTCAGCAGGTGCTGAACGACCTCGAAGCCTCCCTACCGGAGGCGGCAGGTGGCACCTCGGGCGTCGTCTTCTCGACGAAGGACGGGCAGAAGTTCACGGCCGAGCAGAAGAAGGCTGTGGCCGACACCATCGACGAGTGGAAGAAGATCGACGGCGTCGAGGACGCGACCGACCCCTTCGCCACGCAACACGACCTCGACAAGGCCCGCACCGACATCGCTGACGGCCGCACCAAGCTCGCCGACGGTGAGAAGGAGGTCGTCGACAACCAGAAGAAGATCGACGACGGCAAGAAGGAACTCGCCGACGGGCAGAAGAAGCTGAACTCCGGTGAGGCCGAGATCATCGACGGTGAGAAGAAGCTCGCGATGGGCCAGGCGCAGGTCGCGGATGGCAAGACCGAGATCGCCGCGAACGCCGAGAAGCTCGCCAAGGGTCGTGCCGAGCTCGACGCCGGTCAGGCCAAGATCGACGCCGGCCGGGTGCAACTCTCCGACGCTCGCGACGAGCTGGCCGCGGGTCAGGCCGAGATCGACAAGAACGCGGCCAAGATCGCTGCCGGCAAGCAGCAGCTCGACGCTGCCCGGGCCCAGGTCGAGGCCGGTGAGGCCCAGATCGCCCCGGCGCGCAAGCAGCTCGCCGAGGGGGAGGAGAAGCTCGCAGCCGCTCAGGCCGAGGTGACGCAGGGGCGCGCTCAGGTCGATGCGGGGCGCCGTCAGGTCGAGGCGGGCATGGCTCAGATCACCGGCGGACTCGCGCAGCTCGACCAGCAGGCGGCGGGCATTGTGCCCGGGACTCCCGAGGCGGATGCGGCGCTCGCCGCCATCGAGCAGCAGCGCACCGCGCTCATGGCTCAGCAGGCCGAGCTGCAGGAGACCACCGCCACTCTGGATGCGACCGAGGCGCAGCTCGCTGCAGGTCAGAAGGAACTCGACACCGAGGCCGCCAAGCTGGCTGCGGGCAAGAAGGAGCTCGAACAGAAGTCGGCACCGCTCGTCGAAGCGCGGCGCACTCTGGACGAGAAGACCGCCGAACTCGACGCCGGTGAGCGCAAGCTCGCCGAGGGCCAGGCCAAGCTCGACGCCGGCAAGGCGACCATCGAGGAGAAGAGCGCCGAACTCGCCCAGGGTCAGAAGAAGATCTCGGACGGGCGCGCGGAGCTCTCCGCAGGCCAGGCCAAGCTCGACGCCGGCCGCGCCAAGCTCGACGAGGGTCAGGCCGAGATCGACGCCAACCGCGCCAAGCTCGACGCCGGTAAGGCCGGGATCGCCAGCGGGCGCATCGACGCCGCTGCTGCCGCACGGCAGCTGACCGAGGGTCAGGCGAAGCTCAACGACGCCCGCACGACCATCGCCGAGAAGAAGGTCGAGCTCCGGCGCGGAGAGCGGCGCATGGCGCTCATGGACGGTCTGCGGACCGTCAACACCGGCGGCAACGTCGCGATCACCAACGTCTCGTTCACCCTCCCGATGAACGAGGTCCCTGCCGAGACCAAAGACAAACTGCCTGCTGAGGCGACGGACCTGGCTGCGCTCGGGGTGAACGTCGACTACTCCAAGGAGATCGTCGAGAACATCGAACTCGGCGGCATCAGCGAGGTCGTCGGTGTCGTCGTGGCCGCGATCATCCTCATCGTGATGCTCGGCTCGCTCCTCGCTGCCGGGCTGCCGCTGCTCACCGCCCTCGTCGGGTTGAGCGTCGGCATGCTGACGATGCTCGCGCTGACCCACTGGGTCGAGATGTCCGACGTGACACCGGCGCTCGCGATCATGCTCGGGCTGGCGGTCGGCATCGACTACGCCCTGTTCATCGTGCACCGGCACCGTGAGAACCTCGCGCGCGGTGATCTCGACCTGCACGAGTCCATCGGTCGCGCCACGGGCACCGCCGGTAGTGCCGTGCTCTTCGCCGGTATGACCGTCGTGGTCGCGCTCGCGGCCCTGACGCTGACGGGCATCCCGTTCCTCGGTGTCATGGGCTTGGCCGCAGCCGGCACCGTGACCTGCGCCGTGCTCGTCGCGCTCACCCTCACCCCCGCGCTGCTGGCCCTCATCGGCCCGCGGGTCCTCTCGCGACGCAGCCGGCAGGCGCTCGCGCGCAAGCTCGAGGACGAGGAGAGCGAGGCAGCCGCCGCCGACGCGGAGGAGATGCAGGCGCACCACACGCCGCACGGCCGCGGGTGGGGTGGCCTTGTCACCCGGTTCCCGGTCATCGCGATCGTCGGCTCGATTCTGCTGCTGGGCACGCTCGCCATCCCGGCAGCCAGCCTGCGCCTGGGCTTGCCCGACGCCTCGCAGGAGCCGCCGGAGTCGACCGCCTACCGCACGTACTCCCTCGTAGGTGAGGCGTTTGGTGAGGGTCAGAACGCCGCGATCCTCGCCGTCGCCAAGGTCGACAAGAACGAGGCCCGCCGCATGACGGACGACCAGGTCACCGACCTGCAGCTGACCGTCGCCGAGCAGCTCAAGGACCACGCGAACGTCGAATACGTCGTCCCGGCCGCTGCCAGCGACGACCACCGCACGCTCATCTTCCAGATCGTGCCCGGCACCGGCCCCAACGACGACGCCACGAGAGACCTCATCACCTCGTTGCGCACCGACCGCACGGAGATCATGGACGCCACGCCCGTGGACTCCATCGGGTTCGCAGGCCAGACCGTCGCCAACATCGACATGTCCGAGATTCTCAGCAAGGCGCTGCCGCTCTACCTCGGCGTCGTCGTCGGCATCTCGATCCTGTTGCTGCTGCTCGTGTTCCGGTCGTTGCTCGTGCCGCTGCTCGCGACCGGCGGGTTCCTGCTCTCCGTCGCGGCATCGTTCGGAGCCGTCGTCGCCGTGTACCAGTGGGGCTGGCTCGGGTCGCTGTTCGGGGTGGCCAACCCCGGCGTGATCCTCAGCTTCTTGCCCACGCTGGTCATCGGGATCCTGTTCGGGTTGGCGATGGACTACCAGATGTTCCTCGTCTCCGGCATGCGCGAGGCGTGGGCCCACGGCCACACGGCACGCACCGCCGTCCGGACCGGGTTCTCGCACGGCGCCCGTGTCGTCACCGCCGCGGCGCTCATCATGACCGGCGTGTTCGCCAGCTTCATCTACTCGCCGATGCAGATGATCAAGCCGATCGGTTTCGCCCTGGCCGTCGGCGTGCTCCTCGACGCCTTCGTTGTGCGGATGACGATCATGCCCGCGATCATGCATCTGCTCGGCGAACGCGCCTGGTACCTGCCCGGATGGCTGCAGCGCATCGTCCCCGACCTCGACGTCGAAGGCACCAAACTCGTCGAGATGCGCGAAGCCGAAACCCGCGCCGCCCGTGAGCGGGAGGCCGAGATGACGACCGCCGAGACGCGCGAGTTCGAGTCCGCCCCGGTGGAACCGAACTGAGACGTTCCAGTCCGAAGCGTCTTGTGTTCCGCAGCTCACCCCGGTGCGATCCGTCGTTCGACCCTCGCGCTGGGGTGAGTTGCGTCCCAGCGGGCGTCGCCTGGTTGGGTGGCGCGAGCAGGGGTAAAGATGCGTCAAATGCCCGATCTCCCGTCGGGTAGTCCCTTGAGCCGAAAGCACCCGCATGAATTCCTCGTCAGGGGCCACCGCTGCCCAGCCTTCTTCGACACCGTCCGCGTCGGCCCAGCCGTCGTCCGCGTCTGCGCCGAGCCTCCGCCGTGAGGTCGGGACGGTCGCCCTCTTCTTGTTCATCCTCGGTGACGTGTTGGGCGCGGGCGTGTACGTCCTCGCAGGTCAGGTGGCCGAGCAGTCGGGCGGCGCAGTATGGGTGCCGCTCCTCGTAGCGTTGCTGCTGGCACTGCTGACGGCCGGTTCGTACGCCGAACTCGCAACCCGTTACCCCCGCGCCGGCGGATCGTCGTCGTACGCGCACCGGGCGTTCGGCCCGTTCGCCGGGTTCCTCGTCGGCTTCTGCATGCTCGCGGCGGGCATCGTCTCGGTGGGCGCCCTGGCGCTCGGGTTCGCCGGTGACTACCTCGGGGAGTTCGTGACGCTGCCGGTCGGCCTGACGGTCACGGTGTTCCTCGTGCTGCTCGCGCTGTTGAACGCACGTGGGATCAAGGAGTCGATGGGTGCGAACGCCGTCGCGACGATCATCGAGGTCGGCGGTCTGCTGGTCATCATCGGTCTCGGCGCCTGGGTCATCCTGCGTGGTGACGCCGACGTCTCCCGTCTGACACGTCTCGGCACCCCGAACGACGGTCCGCTCACGGCCGTCCTGAGCGGCGCAGTGCTGGCGTACTACTCCTACGTCGGGTTCGAGACGTCGGTGAACGTCGCCGAAGAGGCCCGCGACCCGCGTCGCTCCTACCCGCGCGCGTTGTTCGGCGCTCTGACCGTGGCCGGGATCATCTATGTGCTCGTTGGCGCTGCAGCCAGTGCCGTCGTGCCCACCGACCAGCTCGCCTCCTCCTCGGGCCCGCTGCTCGAGGTCGTGCGCGTGGCCGGTGGAGTGCCCCTCGTGCTGTTCAGCCTGATCGCGCTGGTGGCCGTCGCGAACGGCGCCCTGCTGACGGGCATCATGTCGTCGCGACTGATGTACGGCATGGCGCGCGACGGTCTGCTGCCGTCGGTGCTCGGCAAGGTGCTGCCCGGCCGTCGCACTCCGTGGGTGGCGATCATCGCCTCGACTGCGTTGTCGCTGATCCTGGCGCTGCTGGGCAGCATCGAGATCCTCGCCTCGACGCTGGTGCTGTTGCTGCTTGTCGTGTTCTCCGCCGTCAACATCGCGGTGCTCGTGCTGCGAAAGGACACCGGCGGCCGCGCCGACCACTACCGCGTTCCCGCAGTTCTGCCCGTCCTCGGTCTGCTCTCCTGCCTGCTGCTCTTCACGCAGGTCGAGGCCGAGACGTGGCGATTCGGGCTGCCGATGCTGGCCGTCGGAGCGGCGTTCGCCTTCTTTGCGGCGCGTCACGCGCGCGCGACCGGCGGCACCGACCGTCTCCTCGACGCCGAGGTCTGACCTGGCCCAGCTCACTCGCGTGTGAGTGACGCGAACACGAGAAGCGAACGGATCCGGGGGCACGCGCCCCCGGACCCGTTCGTCGTTCGTCTTCGTTGTTGCCGATGGGCGATAGCGCAGCCGATCGTGCAGATCTGACTCGACGGAGCGTCGTCAGCCCTTCGGGGTTACGGCAGTTTTCGGCTTGGCGGGCGTCGGCTTGGCCTGCGCCTTCTTGGGTGGTGGGGTCTTGGCGGGTGCGGGTTTGGCAGCCGGGGGCGCGGACGCGGCAGGCTCGGACGGGGTGGGCTGACCGGGTGCGGTGGGGCCAGGGCTCGCGGGCGCTGTGGGGGCGTTCTTCGCCTTCTCGGCCTCTTCGGCTGCGCGTTTGGCAGCTTCGCGGCGTTCGGCCTCGCGCCGGATCCGGGCTCGTTCGGCGGCGAGTTCGCGTTCGATGCGGGCTTCTTCGGCGGCGACGATGCGGTTCTCGATGCGGT
>DAMDJY010000151.1:0-8096 GCA_032100225.1 Mobilicoccus sp.
CGACACCCGCCAGTCACCGTCGAGCCCGGAGGCGCAGACCCCGACCGGCAGCAACCCCTGCGCGGGTTCGCCCTTGATGCTCCGCACCAGGGCCGCCGCGGCGTCGGCACGCCCCACGATGACGGTGCGCTGCATGAGCTCCCCACGGGCCCGGCCCGCCTCCAGCCACCGCCGCGTCATGTAGCGCACCAGGAGCCCGCCGAAGAGCAGCAACGGCATGAGGATGAGGACGTACAGGCGGGCCAGCAGCACGTTGAGGACGAACGCCGACACCGCCAGAACCGCCAGGACGCCGAGGACGGCCCGCGTCACCGACCGGTACTCCTCCACGGAGACGCCCAGATAGCGGCGCTCGTAGGCGTTCGACATCGCGAGGGCCAGGACCCACAGAGGCGGGATGAGGAAGCTCAGGGCCACGTACTGCCACTGCATCGCCTCCCCGAACCGGATGAGGGCGGCCGCCGCGACCGCGACGATGCCGACCACCACGTCCAGGGTGATGACCCGCTTGAGATACCGGGACACCCACGCCGGGGTGGACGGAGTGGGAACCGCGGTGGAGCCCAGGGTGGGGGCGAACGGCAGATCACTCGCCGGCACGGAGACCCGATCAGGCCGCTTCCTGTGCCGGACACGCTCGGAGCGCACGCGGGACTGGGACGTCACGATGATTCCCTTCGACAGGTCGAGTGCGGACGGATGCCGCGGCCGATCAGGCAGCAGTCGTCTGCCGACCACAGCGGCGTCGAGAGGTCCCCCCGGGCCTCACCGCGCGAGCATCGACGCCGGACTCAACCGGCACCGCACTTATCAAATTGTTACAGACACCTACGGATTCATCCAACCCCGGGCCTGTCACGCGGGATGCGATCAGCCGTGGAACTTCTGCTGAGCAGCAAGCAACCCGTCGGTGACGACGGCCTCGGCGGCGTCGGCGGCGGTGTCGATCACGAACGGAAGGACCTTGCGTTCGGTGGCCGAGAAGTCGCGCAGAACGTGGTCCGCGGGGTCCATCCGACCGGGCGGACGCCCGACACCCACCCGCACCCGTGAGTAGTCACGCGTGCCCGTGCTCTTGCTGATGGAGCGCAGGCCGTTGTGGCCGCCCTCCCCGCCTCCCCGCTTGAGGCGCACGTCGTCGAAGGGGATGTCCATCTCGTCGTGGATGACGAGCAGCCGCTCGGTCGGGATGGAGAAGTAGTGGAGCAACGAGCTCACGGGCCCACCGGACTCGTTCATGTACGACGACGGGACCGCGGCGACGACCTTGGGCCCCGGCATCCCGCCCGGGAGCACCCCCAACCTGAACTCGGCCACCTGGGCACGCGAACGGTGCCGGGCCAGCGATGCCCCGCCCCTGCGCACCAACTCGTCCACGACCATGGCGCCGACGTTGTGGCGGTTTCCCGCGTACGACGGCCCGGGGTTGCCGAGCCCGACCAGCAGCCACGTCTCCATGGGCAAAGCGTACGGTTCACCGCCCGGCGGCCTGCTCCGGCCCTGGTGCGCTCAGTACGCGCCGGAGTGACCGAAGACGGCACGGACGGTGCGGATGAGGATCCACACGTCGGTGATGGGCGACCAGTTGTCCACGTACCGCAGGTCGAGCGTCAGCGACTCCTCCCAGGTGAGGTTGCTGCGACCGCTCACCTGCCAGAGGCCCGTCATCCCCGGCAACACGTGCAACCGCCGGATGGCGTCGGACTCGTAGGCCAACACCTCTTCGGGCAGCGGTGGGCGCGGCCCGACGAGCGACATTTCGCCGCGGACGACGTTGAGCAGCTGCGGCAACTCGTCGACGGAGTATCGGCGCAACACGCGCCCGACCCGGGTGATCCGTGGGTCGTCGCGGATCTTGAACAGCACGCCGTTGCCCTCGTCCTGAGTCTGCAGGGCGGCGATCATCCGGTCGGCGCCCACGCGCATCGAGCGGAACTTGAGGATGCCGAAGAGTTCGCCGCGCAACCCCACCCGCTGCTGCCGGTACAGGATCGGCCCCCGGTCGTCGACCCAGATCAGGACGGCCACGGCGAGGAACACCGGCGACAGGACCGCCAGGAGCACGGCCGCCGACAGACGGTCCATGACCGCCTTGAACAGCACCGTGCGCCGCAGAGCCGCCGGCCGCTCGATGTGGAGCAACGAGAGGTCGTTCGACGGGCGGATCGTCATCCGCGGACCGGCGACGTCGAGGAGCCCCGGACTGACCACGAGGTCGACGCCCCGCTCCTCCAGCGCCCACGCGAGCCGCCGCAGCGATCCACCCGCCAGATCGGGGTGGGCCGCCACCGCGACGGCCTCGATGCCCAACGTGTCGACCACGGAGAGAGCCGACCGCGGCTCCCCCACCACCGGTACACCCGCGAGGTGACGACCGGCCCCCAGAGGGCGCCCGGCGACGTCCACGGCGCAGGCGGCGACCGGACGTAGGCCGAGCGAGGTGTCCTTCGCGATGCTCGCGACCAGCGAGGTCACCGAGTCCGCGCGGCCGATCACCAGCGCCCGCTGCATGCACTGCCCGGTCTGCCGGCGACGGGCCAGACGGGTGCGCAACACCTTGCGCGACGACAACCCACCGACGGCCAGGATCCCCAGCGCGACCGCCAGATACCCCCGGGAGAGTTGTAGATTCCCCGAGTACGACACGATCGACAACCCGGCGAACAGGTAGAGCAGGCCACGCCCCACGGCCCGGTACTCCTCGGCGCCGGCCTGCCCCGCGAACCGGCGCTCGTAGCCGTTGCCCAGCGAGACCGCCAACACCCACGCGATCGGCAGCAACACGGAGAGCAGCAGGTGGGGAGCCGGCACACTGTCGTCGAACCGCACGACCGCCGCACACCCGGCGGCGAGGATGCCGACGCACAGGTCGACCACCATGAGGGCGTCGACGTGGCGATCCGCCCACGACTTGGGGGCAGGCCGATCCGGCCGAGGGCTCAACGTCGGAGCCAACGGATCGGTGCCCGAAGGCAGGCAGAGGCGCTGGACGTCCCGGGCACGGGATCGCCGCGCTCGGGCTGGCTGCGGCGCACGCGTGAATGAACGCCGACCGGTGACAGTCATGTGATTACCCGCGTTGTTCAGCCGGTCCCCCCGGATCGGCATAGCCCCCCATGACCCTTCCGACGATACCCCCGATCTCGAACGATCGTCCAGATTTGGGCAACCGTATCGTCCACCGTCTCACCGCGGCCCGCCGCCGCAGGCACGAGGCGCCCCACACACGACTGCGGCCCGCTCGATCGAGCGGGCCGCAGTCGCAGGTGAAGCCGGAGGTCACTCCTCGTCGGAGGCCTTCTCGTCCTCGGAACCCTCGCCCTCGGACTCGCCGCCCTCGGACTCCTCGCCCTCGGCGGCCTCCTCGTCGGACTCGTCCTTCTCGATGCCGACCTCGGCCTCGGCGGCCTCGAGCTCGGCCTCCAGGGCCTCCTCGGAGATCGCCTGCGTGACGTTGACGACCAGCAGCTCGGGGTCGCTGGTGAGCGTGACGCCGGCGGGCAGCGCGATCTCGGACGCCGTGATCTGCGTACCGGCCTCAAGGCCCTCGACCGAGATCTCGAAGATCTCGGGGATGTTGGTGGCCTCGGCCTCGACCTCGACCGAGTTGTTCTCGGTGGTGACGACGGTCTCGGGGGCGGCCTCACCGGTGACGGTGACGGCGACCTCGACGGTGACCTTCTCGCCGCGACGCACGACGACGAGGTCGACGTGCTCGATGATCGGCTTGATCGGGTCGCGCTGCACGTCCTTGACCAGGGCGAGCTGCTTGGTGCCCTCGATGTCGAGCTCGAGCACGGCGTTGCTGACCTTGAGTGCCAGCATCGTCTCGTGACCCGGCAGGGTCAGGTGCTGCGGCTCGGTGCCCGACCCGTACAGGACGGCGGGAACGAGGTTGTCTCGGCGGATGCGACGGGCGGCACCCTTACCGAATTCGGTGCGCTTGGTGACCTTCATGACGTTGGTGTCGGACACGGTGACTCCTCACGGGGGACGTGGTCGGCGGTGATGCACTCGCCGGCCTCGAAGCGGATTGATGCGGCGGCCTCGACGCGGGTCGCGACACGTAGACGGCACGCTCCCATGATGCGGAGTACCGCCGCGTCGAATCACGGCTCGTGACGACAGATCCCGGGATCCGTGGACCCACTCGATCGTTCGTGTCACGGCCCTCGCCGAGGCAACCCGCCCATGCTAGCCGCTGGGGCGAAGGAGACGGAAATCCGCCGTCGGCGAACCGTGCCCGTCGTCAGGCGCCGACCTCGTCCTCAGTTGGCAGGCTCGTCGAACAGGCTGGTGACAGAACCGTCTTCGAAGACCTCGTGGATGGCCTGGCTGATCAGCGGCGCGATGGAGAGCACGGTCAACTTCTCGAACACGGAGGTGTCCGGGATGGGGAGGGTGTTGGTGACGATGACCTCCTCGGCGGCCGAGGAGCGCAGACGCTCGATCGCCGGGCCCGAGAAGATCGGGTGGGTTGCGGCGATGATGACCTTCTTCGCGCCTGCCACCAGCAGCGCGTCGACGGCCTGGCAGATCGTGCCGCCCGAGTCGATCATGTCGTCGACGAGGATGCAGCACTTGCCTTCGACCTCACCGACGACGCGGTTGGCCTTGCTCTGGTTGGGGCGCGAGGTGTCGCGGGTCTTGTGGATGAACGCCAGCGGCGCGTCGTCGAGGCGCTTGCTCCACTGCTCGGCGACCTTGATGCGGCCCGCGTCCGGGGAGACGATCGCACAGTCCTCGTAACCGTACTTCTCGGCGACATAGTCCGAGAGGATCGGCATGGCCTGCAGGTGGTCGACCGGGCCGTCGAAGAAGCCCTGGATCTGCGCGGTGTGCAGGTCGACGCAGATGAGACGGTCGGCGCCGGCAGCCTTGAACAGGTCGGCCATGAGGCGGGCCGAGATGGGCTCGCGGCCGCGGTGCTTCTTGTCCTGACGGGCGTACCCGTAGAACGGCAGCACCACGGTGATGCGCTTGGCCGAGGCGCGCTTGAGCGCGTCGACCATGATGAGGTGCTCCATGATCCACTCGTTGATCGGAGCGGTGTGGCTCTGCACGACGAACGCGTCGGAGCCTCGCACCGACTCCTCGAAGCGCACATAGATCTCGCTGTTGGCGAACTCGTACGCCGTCGTGGGCACGAGCTCGATGCCGAGGCACGAGGCGACCTCCTCCGCGAGCGCGGGGTGTGCCCGGCCCGACAGGACCATGAGGTTCTTCTCGGTCGTGCGCTTGATGCTCGTCATCGCTGATCTCCCTCGGCGCCGAGTTCGGTGAATGCCGCGACCTTGGTGCCGGCGTCGACGGTGGAACCGGGGCGGAGGTGGACGAAGGGGCCGACGTGGGCGCCCTCGCCGATCTTCGCGAGGTGGGCGTGCGTGCGGGTGATCGTCGCGCCGTCACCGACCTCGACGTCGACGAGGGTGGTGTCGGGGCCGACGGTGACTCCTGCGCCGACGGTGCTGGCGCCGATCACCTGCGTGCCGGGCAGGAGGCGGCAGTCGCGGCCGAGCGTGACCTCGGCGTCGATCATCGTGGACTGCGGGTCGACGACGCTGACACCCGCCCGCATCCAGCGTTCGAGGATGCGGCGGTTCATCTCGACACCCATGCGCGCCAACTGAACTCGGTCGTTGACGCCCTCGGTCTGCCACAGGTCGTCGATCACGTGGGCGGCCACGCGGCGACCCTGCTCGCGAGCGATCGCGAGAACATCGGTGAGGTACTTCTCGCCCTGGGCGTTGTCGGTACCCACCCGGCGTAGCGACTCGACCAGCAACTCGCCGTCGAAGGCGTAGATGCCGGAGTTGATCTCGGTGATCGCCTCCTGCTCACCGGTGGCGTCCTTCTGCTCGACGATGCCGAGCACGTCGCCCGACTCGTCGCGCAGGATGCGGCCGTACCCGTGGGGGTCCTCGACGTGGGCGGTCATCACGGTCGCGCCGTTGCCGCTCTGCTCGTGCGTGGCGACGAGGGCCTGCAACGTCGCTCCGGTGAGCATCGGCACGTCGCCGTACGTGACGAGCACGGTGCCCGAGACCTCGTCGGGCAGTGCGTCGAGTCCGCACTCTGCGGCGCGTCCCGTGCCGGGGATCTCGTCCTGGTCGGCGATGAGGGTGCCGGGGAAGACCTCCTCGACGTGCGCCGCGACAGCATCACGCTGATGGCGCACCACGACGACGAGGTGCTTCGGCTCGCATTCGCGCGCTGCGACCAGGGCGTGCCCGAGGAGCGTTCGCCCCGCGAGGGGGTGCAACACCTTCGGGAGATCGGACTTCATCCGGGTGCCCGCTCCTGCGGCGAGGACGACGACGGCGGCGGGTCGGGACTGGCTCACGAACGACTCCCACTGGACGGTGCGGCCCTGGGAACGACCCAGAGGTGGTGCGCTCATGCTACCCAGGGCTGCAGGCCCCGCCTGCCATGCCTCAGCCCCGACACTCCCCCGAGACGCCGCCACACTCCAGCTCGATTCGCGGGCAGGAACACGACACGAGGCGAGACGAGGACGCACGACGTGACGTAACGCACGTGCCGGCTCACGACGCGGCGAGTGCATCGGCGCGGGTGGCGGCGACATCGGCAGGCTCCAGCAGCATCGTGATGACGCAGCCGGTGACGACACCCCAGAAGGCACCCCCGATACCGAAGACCGTGAGGTCGGACACCGTGACGAGGAACGCGACGAGGGCTCCCAGGGCGTGGCGCCCGGAGAACGCGGCGACGAACGCGCCCTGCAGCGCCCTGAGCATGGCGACGCCACCGAGAACGGCGATCCACGCCGGCGACATGGCGAGCATGAACGTGACCAGGGTGGGTGCCATCGCACCGACGATCATCGCGAGAACACCGCAGGTCAGGGCGGCGGTGTACTGGCGGCGCCGCTCTCCCGAGGCGACGAGCAGCGCGTTCGTCGGGCCGGTCAGGCAGGTGGAGACGGCCCCGAGCGCGGCGGCGGGCAGCGACCAGAGGCCGCACAACGTGGTCGCGATGTTGACCGGCGGCTGATGACCCGCGCCGCGGAGCACGGCGACGCCCTGCCCGTTCTGCACGACGATGACGGTGATCGCCAGCGGCACCACCAGCTCGGTCAGGGCTGCGAGGGAGAACGTCGGCGTCTGAAGCGCCGGCTGGGCGAGGCCGACGGTGATGGGGCTGCGCAGCCCCTCCGTCATCAGCACCGCGACGACGCCGACGACGAGCGCGCCGAGCACGGGCGGTAGGTATCGGCCGAGAGGGCCGGGGATGCTGAGCACGACGAACGCGACGACCATCGGCAGCGCCACCCACGGGGAGGCCTGGATCGACTGCACGAGCCCGAGGCCGAAGGAGAGGAACACTCCGGCGACCATCGCCATGACGATCGGCATGGGCAGCACCCGCATCACGCGGCCGACCCACCCGCTGAGACCGAGCAGCAGGATGAGCACCGCCGTGACGATGAACGCGCCCAACACGTCGCTCCACGGCAGGTGGCGCAGCGCGGTGCCGACGACGACGGTGCCGGGGATCGTCCAGAAGAACCCGAGAGGTTGGCGGTAGACGATGCTCGCGAGCACCGTCAGCAGACCGTTGAGGAAGAAGACGGCGAAGATCCACGAACTCAGTTGTGTCTGGCTGAGATTGCCCGCGGCGCTGCTCGCCAGGATGACAGCCAACGGGCCGGAGGCGGCGAAGACCAGAGCGATCAGGCCGTTGGCCATGTAACTCGGCCCGATGTCGCGGCGGATGTCGGCCAGGCTCACGGGTCGTCCGTCGGGACGCTCCAGCGCGCCCAGGCCGGATCGTGTGCGGGCCGGTGCGGAGGGCGAGGTCACGATGATCCTTCGGTCGGGGACTGTGGCTGCGGCTGAGGGTGCGACTGAGGCTGCGGCATCGGCGAGGGCTGGGGCTCGGCGGTCGACGCGGGCGGTGTCCGATCGTGCTGCGCCCCTGCGACGTGGGCCGCGAGCTCGGAACGGGAACGGAGGCCGAGCTTCGCATACACGCGGGTCAGGTGGTACTGCACCGTTTTGACGGAGATGTAGAGCTCACCGTAGACCGTCCCCGGTTTGGTGGAGACTGGTGAAAGTCAGCGGTTCCGGTTGATC
>DAMDJY010000152.1:0-8049 GCA_032100225.1 Mobilicoccus sp.
GCTCGACGCTCACCTTGGTGCCGTCGGCGAAGCTCGTCACCATGTGCGGGTCCTGACCCCACTGCTTGGCGAACCCCTCCTGCGTGGTGGGGTTGCGGTACGGGTCCTGCAGACCCTTGATGTTGCCCGCCACCAGCGGGGTGAGGCCGAGGCCGCGGACGAACCGGATGAGGTTCATCTGCACACCGGGCTGGTCGCCGTCGCAGCCGGTGTAGACCAGGCCGGCGTCGGTGAACTTCTTGTTGAGGATGACGCCGATGGTGGCGTCGACCTCGGCGTTCATCAGCACGAGGTGCTTACGGCCCTCGAGCGTGGCGAGCGCGAGGTGCGCGCCGAACTCGACGGAGCCGGTGCAGTCGACGACGCACTCCACGACGGAGCACTCCGTCATCGCCTCGTGGTTGCTCGTGACGGCGACCTGCCCCTTCTCGGCGGCGGTGTCGATGTCGTCGGCGCTCTCGGCGACGACGATCGAGTCACGGGCGATACCGGCGTTCTCCAACGCGGCAATGCCCTTGTCGGTGCTGCGCGCGTAGACGACGGCGACGTCCATGCCGGTCTTCGTGTTGGTGATGTGGTTGATGAGGCCCTTGGCCATGAACCCCGGGCCGGCGATGCCGACCTTGACCGGGTTGTCCTTGCGGCCCTCGAGCAGGGTGTCGGTGACGATCAACGCACGATCTCCTTACCGTCCCAGTCGGCCCAGGCCTTGTCCTTGTCGGAGATGACCTCGACCTCGGCCGGCCACTCGAGCCCGAATGCGGGGTCGTCGTAGCGCTGGCCACGCTCGTGCTCGGGGCTGTACATGCCGGAGACCTGGTAGGTGACCTCGGTGTCGTCGGTCAGCGTCAGGTAGCCGTGGCCGCAGTACGGCGGGATCCACAGGGCGCGGTGGTTCTCGGCGGACAGCTCGACCATGACGTTCTTGCCGAACGTGGGGCTGTCCTCACGCAGGTCGAGGCAGCAGTCGACGATGGTGCCGCGCACGCAACGCACGAGCTTGCCCTCGGCTGCAGGCGCGATCTGGCGGTGCATGCCGCGCATCGTGCCCTTCTTGGCATTCCAACTCATGTTGGCCTGCTTGACCTCGGTGGGAATGCCGTGCTGCGCGAACTCGTCCACGCAGAAGGTGCGGGCGAAGCCGCCCCGGTCGTCCTCGAAGGCCTTGAGATCGATGATCCAGCAGCCTTCGACGTCAGTTTTGGTGAACTCCATCAGTGGTTCGCCTTCCAGAAGAGCTTCTCGTCGACCTGGCCGGTCTTGAGCAGCCAGTCGATCTGCTTGAGACGGGTGTGCCCGCGGCCCGTGAAGGTCGCCTCGTCGAGCTGAATCGCGTCGAAGACCTCGTGGAGCTGCTTGGCGCCCATGGCGAGGTTCCAATCGGCCGTGTAGCCGAGGGTGTCAGTGATCTTGTCGAAGTTGACCTTGTAGGAGCGGTTGTCCGCACCCGGCTCACCGAAGGAGAGCTTGCAGCCGTCGAACTCGGCGGCCACGGTCTCGGCGATCTCACGCACCGTGTAGTTGTTGTCGTTGCTGCCCGAGTTGAAGGCCTGCGCGTGGATCTTCTCGACGGGGGCGTCGAGCATCGTCATGATGCCCTTGCACAGGTCGAGCGCGTGGGCCATCGGACGCCACGGGGTGCCGTCGCTCGTCATGGCGATGACGCCGGTCGTGTAGGCCAGGCCACAAAGGTTGTTGAGCACGATGTCGAAGCGCTGACGCGGGCTCGCACCGAAGGCGGTGGCGTTGCGCAGGGCGACGGGGTGGAAGTCGTCGTCCGCGAGCTCCCACAGGTCCTGCTCGGTGAGGTACTTGCACTTGCCGTAGGCGGTCTGCGGGTTGACCGGGCTGGTCTCGTCGACGGTGCCGTCGGCGACGCCGTACACCGAGCAGCTCGACATGTAGACGAACCGCTCGACACCCGCGGCCTTGGCCGTCTTGGCCACGTGCGAGGAGCCGAGGTGGTTGATCTCGTAGGTGAGCGGACCGACGAGGTCACCGACCGGGTCGTTGGACAGCTCGGCCATCGCGACGACGGCGTCGACGCCCTCGAAGTCGGCCTCGGTGAGGTGCCGCATGTCCTTCTCGAGGGTGAGCGCCGTGCTCGTCAGGCCGTTGTACAGCCAGCCGTTCTTGTAGAACCCGGAGTCGACCGCGACGACGTCGTGGCCGGCCTCGATGAGCATCGGGGCGAGCAGGCAGCCGAGGTATCCCTCGGTGCCGGTGACGAGGACCTTCATCAGTTCCACACCTTCCAGGGGGCCGAACCGTCGGCCCACATCTTCTCGAGCTTGTTCTTGTCGTTGAGCGTGTCCATCGGCTGCCAGAAGCCGGGGTGCTTGTACGCGTTGAGCTGGCCGTCGTGCGCGAGGTTGCGCAGCGGCTCCTGCTCCCACGTGGTGTCGTCGCCGTCGATGTAGTCGATGACGCCGGGTTCGCAGACGAAGTAGCCACCGTTGACCCAGGCGCCGTCGCCGTCGGGCTTCTCCTGGAAGGACTCGATCGTCGTCTCGTTGGCGGCAAGGCTGATGGCACCGAAGCGGCCGGGCGGCTGCACGACGGTCATCGTGGCGAGGCGGCCCGACTTCTTGTGGAAGTCGACCGTGGCGCTGATGTCGGTGTCGGAGACACCGTCGCCGTAGGTGAAGCAGAACGTCTCGTCACCGATGTGCTCGCGAACGCGCTTCAGACGTCCGCCGGTCATCGAGTTGAGGCCGGTGTCGACCAGGGTGACCTTCCAGTCCTCCAGGTGACGCTTGTGGATCTGGACGTCGCCGGTCGCGAGGTCGAACGTCATATCCGAATTGCGCATGGCGTAGGTGGAGAACCATTCCTTGATGTACTCCGCCTTGTAGCCGCAGCAGACGACGAATTCCTTGATGCCGTGGGCGGCGTACTCGTTCATGATGTGCCAGAGGATCGGCTTGCCACCGACCTCCACCATGGGCTTCGGCTTGAGCGTGGTCTCCTCGCTCAACCGTGTTCCCAGTCCTCCTGCGAGAATGACTGCCTTCATCGTACCCCTCCCCGATTGTCGAAACGTACGCCGGGCATGACGAACCCCCTGAAAAAGACGTCTCAGACCACCCCTGCGGTCTCCCCCTGCGGGTGCTCACCTGCTGCCGGCCGAGCTCCCCGGATCGGGAATCGTCGACGTCCGCAGCCTGCGGTCACCGGAATCAACTATACAAGCGTCCTAGTGGAATGACACCTGGTCTCCACGGTGGCCCACCGGCCCCGAATCGACCCTGGTGGGAGCGTCGCGGACGGCCCAGATGCGGGCCGAAGGTCCTTGCCGTCGTGCAGGATTCGCACCCGGAGCCGCACGGACGCCACAGCCCCGGGAGGTCCCGAACTGCCACCGATCGGGCAAATCTTGAATACATCCGAACAGCTCGTTTCGGGCCGCAGAACGCCGTGAGGGCGAGGCGGGGATGCCCCACCTCGCCCTCACCGGGTTGCCGCCGCGTCGTGCGGCTCAGCGACGCGTCGAATAGTTCGGCGAATCCGAGATCATGTGGACGTCGTGCGGGTGCGACTCCTTGAGCCCTGCCGCCGTGATCTGCACGAACTGGCCGCGCGCCTGCAGCTCGGGCACCGTGCGCGAGCCGACGTAGAACATCGACTGGTGCAGGCCACCCATGAGCTGGTGGACGACGGCCTCGACGGGGCCGCGGTACAGCACCTGGCCCTCGATGCCCTCGGTGATGATCTCGTCGTCGCCCAGGTCGGCCTGGAAGTAGCGGTCCTTGGAGTACGAACGGCGGTCGCCACGGCTCGTCATCGCACCGAGTGACGCCATGCCGCGGTACCGCTTGTACTGCTTGCCGTTGATGAACACCGTGTCGCCGGGGCTCTCCTCGCACCCGGCCAGCAGCGAGCCCACCATCACGGTGGACGCGCCGGCCACGAGGGCCTTGGCGATGTCACCCGAGTACTGCAGACCACCGTCGGCGATGACGGGGACACCCGCGGGCGTACACGCCCGCGCAGCCTCGTGCACCGCGGTGACCTGCGGAACGCCGACGCCCGCCACGACGCGGGTGGTGCAGATCGACCCCGGTCCGACGCCGACCTTGACCGCGTCGGCACCGGCATCCACCAGCGCCTGAGCGCCCACGCGGGTAGCGATGTTGCCGCCGATGATCTGCACGTGCTTGGTCGACGGGTCGGCCTTGAGGCGACGCACCATGTCGAGCATGAGGCGCGCGTGCCCGTTGGCCGTGTCGACGACGAGCACGTCGACACCCGCGTCCACCAGGGCCATCACGCGGTCCCACGCGTCACCGAAGAAGCCCACCGCGGCACCGACGAGCAGTCGCCCGTCGGCGTCCTTGCTCGCATCGGGGTACTGCTCGCTCTTGACGAAGTCCTTGACGGTGATGAGCCCCGTGAGCCGACCCTGCTCGTCGACCAGCGGCAGACGCTCGCGCTTGTGCTGACGCAGGATCGCCGTCGCGTCCTCGTGGGTGATCGTGTCGGGCGCCGTGATGAGCGGCATCGGCGTCATGACGTCGCGCACCAACGTGGTGGCCCACTCGGCCACGGGCGTGAACCGCAGGTCGCGGTTGGTGCAGATGCCGAGCAGGTGGTTGCCGGGATCGACCACGGGCAGACCGCTGACACGGAACTCACCACAGATGCGGTCGAGCTCCTCGAGCGTCGCATCCGGACCGATGGTGACCGGGTTGGTGATCCGGCCCGTCTGCGTGCGCTTGACCAGATCGACCTGACGCGCCTGGTCCTCGATCGAGAGGTTGCGGTGCAGGACTCCCAAGCCCCCCTGACGCGCCATGGCGATCGCCATCCGCGACTCGGTCACCGTGTCCATGGCGGCGGAGATCAGCGGGATGCGCAGCGAGATCTCGCGCGTCAACGTCGACGTCGTGTCCACGTCGCTGGGGATGACGTCGGTCTCGCCCGGCAGCAGCAGCACGTCGTCGTAGGTCAACCCCAGGGGGGCGACAAGGGCCGGGAGCTCCCCGGCGGGAGAAGGTCCGTCGTGGGTGCTCGTCATGGCAGGAGTCTACGTGGCCGCCCCCGCACCGCGGACCCGCTCCGCGGCCCATCAGAAACAGCGCAGACCCGACCTCGGCAGATCGATTCTGCGAGATCGGGTCTGCGTTCTACGAGGTCAGTCGTTCTCGGCGTCGCCGGTCGAGGCAGCACTCTCGTCGGATCCACCGGAGCGCCCGTTGTCGGCACCCTGGGGCTTCGCACTCGCGCCACCCGCGTGGTCCGAGCCGGCGCCGAGGTCCGTGGCGGACCCGTTGGACTCGCCCCGATCGGGCTTGGTGCTCGGCTTGTCGGATGTCGGTGTGGCCGATCCCGGCTTGGCCGGGCTGCCTGCCGATGTCTTGATGTCGCTCGGTTTGTCGTCCGGAGCCCGGGTCCCCTCCGACGTGTCACCGGCCGGAGACGTGGCGGTGCCGGTACCCGGCTTCTGCTCGCCACCGGAGTGACCGATGCTCGGGCCGGTCGTCGCCGGGGTCTGCGTTGGGCTGGCGGTACCGGGAACGGTCGTGCTACCCGGGTCGCTCGGCTTGGTGGTACTCGGCTTGGAGGGGCTGGTGTTCGTCGGCGCGGTCGTGGGAGACGGCGGGACGGCGGGAGCATTCGCAGTCGTCGGATTGACGACGGTCGGCGCCGCAGCAGTCTTCGTGGGCGCGACCGTGACCAACGACTCCGTGGTCGACTCGGCACGCTTGGACGGCGCATCGGCGACGAGCACAGGGCCGGGGGCAGAGCTGCTGATCTCCCGCTCGAGTTTGTCGACCTCGGCGGTGACCTGCTCACCAGCGTTGTCCTTGGGCACGAGGCTACGGATGACCTCCATCATGCCCATGGCCTTGGCCACCTCACCATTGCTGGCGGCCTGGCGAGCCTTCTCGACCATCTCCAACGCAGCCTCCACGGTGGGAGAACTCGTCGGCGTCGTCGGGCCGGGCTGCGCCGCGAGTGCGACCAGTCCGCCGGTGATGGGCTCGGTCGCCTTCTGGATCGCCTTGGTGACCAGCGGGGACTGCACCTGGGTGAGAGCAGCAGCGACACCGCCACCGGACAGGGTCAACGCGAGTGCGCCGACGAGCGCAACGGCGCGAGAACGTGGCACCCGCACGACGCGTGTGCGCGGCGCGATCGGTGTCACAGAGTCGTCGCCCAGATCCACGCGGCGCAGGCCCAGCGGCCCGATCTCACGGGCCCCCACCCGCTCGTCCTCGTCGATGGACGCGGTCCACGAGGCGAACAGTCCTTCCAGACCGTCGCTCGCATCCGAACTGCGCGACCCCAACCGGTCGAGCAGTTCGTCGTCGTCCTTGATCGGCCCGAAGCCGAGTGCCGTAGGCATTACGCCTCCCCCTGGCGCTTGTGGAACATTTCACGAAGCCGCGCCAAAGCACGGTGCTGCGCGACACGAACCGCCCCCGCGGTCATACCGAGCGAAGTGGCGGTCTCTTCCGCCGACAAACCCACCGCGACACGCAGCGTCAACAACTCACGCTGATGGTCGGGCAACGACTGCATCAGTGCCCAGGCCTCGTCGGCCTGCGACCCGGACACCACGAGCTCCTCCGGGCCTGCGCCCAGATCGACACGGTCCGGCACTTCGTCGGTCGGCACCGGGTGCCGAAACATCGAGCGCTGAACATCCGCGACCTTGCGGGCACAGATCGAATACACGTACGCCTCGAACGGAACACCGCGCTCGTCGTATCGCGACAATGACGTGAGCACCGCGATACACACCTCCTGCGCTGCATCCTCAGCAGCTCCCGCAGCTTGCGGGAACCGACCCAACCGGGCTCGGGCGTAGCGGAAAGCACGTTCGCGTACTGCTCGCATCAACCCTTCGAGCGCCGCAGCATCCCCCTCGATCGCGGCATGAGCCAGATCGGCCAGCGGGGAGGCGGCGTTCACCTCAGACATCGCTGTGGAACCGGGTGACGTTACGTCATCGCTTGCATCTTCATCGGCAGTCGTCAAGGGCCGGAGCGGCTCGATCATGCAGGATCCTCTCCATAGGCCCGACGAACCCCCTCGTCCGGGCGACAGCGCGGTTATTCGTCTTCTTGATCGACCGCCCGAATCCGAATCTGCGCGAGCATGCAGGGCCAGATTGTCGAGATGTCGTGTTTGGACCTCGCAGAGCCAGGGTAACTGGAACTCACGCCCCGCGGGGTCGGGAAACCCGACACCTCGAACAGACTCTGCCTCATCGTCGATGCTGCGGCAACTCGAGTTGGGGCTCGAATCTGGCTTTCTTCAGGAGGACGACATGGCGGAGATCTCGAGACTGCCGGGCCCACAGGCCGACCGCTGGGAATGGCAGTACGAGGGCGCTTGCCGCGAGATCGGCCCGGATACGTTCTTCCACCCCGAGGGTGAACGCGGCTCACGCCGGCGCGCACGCGATGCTGCGGCAAAGCTGGTCTGCGCAGGCTGCCCCGTGCTCGCCCAGTGCCGCGAACACGCCCTCGCCGTGCGCGAGCCGTACGGCGTCTGGGGCGGGATGACCGAGGACGAGCGCGAAGCGCACTACGCCGGAGCGGACGTCCCCGCCGCCTCCTGACGCGCCCGACAGCTGGACCCCTCGACCCGCACCGAACTGCAGCAACACCCGTTCGCCCACCGCAGCAGGTGGCGCATCACACGACGAAGGGCCCCGCCGAGCGGGGCCCTTCGTTCTGTGCGGTCGATCTCGGACCGTGAGGCCGTGATCGCGAGGATCAGTGACCGTGGCCGTGACCGGCTGCGGGCTCCTCTTCGACCTTCTTCTCGACGACGAGGGTGTCGGTGGTGAGCACCATCGCCGCGATGGAGGCGGCGTTGCGCAGAGCGGAGCGGGTCACCTTGACGGGGTCGATGATGCCCTTGGCGACGAGGTCGCCGTACTCGCCCGTGGCGGCGTCGAGGCCCGTGCCGGGGCCGGCCTCGGAGACCTTGGCGACGGCGACATAGCCCTGGAGGCCGGCGTTCTCGGCAATCCAGCGCAGCGGCTCGGCCGCGGCCTTGCGCACCATCTGGGCACCCGTGGCCTCGTCGCCCTCG
>DAMDJY010000153.1:0-7983 GCA_032100225.1 Mobilicoccus sp.
GCACCCATTGATCGGACTCTCACACGACCTGGACCGATCCACGGGGTCCTGCCAGACATGACCCACTGGGTGGGTGCGCTCATCACGAGCAGCCAGATCATCGGCACCACGGGCATCACGCCGGTGCGCGCCATGATCAACGAGGGCGCATCCCTCATCCCCACGCAGCGCCTCGCGTTGTGCTGCGTCGTCGAGTCAGGCACCGGCGAGCTGGAGGCGGCTGCATTCGGCACCGCCGAAGACGCCTGGGCCGCAACGGCCGCCGTCGCCGCGCAGACGCACGTGACGTACGTCGACGAGCCGTTCCGCAAGGTCGTCGCGATCATGCCGGAGCGGTACGAGGACATCTGGACCGCGGCCAAGGGCTTCTACAAGACCGAGCCCGCGGTGGCCGACGGTGGCGAGGTCGTCATCTACGCGCCGCACATCACCGAGGTCAGCGAGACCCACCACGAGATCTACGAGATCGGCTACCACTGCCGCGACTACTTCGTGAAGCAGTGGGACGAGTTCAAGGACGTGCACTGGGGCGTCCTCGCGCACTCCACCCACATGCGCGGGCGCGGCACCTACGACGAGGCGACCGGCGAGGAGAATCTGCGCATCAACGTCACGTTGGCGACGCAGATCCCGGCCGAGACGTGTGCACGGATCAACGTCGGTTACCTGGACCCGGCCACGATGGATCTTGCGGCGCTGGAGGCCGACCCCGGAGTGACCGTCGTGCACAACGCCGGCGAGATCCTCTTCCGCCTGCGCGACTGACCTCTGCGTCCGGTCGGCGTGGAGTCAGCGACGCCGACCGGACGGCGCAGGGCCGGTGGATCCGCGTTCGAGGAGTCGCACCGGGAGCACCGTGGGGCGTTCACGCACCGTGGCCTTGCCTGTCGCGAGCGCGACGAGGTGCTGAGTCGCGGTCTCGCCGAGCTTGGTCAGCGGCGCGGCGACGGTCGTCAGGGGGGGCGTGATCAGGTCGGAGCCGAAGATGTTGTCGAAACCGATGACGCTGACGTCGTTCGGCACCTGCACCCCGAGTTCGCGCAGACCCATGATGAGGCCCATCGCGACGAGGTCGTTGTAGGCGATGACGGCGCCGTCGCCGCGCTCGATGACGGCCCTCGCGGCTGCGCGTCCGCCGGCGACGGTGGGCTCGACCGGTCCGACGCGGTGCTCGGTCAGGTCGAGTTCCATCGACGCTTCGCGGACGGCACGCCACCGGCTGCCATCGGCCCAGGACGCCTCGGGGCCGGCGATGTAGGTGATGCGGGAGTGCCCCAAGGTGACGAGGTGCTCGATGGCCCGGCGCACGCCGCGGCCGGTGTCGGGGATGACGCTGGGCAGCCCGGGGACGACGCGGTTGAGGACGACGACCGGCGCCGTCTTGGCCAGGGACCGCAGCTCGGCGTCGGACAGCCGCGAGCTGGCGATGACGAACCCGTCGGTCAGCGGCATCGAGCGCTCGACCAGGCGACGTTCGAGGCCGTCCTGCTCCTGCGCATCGGCGAGCAGGACGACGTATCCCGCTGCGGCAGCAGCACTCTAGGCGCCGCGGATGATGGGAAAGAAGACGGGGTTGGTGACGTCGGACACGACGAGGCACAGGGCGTGAGTCCGCACGGCTCCGTCGGGGCGGGTGTGCTGCACGTGGTCGCGCCGGTATCCCAGTTGTTCGGCCACCTCGTGAACGCGTTTGGCCGTCGTGGTGGAGACGCGCCCGGGTCGGGAGAAGGCGCGGGAAACAGTGGAGGGACTCACACCGGCGACCTCGGCGACGTCATAGATGGTCGCGGTCTTGGAGTCGCCGGCCGTGGACATGAGCAGACACTATGTCAACAAAGCGGGGTGGTGGCCGCAGTTTCACGGCCCGTTTTGGAACACCGGCGGCGGGCTCGTTGACGGGCGTTCCTCCGGCCTTCTAGCGTCGATGACGACATCACCACCGCACCCAGGAGAGCTCCGTGAGCGCCGCCGGCACCCCCCACATCCAGCCCAACGGCGCCCCCATCGCGGAGTCGATCCTGCTCCCCGGCGATCCGCTTCGGGCCAAGTTCATCGCCGACACCTACCTCGAGGACGTCGTCTGCTTCAACGAGGTCCGCAACATGTTGGGCTTCACCGGCACCTACCGGGGCACGCCGGTCTCGGTGATGGGCACGGGCATGGGCATCCCGTCGATCTCCATCTACTCGTACGAGCTCATCCACACCTTCGGAGTGAAGACGCTGATCCGCGTCGGTTCCTGCGGCGGCATGCAGAAGGACGTCGACCTCTACGACGTCGTCGTCGCCCAGGCCGCCTCGACCGACTCGAACTACCTCGCCCAGTTCGGGGCTCCCGGCACCTACGCCCCGATCGGGTCCTTCCGGCTGCTGGAGAAGGCCGTCGCCGCAGCCCGCGCCGCCGAGCAGAAGGTGCACGTCGGCAACATCCTCTCCAGCGACATCTTCTACAACGCCGACGAGAGCGCCATCGAGCGCTGGGCGCGCATGGGCATCCTCGCCGTCGAGATGGAGTCGGCCGGCTTGTACGCCAACGCCGCCGCGGCCGGGATCGACGCGCTCGGGATCTTCACGGTCAGCGACAACCTCGTCACGGGCGCACGCACGACTCCTGAAGAACGACAGAGCGCCTTCACATCGATGATGGAGATCGCGCTGACCACGGTGACGACGCCGACCGAGTGAGGCCGGGGGTCACTCCTGGGTGGCCGTCGACCCCTGCGGAGTCTCGCCGCGTTCGGCGATGATCTCGCGCAAGCGGTCGTCGGTGAGGGATAGGCGACGAACATCAGGGCTCCGAGCAGGGCGAACACGGCCGGGCCGAGCCCGATGGCGGCGCGGATCGCCGTGAGTGCCTCCTCGCTCTGTGTGGGCAGCGACGCGTCGGACCCACCGAGAGAGAGCGCGTAGGCCACGAACGCACCCGCGAGCGCCTGCGCCACCTTGCGAAAGAACGAGTAGACGGCGTAGGTGGCGCCCTCGGTGCGGTCGCCGGTGAGGTGGTAGCCGTATTCGACGGTGTCGGCCTCGAAGGCGAACAGCAGCGACATCGTCATGCCCTGACAGAAGCCGAGCAGCAGGCACGTCACGACCAGGGCGGGCATCGACGCGGGCATGACGAACACCCACACCCCCAGAAGCACGAACCCGGCCGCGCCGATGGAGAAGGCGTTCTTCTTGCCGATGTGGGCGACGACCGCCGGCACCACCGGCACCGCGATGAGCGAGGCCACGGCGACGGAGACGATCATCGCGACCATGGCGGTGGCACTGCCGAAGACATAGGTCGCGAAGTACGCCTGTGCCCCCTGCACCGAGAACACCCCGACGAGGAAGACGAGGTTGCTCACGCAGAGGATCAGCAGGGGGCGGTTGCGGCGCACCGTGTCGACGGTGGCGCGGAGCGTGACCCGCGGGACGTCGTAGACGATCCGCTCCCGGCAGGCCACGAAGCAGAACAGGTCGAGGGCGTAGCCGACGACGGCGAACAGCAGCGTGGCTGCGGTGAAGAACTGCTGCAGCCCCGCGACGTCGCCGCGGAGGCGCTCGATCTGTGGGTCGCAGACGACGACGATCACCAGGATCGTGATCATCGGGCCGAGGGACCGGTAGACGCCGAGGCGCGCACGCTCGACGGGCTCGGTGGTCATCACGGTGGCGAGCGACCCGTACGGGATGTTGACGAGCGGGTACAACGTGCCGAGCACCGTGTACGTGACGTAGGCGTAGACGTACTGCGCCGTGGTGCTGCCGAGGTCCGGCATCGAGAACAGCGCCACCGAGGAGAGCAGCAGGGGCGCGGAGACGATCAGGATGTAGGGCCGGAACCTGCCCCACCTGCTCCGCGTGATGTCCACCAGGCGCCCCGCGAGCAGGTCGGCGAACGCGTCCCAGATGCGCACGACGAGGAACATCGTGCCGATCGGCGCCGGAGGTAGGTCACACCGTCGCGGTCCAGGATCGTGAAGCGGTCGACGCTTTCTGAGCCTGCGAGGTCTCGGACCGTGTCGGGTAGGGCCGCGATCGCCTGGTCATGTGCTGCAACGGGCGTCCAGCGGGCCATTGACGGATCGGCGTCATAGAAGCGTGTGAGGGTCGCGACGAGGCTGACGGGCGCGGGAACGGCTACGACGGCGGCGTGGATGCTCCATCCGAGGTCGTGTGCGCGTCGAGCGGTGTCCGCGGGGACGGTCAGGGTGCGCCAGGTGCCTTCGATGACGGCGCTGTGCTGGTTGGCGAGGGCGTGTTCGACGGCCATGGCCGTCCATTCCTTGGCCAGCGCGGCCGTGACGTCGGGCATCCGGGTCGGGTCTGACCTGAGGGTGCACTCGTATTGCGGGTGGTGGCGCCGGAACGCGTCACCTTCGATCAGGACCAGGTCCTCCTCGGCGTGGATCGCGGTCAGGACGTCTGTGGCCCGGCTCTTGCCGGCCCCGGGCTGCCCTCCCAGGAGCACGACCACCGGCGAGGGTGAGATGGCCGCGCCCTCGAACAGGTTGGGCGCGATCTCGTCGGTGAAGATGCGCCTGGCGGTGGTTGTCACGGGTGCACGGTAGAGCCCGCACGGGTGAGGATGTCTCGACTCTCGTGGATGAGGTTGATGCGGGCGGCTGTGTCGGTGGCGCGTCGGGCGCGACGGGCGAGGTCGTGCCTGACCTGCGGGTCGGGCTCGTGGGCGCGGAGGTGGGTGAGTGCTTGCTCGACCAGTGTCTTCATGAGGTCGTCGAGCAGGTCGGGGTTCATGCGCTCTAGTTGCTCGTCCTCGCTCAAGGTGGCCTCGTGCGCCGCCCGCACATCAAGGGCGACCTGGGGTGGAACGGTGCCCCGGACGATGGCCCGGTCAAGGGCCGACATGGGCCCTTCCCCCGCGTCGATGAGGGCCCGCGTCAGGGTGGCCGTGGTGATCTGTCGCCGTTCGTAGGTGTCAACGGCGTCGAGGATCGCTCGGCTGCGGGAGTCCACAGGGGTGCCCTGCCACTGGCGAAGCCGGCGGCTGATAGCGGCCTGGCTGACGTCTAGTCGGCGGGCGAGGTCGGTTTGCGGGATACCGATCGCGCTGGCGTGCTCCATCAGGGCAGCCCGGTCGCGGCTCAGGGAGCGGATGTGGGCTTCGACGGCGCTCAACGCGTCCAGGACCGTGTCGCTCGAGTCCGACTGCAAGGCGGCCGCGACTACCGGGTCTGCCATGAGCACCCTCTCTGAGCTAGGATTATACGTAAGCGTATAACAGGGGGTCGAATGACAACACGGGTGTGCCTGGTACGTCATGCTGAGTCGGCGATGAACCGTGATCATCGGGACTTGGTGGGAGGGCGGAGCAACCAGACCCCCTTGTCCGACGACGGTGAAGCCGCTGCGCGGCGGTGGGGTCAAGCCCGCGCGAGGCTGCCACGTCCGGACGCGATCGCGCACACCAGCGCATTGCGTTCGATCCGCACGGCCCAGCTCATCGCACAGGGAGCGGAATGGTCGGCACCCTTCGTCCTGGAAGACGGGCTCTTGGAGCTCTCTCAGGGGGTGGCCGAGGGCCAGCCTCGCGAGCAGTGGTGGACACCGGCAGCTCTGGCCGCGATGCGCGCCGATCCGCTAGGGCACGTCCTCTCCCCTGGGGGTGAGTCCCATCGTCAGGTGCAGGAGCGGATGCGTCAGGCGCTCGGCCGACTGGCCGACCGGTACCCAGGGGGTTACGTGGTGGCCGTCGGGCATGGAATCGCGATCCGCTCGCTGGCCTGGTCGATCACAGGCGGCTCGCACGATGTTTTCCGTCAGACGGCATTGCCCAACCTGGGCGCCCTGGAGGTCATCGCCGACCCTCAAGGCCGAGTCCGTGTGGCTGCCGGTTCCGCCGGCCCTGTCCCCATCGGGGCCCAGACGACATAGGAACAACGCCTGCATCGAGAAGGCCACGTTGTTGGCCATGTCCCCGCTCATGTAGCCGAGGTAGTTCAAGGGCCTCAGTCGGTCCATCGCGCGCCCGTCTACTGCCGTTCCGTCGCCGGGTGACTCCGGCCTCGCCTCACGCTCTCGGTGTCCTTCTCGACATCCACTGTCGGGTCTCGGACGCGGCAGATACGCCGAATGGCCACCATTCGGCCCCTCACAAACCGACGCGAGGACGCCGGGCCATGAGGGCAACACCCGGCAACCCGTTTCCTCACCCACCCGTCACGGCGTTGAATGAGGGCGATGTCTTTCCCGTTCCCCGTCGAAGGAGCTGCCATGACGGACCAGACGCCCACCCCCGAGGCCCCGAAGAACACCGAGGAGACCACCTCCCAGCAGGAGCAGGCGGCCCAGCAGGAGGCCGACGCCGCTGCCGGCGCATCCGGTGCCCCGAAGTCCGAGGCGGCGTCCGGTGACCTCGCCCAGGTGGGTGTCATCGGCATGGCGGTCATGGGCAGCAGCCTGGCCCGCAACATCGCCCGCCACGGCTACCGCGTCGCCCTGTTCAACCGCACGTTCGCCCGCACCGAGCAGGTCATGAAGGACCACGGCAGCGAGGGCAACTTCGTTCCGGCCGAGAAGGTCGAGGACTTCGTCAACTCCCTCGAGCGTCCGCGCCGCATCATCATCATGGTCCAGGCCGGTGCCGGCACCGACGCCACCATCGAGCAGCTCGTTCCGCTGCTGGAGGAGGGCGACATCGTCGTCGACGGCGGCAACGCCTTCTACGAGGACACCCGCCGCCGCGAAGAGGCGCTGCGTGCGCACGGGCTGCACTTCGTCGGCGCCGGCATCTCCGGTGGTGAGGTCGGCGCGCTCGAGGGTCCGTCGATCATGCCGGGTGGCTCCAAGGAGTCCTACGACGCGCTCGGCCCGATCCTCGAGGACATCTCCGCGCACGTCGGCGACGAGCCCTGCTGCGCCTACATCGGCACCGACGGCGCCGGCCACTTCGTCAAGATGGTGCACAACGGCATCGAGTACGCCGACATGCAGTTCATCGGCGAGGCCTACGAACTCCTCAAAGCCGCAGGGCTTTCCGCGACCGAGATGGCCGACGTGTTCGGTACCTGGAACACCGGCGACCTCGACTCCTACCTCATCGAGATCACCTCGGAGGTGCTCCGCCAGGTCGACGCCAAGACCGGCAAGCCGCTGGTCGACGTCATCGTCGACGCCGCCGGCATGAAGGGCACCGGCACCTGGACCGTGCAGAGCGCGCTCTCCCTCGGCGTGGGCGTCAACGGCATCGCCGAGGCCGTGTTCGCACGCGCAGCCTCCTCCGACGCCGACCTGCGCGGCGCCGCGCAGAGCGCCCTCGAGGGTCCGGAGCGGGTTCTCGGTGACCTCGACCGCGAGCAGTTCATCGACGACATCCGCCGCGCCCTGTGGAGCAGCAAGGTCGTCGCGTACGCCCAGGGTCTCGACCTGATCCGCTCGGCCGCCAAGGAGTACGGCTGGGACATCGACATCGCCGAGGTCGCGAAGATCTGGCGTGACGGCTGCATCATCCGGGCCAAGCTGCTCGAACGCATCCGTAGCGAGTACGCCGCGAACAACCTGGTCACGCTGCTCGAGGCCCCGAGCGTCAAGGCCGAACTCGCCGAGTCGCAAGGGGCCTGGCGCCGCGTGGTCTCCAAGGCCGTCCTCGCCGGTGTGCCGGTTCCCGGCTTCTCGGCCTCGCTGGCCTACTACGACCAGATCCGTGCGCCGCGCGTCAACGCCGCCCTCACCCAGGGGCTGCGCGACTTCTTCGGCGCCCACACCTACCGCCGCATCGACGCCGAGGGCAGCTTCCACACCCTCTGGAGCGGCGACCGCACCGAGATCCAGGTCTGATCCCCTCACCTCCCACAGCGGCGGCCACATGCACCCCTGGCATGCGACCGCCGCTGTGCTGTGTGCCCGACCAGCCTCGACGTTGGCTGAGCACCACCCACCTGTGGCTCGTGGCACGGATCTCCGGTGCACCGTGGCATGGCGGGCGCCGAGGTTTCCCCTGACACGGGTCGGGGGTGAGGATGGGGAGCATGGATCGGAT
>DAMDJY010000154.1:0-6314 GCA_032100225.1 Mobilicoccus sp.
CATCGAGGCGATCCAGCTCGACACCGAGGCCGCCGTGGCCGCCATCACCGAGATCAGCGCGATCATCGCCCAGATCAACGACTCCCAGGCGACCATCGCCAGCGCGGTCGAGGAACAGACCGCCACGACCAACGAGATGGGCCGCAACGTCGCCGACGCCGCCGGGGGAGCTGCCGCGATCTCCGACCGCGTCGCCCAGGTCAGCCGCAACGCGCAGGGCAGCATCGAGGCCACCCGAGGCACCGCCGCCGCAGCGCAGGACCTGGGGACCCGCGCCGCGACGCTCCGCGGTGTGCTCGATCGGTACCGCTACTAGATCGGGACCGCTACTGGAGCCAGACGAGTTCTACGGCTGGACGAGGATGCGGATCGGGTTGCCCTCGCGGGTGGAGAGCATCTCGATGCCGCGGTGGATCTCCGAGAGGGGCACCACCGCCGAGATGGACTCCGACAGGTCGAGCCGCCCGTAGGCGACGAGCTCGGCGAGCATCGCGATGTCCTGCACCTTGTAGCCGAGGTGGCCGATGACGTGCTTGCGGCGCAGGGTCATCTCCATGAAGGTGCCCACGTGCATGGGCTGGCCGCTGATGCCCACCGTGACGAGCTTGCCCTCGACGTCGAGGAATCCCACGGCCTGCTCGGCGGTGGAGGTGATGCCGACCGCGTCGAACGCCACGTCGATCATGCGCCCGCCGGTGGCCTCCTTGATGTGCTCGCGCAACTGCGGGTCGTCGGCGCGGAAGGCGTAGTCGGCGCCGAGACGTTTGGCGCGCTCCAGGGTGGCGTCGTCGAGGTCGACCGCGATGATCGGGACGGCACCGGCCAGCTTGGCGAGCTGCACGAGGTGGGACCCGACCCCGCCGATGCCCCACACGCCCACCGCGTTCCCGAGGTGGACCTGCGCGGTGCGCACGACGGCCGCGAACGGAGTCGACACCGCGTCGGCGAGGATCGCGGCCTGGTCCATGGGGACGCCCTCGGGCACGCGGGTCAGTCCAGTCGCGTTGACGACGACGTACTCCGCCCACCCGCCGTCGTACTGGAACGCCATGAGTTCGAGCTGATGGCAGTCGGCGAAATTGCCGCGCAGGCAGTTTCGGCACCGCCGGCACGGGCGACCTGCCGACGGGATGACAGCATCACCGATCTCCCACCCGATGACTCCCTTGCCCACGGCGTCGATGTAGCCGCTGATCTCGTGCCCCTGGGTGACCACCGGCAGCAGCGGAGGGAACGTGCCCTCGATGAGGGAGAGGTCCGAGTGGCAGATGCCGCAGTAGGCGATCTTGAGGCGTACCTGACCGGGGCCCGGCTCGGGGATCGGGACCTCCTCCAGCTCCACCCGCCTCCCCTCGGCGTAGAAGCGTTCGGCGAGCATGGTGGCGGTCATGTCGGTCTCCTTCGACGGTGTTGTTACCGACCGGTCTACTCCTGATTCGTCCCCGTGTCACGGCCCTACGGGCACATCGGGCGCCCCCACCGGCGTTCGGACCAACATCGATCGGACAACTTTTCTGGCACACATTTACGCAGGTCAGTTGGGGTGGGCGGGGGTGATCCGTGCAGTGTGTGCGCCTCGATGAGGCCCGTTCGACTCGGCAAAGTGCCGAACTTCACGTAGTGTTGACCTCGTTGTTGACGGTGGTAGCGCAAAGCACGTCGGTAGGGGCCTGATTCCGGGTCGAAATCGCCTTCTGAGCCTATTTGTGACACACGCATCATCAGCATTCGGCAGCCCCCGAAGTACGGGTGGCGCCAACCTCAGAAAGAGAGATCGATATGGCAACTGGCACCGTGAAGTGGTTCAACGCTGACAAGGGCTTCGGCTTCATTGCTCCCGACGATGGCTCCGCCGACGTCTTCGCTCACTTCTCCGCGATCAACTCCTCGGGCTACCGCTCGCTGGACGAGGGCGCGAAGGTCGAGTTCGAGACCACCCAGGGCCAGAAGGGCCCCCAGGCCTCCAACATCTCCGTGATCGGTTGATTCAGCCCCTCATCTTCCAGGCCTAGCGCCTGATCGAGTAAGGCCCCACACCTTAGGGTGTGGGGCCTTACTCTCTGTTGTGGGTGCCTGCGTGCGGCGAACGTCAGTAGGTGAACCGACCCACGAGGGACTGCAGTTCACCAGCTCGCTCGGTCAATGCGTGGGCCTCGGTGCGAGTGTGGTCGGCGCCCGCCTGGTTGTCACCCGCCGTCGCGGCGACGACATCGACGCTGGTGGCGATCTGAGCGGAGGCATCGGCCGTGTCCGTCACGTTCCGGCTCATCTCGTTGGTCGTGGCCGTCTGCTCGTCGACCGCGCTGGCGATGGTGGCCTGGATGTCGTTGATCTGGGCGATGATCGTCGCGATCTCACTGATCGCCGCGACTGCGGCGTCGGTGTCGATCTGGATCTGTGCGACGCGCTGCGTGATGCTCTCCGTCGCAGCGGCTGTCTCCTGGGCCAGCTCCTTGACCTCGCCTGCCACGACCGCGAAGCCCTTGCCTGCGTCTCCGGCGCGTGCGGCCTCGATGGTGGCGTTGAGGGCCAGGAGGTTGGTCTGCTCCGCGATGCTCGTGATCGTCTTGACGACGTGACCGATCTCGGCGCTGGACTCGCCGAGCTTGGCGACGGTGCGGTTGGTCTGATCGGCGACATGCACGGCGCTCGCGGCCACACCGGCTGTATCGTTGGCGTTCTTGGCGTTCTTGGCGTTCTTGGCGTTCTTGGCGTTCTTGGCGTTCTTGGCGATCTCGCGGATGGAGGCGGTCATCTCCTCGGTGCCGGCAGCCATCGTCTGGACCCGCCGCGACACGTCCGGCGCCGAGACCGACATCGAGCGCAGAGTCGAGCTCGACTGTGTCGCACCGTCGGTGAGCCGGGTCGCGGTCGTCGACAAGTCTGCCGCCGACCGCGCGACAGCGCTCGAGTTGTCGCCCACCTGCGACATCACGTCACGCAGCGAGGACGTCATCCCGTGCAGTGCCCGCGAGATGCGGCCGAGCTCGTCGCCGCTGCTCTGAGGTTCGGTGGCGGTGAGATTGCCGTCCGCGACGGACTCGATGTCTGAGAGCACCCCGGCGGCGGAGCGCCGGATCTGGCGGGCCAGTACAAACGTCACGAGCGCGGCGAAGAGGATCGCCAGCGTGTTGGCGACGATGACGATGAGTCGGCTGCGCTGAGCGACGGCCTGCAGGTCGGACGCGCCCGCCATCTCGTCCCGGCCCACCTTCGAGGCTTCTGCCAAGCTCGACTCGTACGTCTTGCGCAGATCACGGCTGGGGCCGAGGCCCATAGCGATCGCAGCGTCGCGGTCCTGTTTGGACAGCGCGAATTCCTTGTCCAACGCCGCGAACCAGGCGGCCGACTGCTGACCGATCGAGTCGATCCGTTGGCGGTTGGTCTCTGTCGTCGCCAGACCGCGCGCCCGCTGGAGCGACGCGTCGACAGCCTCTCGGCGTCCCTTCGCCTCGTCGGCGAACTTGGCATCGCCCTTGACGAGGTAGCCGCGCTCGTCATTGGCGGCCGCCTTGAGATTGGCTGCAGCCGAGTCGAGCTCGAGGAGATAGTCCATGGACTTCGCCTGAGCCTCCCCAGTGGCTTCCAACTGACCGATGAGCCAGAGGGTGAAGGCGCCCAGCGTCAGAGCATGACGTCGAGCGCAACTATCGGGGCGACCATCTTGGAGGTGAGGCTCGCTCGAGCCCACCACCCGTTCTTCGGGTTCATCGTGGACTCCAGTCTTGATCCAGCGTGTCTATCGCCGCATCGACCGGAGCCCCTGCGTGATGAGGGGATCCGGACCCTGGGTGCCGAGCAGAGGATGGCCGGGGTCGTGAGTTGTGAACTGCATGGCATCGTGAGTAAGGTAAGCCTAACCTAATAAGGAGCCTTCTGATGGTGCGCATCCCCGCGGCACTCGAGAGACCCGCCATGACTGCTCTGCGAGCGGATCACGCCCTGCAGGCGGCATCGCCACCGACGCGCGATCACTGCCCACAGTTCCGCGCCGACGTCACAGTCCTGCGAGACGTCTCACCCGCATTCCGACGAGTGACACTGCGCGCCGACGAGCTGCGCGACCTCACGTTGACGGGGCCTGACGAATACGTCGGGCTGTTCATGCCCGAACCCGGCCTCCCTCTGCAGATGCCCGAGAACCGCGACGACCCCCGTGCGGCCGTTGCCGCGCTGCCTGTCGATACGCGACCCGGCCTGCGCTGGTACACGATTCGTGCTCACCGCCCCGAGAAGGGTGAGATCGACATCGACATCGTGCGTTCCGGCCACGACGGGCCGGGGGCGGTGTGGATCCGCGACGTGTGCGTGGGCGACGAGGTGGGCGTGCGGGTCTGCGTGTCGTTGTACGGGAGCGCGCCCGAGGTCGGCCACCACCTGCTGCTCGCCGATGAGACCGGTCTTCCCGGCATGCTCGCTGTGCTCGACGCCTACGGCGACGACCCGGGCCGCCGCTTCACCGCTCTCGTCGAGGTGCCCTCCGAGGACTTTCTCCACGGCGAGGTCGACGATGCGGGTACCCACGTGGTGTTCCGCGACTCGCGAACACCTGGCAGTGCATTGCAGGAGGCGCTGACCGGGGCCGATCTCGCCCCCGTCGACTATGCGTGGATCTGCGCCGAAGGCGGCGCTGTGGCCGCGTGTCGCCGCCACGTCGTTCGCCGCCTGAATGTGCCCCGCCGCAGCGTCATGGCCAGCGGCTTCTGGAAGCTCGGCCAACCTCGCTCCTGACCTGGGCGTCCTGTTCGCTCGACAGTGCAGCCACGTCACAGCACTGCCACTTCACAGCACTGCCACTTCACAGCACCACCCCGCCCATCTACGCAGAAGGAAACACATGTCCACTCGCGCCATCGCCCTCGCTTCGTTCTCGCTCGCGACCGTGTTGCTGACCGCAGCGTGTGGCTCGGCCGGGCCGAACACCTCCGCCCCGGCCGGTGCTGGCGCCAGCTCTGCTCCGCAGGCCACGACGGCTGCGGCCTCCGACACCTTTCCGGTGACTGTCGAGCACGCCTTCGGTTCCACGACGATCGAGAAGAAGCCCGAGCGGGTCGCGTCGATTGCGTGGGGCAACCACGAGGTGCCGCTCGCGCTCGGCGTCGTGCCCGTCGGCATGAGCAAGGCCGTGTGGGGCGACGACGACAAGGACGGCGTGCTGCCGTGGGTCGAGGACAAGATCACCGAGCTCGGTGGGCAGACTCCCGTGCTGTTCGACGACACCGACAGCATCGACTATGAGGCCGTGGCCAACACGCAGCCCGACATCATCCTCGCGGCGTACTCCGGCCTGACCAAGGAGCAGTACGACAAGCTCAGCCAGATCGCTCCCGTCGTCGCCTACCCCGAGAACGCGTGGGCGACATCGATGGACGACATGATCGAGCTCAACAGCAAAGCGCTCGGACGCTCCGCCGACGGCGAGAAGCTCGTCGACAGCCTCGACGCGCAGGTCGATGCTGCTGCCGCCAAGCACCCCAGCTTGAAGGGCAAGAGCGCGATGTTCGCCTACGTCGACGAGGCCGACCTCTCCAAGGTGGGGTTCTACAACACCCTCGACCCCCGCGCCGAACTCCTCGAAGAGGTCGGCATGACGACGCCGAAGGTCGTCAAGGAGGCCGAGAAGTCCAAGACGTTCTTCTCCACCATCAGCGCCGAGAAGAGCGACGACCTCGCCGACGTCGACATGATGGTCAGCTACAGCAAGGACGGCGCCGCCACCCTCAAGACCATCCAGGCCGACCCACTGTGGTCGAAGATGCCGCCGGTCAAGAACGGCGCCATCGCGTTCCTTGCTGACGACACGCCCGTGGCCGCTGTCGGCAACCCCACCCCCCTCAACATCCCGTGGGGCCTCGACCGCTACCTCGGCGAGCTCGACAAGGCCGCCGCGAAGGCCAAGTGAGCACCACGATCGCCTCCACCCGGGCGCGGATCGCCGACCAGCGATCCGCGCCCGGCGGTGTTGCATCCGGAACTGCCCAATCCGGTTCCGTGTCAGGCGGATCCACCGGGGTGGAAGGGCGCGTGAACACGCCCGGAGTGCTGTGGCTGTGGCTTGTCGCCGCCGTTGTGGCGTTGGGAGCAGTGGCTGTGGCGTCGGTGACCTTCGGTGCGCGAGACGTGGCCTGGGCCGATGTGCTCGCCGCGCTGTCCGGGGCGGACGACACCCTCGCGCAGGCGGCCGTCGCCAAGCGCATCCCGCGCACGATCCTCGCGATGCTCGTCGGCGCCGCCCTCGGCCTGGCGGGCGCCGTCATGCAGGGCCTGACCCGCAACCCGCTGGCCGATCCCGGACTCCTCGGCGTCACCTCGGG
>DAMDJY010000154.1:6472-7921 GCA_032100225.1 Mobilicoccus sp.
CATCCAGGCGATGGATTCGTTCCGGTTCTGGCAGATCGGCGGTGTCGGCGGTGCAAGCCTCGAGCGCACCGGCCAGATGCTGCCCTTCCTCGTCGTCGGGGCGTTGCTCTGCCTGGCGTGTGCGCGCGGCCTCGACTCGCTCGCCCTCGGTGACGACCTCGCTGCCGGTCTCGGGGAGAACGTGCTGCGCGTGCGCATCATCGCCGCCGCAGGAGCGGTGTTGCTGTGCGGCGCAACGACCGCCGCTGCCGGACCCGTCGGGTTCGTCGGCCTCGTCGTTCCGCATGCCTGCCGCCTGCTCGCCGGGCCTGCGCACCGCCGGCTGCTGCCGTTGTCGGCCGTCGTCGGTGCCGTGCTGCTCACCGGCGCCGACGTGCTCGGCCGCATCGTCGCCCGCCCCGACGAGATCGACGTCGGCATCATCACCGCACTCATCGGCGCACCCGTGTTCGTCGCCATCGTGCGCCGACAGAAGGCGAGAGCCCTATGACCGCCACCGTGGCGCAGTCTGCCGGTGCAGTCGGGGAGAGCACCGCAGCGGGGGAGACCGGTGCGGAGGGGGCGAGCACACTCGTCACTCCCGAGAGCATCCGACGGGGGCGTGTGCAGCGTTCTCGCGCACGGATGTTCGCCGTTCTCGGTCTGGGTGTGCTCGTCCTGGCGTTGTTCGCGGTCAGCCTCATGGTGGGGCAGCGGTTCTACGGTCCGGGCACGGTGCTCTCGGTGATCCTCGGCGAGCGGGTGCCCGGCGCGAGTTTCACCGTCGGTGAGTTGCGGCTGCCGCGCGCCACCCTGGCGGCGCTGGCCGGGGCATCGTTCGGGCTCGCCGGAGTCACGTTTCAGACGATGCTGCGCAACGCCCTGGCCTCACCCGACGTCATCGGGATCAGCTCCGGCGCGGGTGCGGCGGCGGTGCTCGGCATCGTCGTGTTTCACCTCGATCAGGGGCAGACCTCCGCACTCGCCGTGGTCGGCGGGCTCGGAACGGCGCTGCTCATCTACGCGCTGGCCAGCAAGGACGGTATGGCCGGCACCCGCCTCATCCTCATCGGGATCGGCATCGCCTCGATGCTGGATGCCGTGGTCACGTATGTGCTCGCGCGCTCGGCATCGTGGGATCTGTCGACCGCGATGCGGTGGCTGACCGGCAGCGTCAACGACGCCTCCTGGAGCATGATCGTCCCGCTCGCGCTGGCTGTGCTGGTTCTCGCGCCGGTGCTGTTGCACCAGGGCCGCAACCTGCGCCTGACGCGCCTCGGTGACGACACGGCCTCCGCGCTCGGAGTCAACGTGGCGCGGACGCGCATCGCCGTGATCCTCGCTGCGGTGGGTCTGCTCGCGATTGCCACCGCGGCGGCGGGACCGATCGCGTTCGTCGCGTTTCTCGCCGGGCCCATTGCCGCCCGCATCGTGCGTCCCGGCGGATCGTTGCTGCTGGCGGGCGCGCTC
>DAMDJY010000155.1:0-5527 GCA_032100225.1 Mobilicoccus sp.
CGAGCGTGGCGATCTCGGCGAGTCGTCCGTCGTACGAGGCGAGTTCGTCGTCATGGGCGCCGGCGCCGGAGAGCGCTGCGCGGGCCTGGCCGACGAGGTCGGTGACCGATGCGACCCCGTCACCGTAGGAGTCGTCGCCGACCAGGGCGGTGAGCGCCGTGCCGGCCGACGTGCGCAGCCCGTCGACGTGGGAGAGTCGCATCGACTCGGCGGCGAGCTTCTCGTCTTCTGCCTGTTGCGGGTCGAGCCGTTCGAGATCGGCGAGCCCGGCGCGGAGTGCATCGGCCTCGCTGGTGCGTCGTGCTTCGAGCTCGGCCAGTCGAGAGAGTTCGTCCCGCGCGGCCGTGTATGCCCGATAGGCGTCGCGATAGGCCGTCTTGAGCGGGGCGATGGCCGGGTCGGAGTCGTCGAGCATGACCCGGTGTTCCTCGGGGCTGCGCAGTCGCCACTGGTCGGCCTGGCCGTGAACGACGACGAGCATCTCGCCGAGTTCGCCGAGGACACCGACAGGCGCCTGCCTGCCACCGACGTGCGCGCGTGAACGACCTTGCGCAGCAACCGTTCTCACGAGGACGAGTTCGCCGTCCTCGTCCCCTCCCCCGGCTTCGGCGGCACGCACCAACGCCGCGTGTCCCTCGGGGAGGTCGAGGACACCCTCGACGACGGCGTCCTTGGCCCCGGTGCGAACCAGCGATGCGTCGGCTCGCGAGCCGAGCAGCAGACCGAGCCCGGAGACGACCATCGTCTTGCCTGCGCCCGTCTCACCGGTGAGCACGTTGAGGCCCGGGGCGAGATCGAGAACGGCGTCGTCGATGACACCGAGACGACGCAGACGCAGGCGAGTGAGCATGGCGCCAGACTACGGACCACCTCCGACAAGCGGTGGTTCCACCGCGCCGCACGGCACATCGGCGCGCTCGGACCCCGGGAGGTGCTGTTCGATCGGCCGCAGACCTCTTCGGCTGCCCGCGAGTTCGCGTGCGGGTGCGAGCATGAGGCATGCGCGTTCTCGTCCTGTCCGACACTCATGCCCCGCGGCGGTGGAAGGCCCTGCCCATCGCACTTGTCGAGCGGCTGCGCCGCGCCGATGTGGTGCTGCACGCCGGTGATGTCTGCACCCCCGACGTCCTCGAGACGCTGGCGGAGTACGCGCCCGTCCACGTGGTCCTCGGCAACAACGACGGCGCCGACGTCGCAGCATGGGGAGCGCCCGAGACGCTGCAGCTCGACCTGGGTGGGGTGAGCGTGGCAATGATCCACGACTCCGGCGCCAAGGCGGGCAGGGATCGGCGGATGCGGGCCCGATTCCCCGAGGCTGATCTAGTGGTCTTCGGCCACTCCCACATCCCGCTCGAACAGACCGACGGCGCGGTGCATCTGCTCAACCCCGGCTCCCCCACCGACCGGCGCAGACAGCCGCACGGCACCTACGCATGGCTCGACATCGACGACGGCCGCCTCCTCGCCACGGGGATCGAGCAGCTCCCGCACTGATCCACGCGAGCCGGGCGTTCACGAACCCGCCGCAGTGACGACCCAGGTCAGGCACCCGGGACGATCTCGTTCAGACGGCTGCCGGCCCGTGCGAGCGGCGTGCAACGACGAAGGCGATGAGCATGAGTGCCGTGCCGACCACCATGACCGCGACCATGGGCACGGCGGTACGTCCGTCGCCGATACCGGTCAGCGGCGCGATTCCTGCCGCGATCGTCATCTGCGCCGCACCCATGAGCGCCGAGGCGGACCCTGCATTGCCGCCGGCCGAGCCGATGGCTAGCGCCGAGATGTTAGGAAAGAGAAAGCCGTTGGCGGCGACGAGGACGAAGAATCCGAGCAGGACTGCCCATCCGGCCACGTCGAGCACGAGCACCGCCACCACCAGCCACGCCACGGCCACCGCAGTGACGATCGCGGCCCGGGTCACGACCATGAACGGGGTCACCCGGACCGACAGGATGCGCCGGTTCACCAGCGCCGCGATCAGCAGGGTGGAGGAGTTGACGGCGAAGACGAGCGAATACTGCGTCGTGCTGAGCCCGACGATGCGTTGCAGCACGAACGAACTCGCCGAGTTGTAGGCGAACATCACGGCGAACGTCGACACGAGCATGGCGACGAGCGAGATGTACGCAGGGGTGCGCAGCAGCGAGACCATCGACCGCAGCGCCGGCCGGATGCCGCCGGTGGCTCTGCGCTCTGCGGGCAGTGTCTCGGGCACGACCATCAACGCAGAGACGAACAGGGTCGAGCACAGCACGGCGAGAAACCAGAACACCGAGCGCCACCCGAACGGGGTGATGAGCGCTCCCCCGACGACCGGGGCGATGACCGGGGCGATCGATTGGATCGAGACGAGCAACGCGAAGGAACGGGCCAGCCCGAGCCCTTTGCCGTAGTCCGCGACGATAGCGCGGGACAGGACGATCCCCGCCGCGCCGAACGCCCCCTGCAGCAGGCGGCCCAGGACGAGGATCTCGATGGTCTGTGCCATCGCGCACACGACGGAGGCGACGGCGGCACCAGCCGTCCCCACCAGCAGCAACCGGCGACGTCCCACCTGATCGGACAACGGCCCGACGACCAGTTGGGTCAGGCCGACGGCCAGGAGAAACGCCGTGAGCGTGAGCTGCACCGTGGAAGCCGATGTGTGCAGCTCGGCGGCGATCTGTGGGAGGCCGGGCACATAGGCGTCGATGGCGAACGGCGCGAACCCACCGCACATCGCAAAGGGTGACAAGGACGGCCCCCGGAATCCCAGAAGCCTCCGGCCGCCCCGACCGGCCCGGCCTGCCTGGTCCATCCGATGGGTTACTGGGAATGACGCTTCCTCCCGCGCCAGCCTTGGACGGGGAGGTCGAACTTCTCCACGAGGCGGTCGGCGAACGGCGCATCGGTCAGCCGCGCCAGCCGCACCGGGAGTTCGCCGCGGCGCACCTCGATGCGGGATCCGTCGGGCAGGTCCACGGGACGCGCACCGTCGCACCACATGACTCCGCGACCTTCGGCTTCGGGCAGCAGCTCCACGGCGACACGAGCCTCGGGGCCGACGACCAGCGGACGAGCGAACAGGGCATGCGCGGAGATCGGGACGAGCAGGATCGCCTCGACGTTGGGCCAGACCACGGGTCCGCCGGCCGAGAACGCGTAGGCGGTCGAGCCGCTCGGGGTCGACATGATGACCCCGTCACAGCCCCAGGACGAGATGGGGCGGCCGTCGACCTCGAGTGAGAGTTCGAGCATCCGTTCGCGTTCGGCCTTCTCGACGGTGACCTCGTTGAGGGCCCAGCTGCGAGCGATCTCCTGGTCGCCGGAGACCACGGACACGTCGAGCGTCATCCGCTCCTCGACGCTGTACTCCCGCGCGACGATGCGGTCGACGGTCGCGGCGAGGTCCTCTTGCTCGGCCTCGGCGAGGAATCCGACGTGACCGAAGTTGACGCCGAGCAGGGGTGTGCCCGTGGCGCGGGAGGCCTCGGCGCCGCGCAGGATCGTGCCGTCGCCGCCGAGCACACACACGAGCTCGCAGCCTCGGGCAGGGTCCTGCGGGTCGGCGACCTCCACCTCGGTTCCCGCGAGATGTTCGGGCGGAAGTCCGGGAGGCATGACCACGGGCACCACTCCGGCAGCCGCCAATTGGCCGGCGACACGGCCCACGATCTCGAGCAGGTCGTCGCGGCCCGGGCGGGCGAACAGGAGGATGCGACGTGTCACTCGGTCTCCTTCTCCGTGAGTTCACTTGCCCGGGCGTCGATCTCGTCCGGAGTGAGGACCTGCGGTCCCCCGATCCAGAGTAGGTACTCGAGGTTGCCCGTGGTGCCGGGCGTCGGGCTCGGCGCAATTCCTGACGGCTGAAGGCCCGCCTCACGCAGCCGTTCGGCCACCTGGACGATGGCCCGGTGCCGCTCACTGCTTGCCCGGACGACGCCGGACTTGCCCAGGCTGGCTCGTCCGACCTCGAACTGCGGCTTGATGAGCAGCACGGCCTGCCCGGCGGGCGTCAGCAGTGCGCGCAAGATGTCGGCGACGAGGGTCAGCGAGATGAAGCTGAGGTCCGCGACGAGAACGTCGACCGGCTCGAGATCGCCTTCGGCCACCTCGCGGATGTTCGTCCCCGAGCGTTCCTCCACCCGGGGGTCTTCACGGATGGATTCGGCGAGCTGGTCGTGACCGACGTCGAGCGCCACCACATGCTCGGCGCCGAGTTCGAGCAGCACCTGGGTGAATCCGCCGGTGGACGCCCCGACGTCGAGGCACCGGGACCCGGGCACGCGGGCGGTGAACTCCGGAAACTCCTCTGTGGCTGCGACGAGTTTGAGGGCGGCCCGACCGACCCAGCGCGAGGCGTCGTCGGACGAGACCTCGACGGCACTGCCCGGCTGCACCGATGCCGAGAGGCGCCGAGCGGGACGCCCGTCGATGGGGACCAGGCCACCGGCCACGAGGTCTCTGGCCTGTCCGCGGGATCGTGCCATTCCGGTCTCGACGAGATACACGTCGAGACGCACGGCGCTCATCGCCCACCGGCGTGACCGAGGCGGTCACGCAAACGTTGATGAGCCTGTTCGGCGGCCTCGAGAATCGCGTCGAGGTCCTCCGGCGGCACGGACGCGAGGTGACGCAACGTGTCCGCGAGATCCTGACCACCCTCGACCCCAGGGGGGCCGGGCACGGGCGGTGCGGGCACCGGCGACGAGGGGACGGGGGGTGTGGGACGCGGAGGCTGGCTCATGCGTCGTCCTCGAGGATCCACGGGTCGACACCGCTCCAGTCCGGCAGGGTTCCACCCGCGTCGACGTGGGCGATGCCCGCAGCGACGACGGCGCGCAGACGCTCCGAAGCGGTCCCGCCACCGGTCGTCTCGATGCGCTCGGAGGACAGCACGACCCGGGCGTCGCCGCAGGTTGCGACGACGTCGCTGTCATTGGCCTCGACCTGCGGCTCGACGTACTCCTCGGCCAGGCCCCGCAGGTCTCGCGCGAGGTAGGTGGGTCGCTGGTCCGGGCCCGCTTCGATGATGCTGCGGGGGCCGTCGACGCCGGTGAAGACGAAGAGGCTGTCCATGCCCGTGCGCACGGCGCCCTCGATGTCGGTGTCGAGCCGGTCGCCGATCGCCAGGGACTGGGCCGGTTCGCACCCGAGCCGCTCGGCGCAGCGCAGGTACAAAGGCGGGAAGGGCTTGCCTACGACCTCGGGGTCGACGTCCACGGCGCGACGCACGACGCCGACGAGGGTGCCGTTGCCCGGGGCGATGCCCCGGTCCGTGGGGATGGTGAAGTCGGTGTTCGACGCCACCCATCGCGCGCCCTGCTGGATCGCGAACGCCGCCTCGGACAGGTCCACCCAGCTGACCTGCTTACCGAAGCCCTGCAGCACTCCCTGGACCGGCTCGGCGCCCTCGGCCAGGAGGTCTCCGGCGCGGACAGCCGTCAGGCCTTCGTCCTCAAGAGCGATCTGCACCCCGTCACCGCCGACGGCGAGCACCCGCGCACCGGCCGGGACGAGCTCGGCCAGGCGGTGCGCGCCGGCC
>DAMDJY010000155.1:5537-7896 GCA_032100225.1 Mobilicoccus sp.
CGGCCATGGCGCTGGTGACGACATCTGCGAGTTCGAGGGTCAACCCCAGCTCGGACAGGTGCGCGCACACCTCTGCCGGCGGACGGGAGGCGTTGTTCGTCGCATACACGACGCCCACGCCCGAGGTCCGTGCCTGCTCCAGACCCTCCACCGCGTACGGCACTGCCTGCGCCCCGCGATAGACGACACCGTCCAGGTCGCACACCAGCCCGCGGTACCGCGACACCACAGTCATGATGCGTCCTCCTCCGTGCGTGCCTCGTCAGATGCCTCGACTGCGTCGTTGTCCTCGCCTTGCTCCGGCTCGTCGGAGTCCGGCGCGTCCGTCACGTCGACTTCGTGGGAACCGGCGTCCAGAGGCTCCTCGTCGCTGTCGCTGTCGTCGTCGCTGTCGACATCGAGGTCGGAGTCGTCATCCGAGTCGCTGCCGGCGTCGGTGGCGTTGTCAACGACGGCGACCTGTTCGGAGTCGAGGTCCTCGGCGTCGTCCTCGCCTTCGAGGAGGTCGACGACGACGGTGCCGTCGAGTTCGTCGAGGCGTTCCCAGGCGTCGGTCTGTAGATCGGCGTCGACGTCGGCTGCGGCCTGGAACCAGGTGCGGGCTTCGTCGGTGCGGCCCAGGTCGAGGAGCGCGTCGGCGTACGCGTAGTACATGCGCGGCGCCCAGACCTCGGTGCGTCCGGGGACGAGGTGACGTCCCTCCAGGATCTGCAGTGCGGCCTCGGCCTGACCCATGTCACGGCGGATGCCAGAGACAACGATCGCGATCTCGGCCTTCTCCGGTGCGGGCAGCGCGTCGGCCTCGGGGGACAGCGCGAGCTCCAACGCCTTGTCGGCACGACCGAGGGCTCGTTCGCAGTCGACGAGGTACGGGAGCAGGTGGTCGGATCCGGACAGACGACGTGCGGTGCGGAACTCGGACAAAGCGAGGTTCCAGTCGCCTTCCTGGTAGGCGACCATGCCCCGTGCTTCACGGACCGAGGGCACCCGGCCGGCACGGCGCACTGCGGCATCGGCGTGCGCGCGGGCCGTTTCGATGTCGTCGTCGATGAGGCGCGCCACCATGATGAGGTGCTGCCCGACGCCCTGCGCGTTGTCCTTGCTGAGGGTGCGCAGTTCGCCCTTGACGGCGCGGTCGATCTCGAGACCGGTGACGTCCTCGTCGATCTTCAACTCGGGACGAGGGTCCTCCGTGCGGCGGTCGATCCGGCGCGGGCCGCGTCCTGCGTGATCCCGGTCATCGGGACCGCTGCCGTACCCCCGACGATCGCCGCCACGGTCATCTCGAGGCTCGAACCGACGGTCGTTGCCACGGTCATCACGGGATTGGTACAAACGACGTTCCCCGCCACGGTCATCACGCGCTTGGAACGAGCGACGTTCCCCGCCACGGTCATCACGCGGCTGGTACGGACGACGCTCCCCGCCGCGGTCATCACGCGGCTGGAACGAGCGGCGGTCTCCCCCACGGTCGTCACGCGACTGGTACGGACGACGGTCCCCACCACGGTCATCACGGCGGTTGTCTGGACGTTCATCGCGGCGCTCGAAGGGGCGACGCTCTCCCCCACGATCGTCACGGGGCTGGTACGGACGACGCTCCCCGGCACGGTCATCACGCGGCTGGAACGATCGACGCTCGCCACCACGGTCATCACGGCGGTTGTCTGGACGTTCATCGCGGCGCTCGAAGGGACGACGCTCTCCCCCACGATCATCACGCGGCTGGTACGAGCGACGCTCGCCGCCGCGGTCGTCACGGCGGTTGTCTGGACGCTCTTCGCGGCGCTCGAAGGGACGACGCTCGCCACCACGATCATCACGCGGCTGGTACGAGCGACGGTCCCCGCCGCGGTCGTCACGTAGCTGGTACGGACGACGCTCACCGCCACGGTCATCACGCGGCTGGAACGAGCGACGCTCACCACCACGGTCATCACGCGGCTGGTAAGGACGACGGTCCCCACCGCGGTCGTCGCGCGACTGATAGGTCGGGCGGTCGCGGCGGCTGTCGGGGCGGTCGTCGTTCCGCTGGTAGGAGCGACGCTCTGTCGAAGGTCGCTCGTCGCGAGGTCCGCCGCTGCGCTCAGAGGGTGCGTCGCTCTGGGGGGCGGTGTCTCGGCGGGGTGTGGTGTCCTCCGGGGAGGAGGAGCCTTCGGTTCGTCGGGGTCGGGTCCACCGCGATCCTGTGTCACTCATGTCTTGACTCCTCCATGTTCTGATCTGGGTCGTGCTCGTCCGCTGGCCGCTGGCGCAGGCGGGTCTCTTACTCGAAAGGCTACACGTGAGCCGGCTGCCCGATTCAGGGCATGCAGAAGAGGGTGCCCCGCAATGCGGGGCACCCTCTCCTAATGATTGT
>DAMDJY010000156.1:0-1761 GCA_032100225.1 Mobilicoccus sp.
GTTCGCCCGAGACCACCACGGGTGGAAAGGCGCTCAAGTTCTACGCGTCCGTGCGTCTCGACGTGCGACGTATCGAGACCCTCAAGGACGGCACCGACGCGGTCGGTAACCGCACCCGCGTCAAGGTCGTCAAGAACAAGGTGTCGCCGCCGTTCAAGCAGGCCGAGTTCGACATCATCTACGGCCAGGGCATCTCCCGCGAGGGCGGCCTGCTCGACATGGGCGTGGAGCAGGGCTTCGTGCGCAAGTCGGGCGCCTGGTACACGTACGAGGGCGACCAGCTCGGCCAGGGCAAGGAGAACGCTCGCACGTTCCTCACGGACAACCCCGAGCTGACCGACGAGCTGGAGCGCAAGATCCTCGAGAAGCTCGGCATCGGCGAGTACGCGCCCAAGCCGGAGGCGTTGGAGCCTGCGTCGGCTGAAGGTGCGGAGACGCCTGCAGAACCTGCCGTCGCGTTCTGATCCATGCCTGCAGTGAGTGAGGTCGTCCTGGCGGCGCGCGCATGAGCACGGCCGATCAGGAGGCCCGACTCGGGCGAGCACGAGCCGCACTGGCCGAGGCGGAAGCATTGGCTTCCGCCTCGGCCGGGGCGTCCGGTGGAGCTGAGGGAGTCGGCGGGTTCGACTCAGCAGCGAGCGGCGACGGCCCTGCTGGGGATGGTGAGGCGGCTTCGGCCGGCCTACGCCGGGCCCGGCGGGCTGCCGCGGCGGGTCCGTCCGACCCCGAGGAACGTGAGACGGAGTCGAAGGCTCGCCAGATCGTTCTCCGGCAGCTCGCGATGGCGCCCCGCAGCCGAGCGCAGTTGGAGGAGAAGCTCGCTGCGAAGGAGATCGACCCCGACGTCGCGGCCGCTGTGCTGGACCGCTTCGAGGAGGTCGGTCTCGTCGACGACGAGGCCTACGCAGAGATGCTCGTCCGTTCCCAGCAGGAATCTCGTGGTCTGTCGCGGCGGGGTCTGCGCAACGAGCTCCGCAAGAAAGGCGTCGACCCCGACATCGCCGAGGATGCGCTGGCAGGCGTGGACGACGCGAGCGAACGGATCCGGGCCGAAGAGCTCGTCGCCACTCGCATCCGGCGAATGCACGGCCTGCCGAAGGACGTGCAGATGCGCCGCCTGGCAGGTTTCCTCGCCCGCAAGGGGTACCCCGGAGACCTGGCCTACGCGGTCATCCGCGATGCCGTGCACAACGCGCAAGAGCATTCACGCGACTGAATCCTGAGTCCGAGAGGCCACTTTTCCCCTCCTCGTACTGCTGCTGTCGGTGCCTGGCGTGGCGCCCGCTGCCCGGGCGTGGGCGTGGGCGACCGATCCGAGCAGTTCGCCCCTACCCGTACCCTGGATGACGCGATGACGACGACACAGCACCTCCCCAGCACCGGCACGAACACCCTCCACACCGGCAGCACTGCCGCAGGCGTTCCCAAGACGTACGACGTGCGCACCCACGGGTGTCAGATGAACGTCCACGACTCCGAACGTCTGTCGGGCCTGCTCGAGACGGCCGGGTACGTCGACCTGCGCAGCATCCCCGCCGCTGACCGGCCGGACGTCGCCGACGTCGTCGTCTTCAACACGTGCGCGGTGCGTGAGAACGCCGACAACAAGCTCTACGGCAACCTCGGCCAGCTCCGCCCCGCCAAGGTCCGCAACCCCGACATGCAGATCGCCGTCGGTGGCTGCATGGCGCAGAAGGACCGCGAGGTCATCGTCAAGAAGGCCCCGTGGGTCGACGTCGTTTTTGGCACGCACAACATCGG
>DAMDJY010000156.1:1913-2621 GCA_032100225.1 Mobilicoccus sp.
CCTGCACCTTCTGCATCGTGCCCAGCCTGCGCGGCAAGGAGCAGGACCGCCGCCCCGGCGACATCCTCGCCGAGGTCGAAGCGCTGGTCGCTCAGGGCGTCGTCGAGGTCACGCTGCTCGGGCAGAACGTCAACTCCTACGGTGTCGAGTTCGGCGACCGCCAGGCGTTCGGCAAGCTGCTGCGGGCCTGCGGTGACATCACGGGCCTGGAGCGCGTTCGCTTCACGAGCCCGCACCCCGCAGCGTTCACCGACGACGTCATCGACGCGATGGCCGAGACGCCCAATGTCATGCCGAGCCTGCACATGCCGCTGCAGTCCGGCTCCGACCGCATCCTGCGGGCCATGCGCCGCTCGTACCGCTCCGAGAAGTTCCTCGGCATCCTCGACCGCGTGCGCGAGCGCATGCCGCACGCAGCGATCACGACCGACATCATCGTGGGCTTCCCCGGCGAGACCGAGGAGGACTTCGAGGAGACGATGCGCGTCGTCGCCGCCAGCCGTTTCTCCTCCGCGTTCACGTTCCAGTACTCGATCCGCCCCGGCACTCCCGCGGGTGAGATGGAGGGTCAGATCCCCAAGGCCGTCGTGCAGGAGCGTTTCGAGCGCCTCGTCGCGCTGCAGGACCAGATCAGTTGGGAAGAGAACCGCGCCATCGAGGGCCGCACCGTCGAGGTCCTCGTCGCTCCGTTCGAGGGACGCAAGGATG
>DAMDJY010000156.1:2631-7849 GCA_032100225.1 Mobilicoccus sp.
CGCATGTCGGGGCGAGCCGAGGACAACCGACTCGTGCACTTCGCCCTTCCCGAGGGACTTCCCACCTCGGAGCGTCCTCGCCCGGGCGATGTGGTGTCGGTCGACGTCACGTACGGCGCTCCGCACCACCTCGTCGCCGACGGAGTCCTCACCGGCGGCACGTTCGCGGTTCGGCGCACGGCAGGCGGCCACGCCTGGGCGTCGCTGCAAGACGCGCCCGTTCCCGGCAAGCCTGCCGTCTCGCTCGGGATGCCCGGCCTCGGTCGCCCGGCGCAGACGGCCCAGCCCGTCAGCGGCTGCTCCGTTCCCCAGCAGGGCTGAGCGGCACGCGGCCCGAAGCCCACGCGGCCGTCAAGCCCGATCGCCCGGCCATCGATCGCCCGTTCTGAGGGTGTAAGCCAGCGCCGAGCGCCTGAAACGACAACGAGGGCGACACCCGTTGGGGTGCCGCCCTCGTGGTGTGCGCCGGTGGCGCAGAAAATCACTGGGAGTTGTCGCCGACCTTCTCGTCACCGGCGGCCTGGGCCTGGTCGACCTGACCGGCGAACTTGCCGCCCGTCGCCTGGTCGAGGCGGTCGCCGCCCTGCTGGATCGCCTGGTCGGAGGCGCCCTCGATCTTGTCGCCGTGCTGGGCGTTGAGCTCGGCTGCCTTACCGGCGAGACCTTCGAACTGGCTCATGGTGTGCTCCTTCGTTCGGCGTCAGATACGTGCTGGTCGTGCTGTCGCCCTACGGCGACCTGCTCACCAGCCTGGGGCCGGGCCCCGGGATCGGTCCACCCGAGATGTCGCATGTTGAGACCGCCATCTCACATTCGACCGTGGCCGGGGGCTCGGATTCTCCGGTCCGGACGCAGCCTCGCACCAGGGCCAGTGCCTGCGGTGCGGTTTCGGCCCGGTCCTGAGCAGTGCCGAGCGGTGGCAGAATCTCGTCTTATGCAGCATCCCCTCGTCGCCGTCATCGGCCCCACCGCTACGGGTAAGTCGGCGTTGGGGTTGGACCTGGCGGAGCGGCTCGGGGGCGAGATCGTCGGGGCCGATGCGTCGCAGCTCTACCGCGGGATGGACATCGGGACGGCCAAGCTGCTTCCGCACGAGCGTCGGGGCATCCCGCATCACCAGATCGACGTTCTCGACATCCTCGAGGACGCCACCGTGGCCTCCTACCAAGAGGGAGCGAGGCGCGACATCGACGCGATCTACGCGCGAGGCTCGGTGCCCGTGTTGGTCGGAGGATCGGGCCTCTATGTGCGAGCAGCCGTGGACCAGTTGGAGATTCCGCCGACCGACCCCGAGGTCCGCGAACGCCTCGAGGCCGAGGCTGACGAGCTCGGAACCCCGGCCATGTATGCCCGGCTGTGCGAGCTGGATCCGGAGTCGGCCGTCAACATGCAGCGCAACAACACCCGCCGCATCGTGCGCGCGCTGGAGGTCATCGAGCTGACGGGCCGCCCGTACTCGTCGACGATGCCCAAGCGCGAATTCCTGCGCCGCACAGTCCTGCTCGGGCTGCGCATGGACCGGAGCGTGCTCGACGAGCGCATCGCCCGACGGACCCAGGCGATGTGGGACGGCGGACTCATGGAGGAGGTCGCCGCGCTGGAAGAGCGGGGGCTGTCACGCGGTCGTACCGCGTCTCGGGCCGTGGGGTACCGGGAGGCGCTGGCTCAGTTGGCGGGGCGGATGTCCGAGGAGGAGGCCATCGACATCACGACGATGGCGACGCGGCGTCTCGTCCGTCGTCAGGAGAGTTGGTTCCGCCCCGATCCCCGCATCATCTGGCTCGACGCCGCTGCACCGGACCTCTTCGACCAGGCGTTGTCGCACCTACCCGCGTGACTCCGCGCCGCGGGTTCGCACCACGTGGTCGCATACGCGTGAGCTGCGGTGCTGCGCCTGCGGGGCCGCACCTCGGGATGACAGACTGCCCGGGTGACTCACGACATGCTGCCCTTCACCAAGGGACACGGGACCGAGAACGACTTCGTCCTCATTCGCGACCTCGACGGTGAGGCCGACCTGTCCGATGTGCAGGTGCGTTTTCTCGCAGACCGGCGTGCGGGCCTGGGCGGCGACGGAGTGATCCGGGTCGTGCGGACGGCGCGGGCCGAGGAGCCCGAGGTGCGGGCTCTGGCCGATCAGGCCGAGTGGTTCATGGACTACCGCAACGCCGACGGCAGCCGAGCCGAGATGTGCGGCAACGGAACTCGGGTCTTCGCGGCGTACCTCATCCGCGAGGGTCTGGCGAACGGGCCTCGCGTGCCGATCGCGACGCGCGCCGGTCTCAAGTTCGCGGACGTCTCCGAGGCGCAGAACGGGGAGACGGCGTACGCGGTCGACCTCGGACCGTGGCGGCTCGTTCAGCCGGAGGCCTCGGCGCAGCAGGGGTACGACACGCTCGTCGCGCTGCCCGGACTGGATCCGCTGCCGGGTCTGAGCCTCGATCTCGGCAACCCGCACGTCGTGGTCGCGCTGCCCGAGCACGTCGACCTCATGGATCTCGACCTCACGGAGGCCCCGCTGCTGAACCCCATGCCCGAGCACGGCGCCAACGTCGAACTCGTCCAGGCGCTCGGCCCGGGCCACCTGCAGATGCGCGTCCACGAGCGGGGCGTGGGGGAGACGCGCTCGTGTGGCACCGGTGCTGCTGCTGCGGCGTTGGCGCTCATGACGTGGAGCGGTCATCCGCGGGAGAACGAGCAGTGGCAGGTCGACGTGCCCGGCGGGACGGTGTTCGTGCGTGCCCTGCCCGGCCAGCGCGTCGAACTCACCGGACCTGCAGCGCTGGTCGCCGACGGAACCGTCGCCGCCCCCCGCGGCTGAGCCCGGCTGGCTACGAGTCAGTCGACGTCGTCCAGCGGGGTGCCGATGATGCTGTCGTCGACGAGCGGCGGGCGGGGGATGGGCGCGTGGCGGCTCGGTACCCGGTCGCGGTCATAGGTGACGTGGTCGTACCCGTGTGGCTGGGGGGCTCCGTCCTCGTCGAGGCTGACCATGACGATCTTCTCGATGTCGATGATCGGTTGGCGCGTGATCATGTTGCGCACCTGGCAGGTCAGGGTGAGCGAGGTGCGTCCGAAGCTGACGACGCGGAGCCCCAGTTCGATGAGGTCGCCCTGCCAGGCGGAGGAGACGAAGTTGATCTCCGACATGTACTTGGTGACGCAGCGCTCGTTGCCGAGCTGGAGGATCGCGTAGATCGCGGCCTCCTCGTCGATCCACCGTAGGAGGCTGCCGCCGAACAGGGTTCCGTTGGCGTTGAGGTCTTCGGGCTTGACCCATTTGCGGGAGTGGAAGCGCATCGGCAGGGGGGAGTCCATGCCGGTCAGTCTAGGAAGCTGTGACGTGCGGCTTTCACAGCGCCCTGGCGCGCCGGTGAGCCGCACTGGCGCGTCGGTGCCGCGTGCGGAGGGTCAGGCCGTCTCTTCGGGCGGAGTCAGGTGCCGGTGCACGGCGAGGACGCGGAATCCCTTCGATGTCGCGTGTCGGCCGACGGCGAAGTGCGTGCCGAGGGTGCCGCCGAGCCAGGCGTGAAGCGAGTCGGCGCCGAGGTTCTTCTGCACGACGAGGTAGGCGGTGCCGCCCGGTGCGAGGCGGGGCAGCCAGGTGAGCAGCATGTCGTGGAGGACGGCCTTGCCCACGCGGATCGGCGGGTTGGACCAGATGGTCGAGACCATGACGTCGGACGGGACGCCGTCGGGTTCCACTGCGCGAATGTTGTCGGCGCCGACGCGGGTCGCGTTGCGCCCCAGGAGGTCGAGGGCGCGCCGGTTGACGTCGACACCCCAGACGGTGGCCGCGGGGGAGCGGAGTGCGAGGGTGAGGCTGATCGGCCCCCAGCCGCAGCCGAGGTCGAGCAGGTTGCCCTCCGCCGGAGGTTCGGGGACCTCTCGCAGCAGGACGGCGGTGCCGAGGTCGATCCGGTCGGGGCAGAAGACTCCCGGCGCGGTTTCGACGGTGAGGAGCCGACCCGCGACGTCGACCTTGATCTCTCGTCGGGTCTCGGCACTCGCGGGTTCCGCGGTGAAGTAATGCTCCTGCTCGCTCACAACGACCGAGCGTAGTCACTGATAGGCCGGATCACCGTCAGGTCCGGCGACAGGGAGGGCGCGGCGGGCCGGGTTGTCGCTGCGGCTACGCCAGGACGACGCCGGCCGGAGACGACGGTCACGTGGGGCGCTGTGCCGCGTGGAAGGCCAGGGCGTGGCCGAGCCAGGTGTCGAGTCCGGAACCGTCGAGTGCCTCCGGGTCGATGCTGATCCAGCCGTCGCCCATGGGCCGGTCGGTGCCCATGAGGGCAGGGTGGGCGCCCGGCTGGGCGAGCAGGTCCGCCGCAGAGCTGGGGTCGATGCGCAGGAGCAGAGCCCCGTTCTTGCGCGCGGCGACGACCATCCGGTCCTCGACCATGAACGAGATGCCGCCGAACATCCGCACCTCACGGGGTTCGCGATCCTGCAGCGCGCGCCGCACCCGTTCCACCAGATCCTGCTGGGCTGTCAGGGACTGGCCTTTCGCTGAGTCGGATCCTGCCGAGCGGGTCGAGCCGGCGCGGGCGCTCCCTCGGTGGGTGGCGTCATCCTGATCCCCAGCCACTTTCCGACGCCGCTGCGAGCGATGACGCCCATCGCTCGCGGCCCTGCAGTGGGGCCGTCGCCCGACTCCTCCAGGGCGACCTGTAAGTACAAGGCTGCGTCGTCGATGTCGTCGAGGTAGTTAGCGGGATCGAAGGCGATGAACGGCTCCGCGCTCATGGGGGATCACCTCCTCGTACTGGGTAGCCACCGGAAGCTGCCGCGATGACGTCGTTTCGAGGCTAGACGTGTTCTGGGCGCAAAGGGAAGAGCGGATGCTTCCCGGCTGGCCGCACGGTGTTCGCCGGGTAACCGACACCTGACCTCCGGTATCCGTCCACCCGGGCGTCATCCGGTGCGACGAGTCTCCCCGCATGAGTCAGACGCCGGAATCCTGCCGCCCCCAATCGTTCTCGCGACGTGCCGTCCTCGCCGGTGGCGCGGCGGGCCTCGCCCTCGCAGGCCTGCCCACCTCCGCAGGCGCTGCCAGCCTCATCCGGTCGCGGGGCACGTTGCCCAGCGGCATCCAGATCGGCGACGTCACCACCAACAGCGCCGTGTTGTGGGCGCGCAGTGACCGCCCCGGCCGCATGGTCGCCCGCATCTCCGACGGCACCCGCCACGGCGCCCGTGAGATCGTCGGCCCCTG
>DAMDJY010000157.1:0-6653 GCA_032100225.1 Mobilicoccus sp.
CGCACCCGAGGCTCCGGCCACGGCTGCCGAGGGCATTCGCGGACCGGTGCGCACTGACCCGCCGCAGGCACCGGCGGGCGCCGGGGTCGCTCCCCAGCGTCCCGACCGTGTCAGCGACCACCCCGACAACCAGGCACCTGCGGCCACGCCCGCCGGTGACGCACCGCCCGAGGAGTGACAGTGAACGAGGAGCGGCGCCTGCTTGCCGGGCGGTACGAAGTCGGAGACCTGATCGGTCGCGGCGGTATGGCCGATGTCCATCTCGGCTTCGACACCCGGTTGGGTCGCGAGGTCGCGATCAAGATCCTGCGCTCGGAGTTGGCGCGCGATCGGAGCTTCCTCCTGCGGTTCCGCAGGGAGGCCCAGTCGGCCGCGAGCCTCAACCACCCGGCCATCGTCGCCGTGTTCGATTCCGGCGAGGAGTCGGTCAGTGAGCACGGCTCGGCGCCGGTGACCGTGCCGTTCATCGTCATGGAATACGTCCGGGGCCGCACGCTGCGCGACGTGCTCACCGACGACGGCTCGATGGAGCCGTTCGAAGCAGCCCGGGTCATGTCCGAGGTGCTGCGCGCCCTCGACTACAGCCACGACAATGGGATCATCCACCGCGACATCAAGCCCGCGAACGTGATGATGGGTCTCAGCGGGCAGCCCAAGGTCATGGACTTCGGCATCGCCCGAGCTATTGCCGACACCGCAGCCACGATGACCAACACCAGCGTCGTCGTCGGCACGGCGCAGTACCTTTCGCCTGAACAGGCGCAGGGGCAGGAGGTCGACTCCCGCTCCGACCTGTACTCGGCCGGCTGTCTGCTGTACGAACTCGTCACCGGCCGACCGCCGTTCATCGGTGACAGCCCGGTCGCCATCGCCTACCAGCATGTCGGCGAGCCGCCACAGCCGCCCTCGGTGCACGCCGCCGGGACCCCCGCCTCGCTCGACGCCGTCGTGTTGCACGCCCTCAACAAGGAGCCCGCGGGCCGATACCAGACCGGTGAGGCCTTCGCGGCGGATCTCGACGCCGTCGTCATGGGTGGCCCGACGCTGGCCGCGCGTGAGGCCGTCGCCAACGGCCGTCTGGCGCCGCTGCGGGAGCAGAACGACCTCGACCGCACCGGCTCCACCATGGCCGTCCCGGCACCGGTGGATCTCGTGACCGAGGAGGTCATCGAGGAGCCGGAGGTCAGGAAGCGCTCGATCTGGCCGATCGTGGCCGGCGTCCTCACTCTGCTCGCTCTCCTGCTCGGAGTGCTCTGGCAGCAGGGCCTGTTCGACCGATCCCCGTCTCCCGTCGCCGTCCCCGCCGTGGTGCAGCAGACGCAGGAGCAGGCGATCAAGGCTCTCACCGGGGCTGGGTTCCAGGTCGCCACGCAGCCCGTGCAGAACAAAGCGCGTTCCGGCACGGTCGTGGCTCAGAACCCCGAGGCGCAGTCCATGCAGCCACCCGGCTCGACGGTCACCCTCTCGGTCTCGAGCGGACCGGGCAAGGTCACCGTCCCGGATCTCAGCAACTACGAGCAGGCCCTGGCGAGCCAGCGGCTCAAGGAGCTCGACCTGCAGATCGGCGAGATCACCCCGGTCGACAGCATGACCGTCGATCAGGGCAAGGTCGTCTCCACCGACCCCAAGGCCGGGTCGAGCGTGGCCGAGGGCACCTCGGTCAAGCTCAAGATCAGCACCGGCCGGGTGGCCGTGCCCAACCTCGTCGGTCTCTCCGAGCGCAAGGCCGTCGAGACCCTCGGCAAGGTGGGCCTGCGCGCCGACCCGGTCCAGGTCGAGTCGGACGCCAAGGAGGGCACCGTCGTCGCTCAGGCGTTCCCGGAGGGCACCAAGGTGCCGGTCGGTGACGTCGTCCAGATCTCCGTGGCCCGCCCGCGTCCGTCCACCCCGACGGTCACGAAGACGGCGACGGTCACGCAGACCGCTCCGGCGCCTGCTACCAGTGACGACCCCAGTACGGGCGAGAGCCCCTCGGACCCCGGCGTACCGACGGACGATGTGAGCCAGAGCCCCGACCCCGCTCAGACGCCTACCGGCTGACCCACCTCACCAGAGGCAGTCTTTGGCGTTCGCCGCTCGCGTGTCCGATGAGAACCGGTGCGCGGGCGGCGACGTCGGTCCTACGCCTCGCGGCGCACGAGGGGTGCCATACCTGCGGAGGCCTCGACGGCCCCGGTCAGGCCGCACATCTCGAGCCAGTTGGCGAACATGCGGTGGCCGCCCTCGGTGAGCACGCTCTCAGGGTGAAACTGCACGCCGTGCAGCGGCAGGTCGCGGTGACGCACGGCCATGACGATGCGACCGGAAGGGCCGTCGACCCAGGCGGTCGCCAGCAGCTCCTCGGGCAGTGTGTCGGTCGTGATGGCGAGCGAGTGGTAGCGGGTGGCGGTGAACGGCTGCGCCACGCCCGCCAGGACTCCGGTTCCGTCGTGCTCGACAGCGGACGTCTTGCCGTGTAGCAGCTCGGGCGCACGATCGACGACGGCGCCGCTGACGACAGCAAGGGCCTGGTGCCCGAGGCACACTCCGAGCATCGGCACCGACTCCTGCGCGCACGTGCGGATCGCGACGATGGACGATCCGGCCTCCTCGGGCGTGCCCGGGCCGGGGGAGACGAGCACTCCGTCGTAGTCCGCGATGGAGGCGAGGTCGACCTCGTCGTTGCGGACGACATCGCACTCGGCCCCGAGCTGGGCGAGATAGCCGACGATCGTGTAGACGAAGCTGTCGTAGTTGTCGACGACGAGGATGCGGGTCACGAGGTCCTCACGGGGTCACGGAGTGGGCGAGCCGGTGGGCGACTCTGCGGGCGACCCGGAGGTCGCGCCTGCCTGGGTCACCGGCCGGGCATGAACGAGGTCGACGGTACCGGTGTACCCGCCGAACTCGGCATCGAGGTGCCGCACCTGGTAGCCCAGCCCGAGGCGGCTCGCGTAGTCGCGGTAGACGGCGACCGTCGGGTCGCGATCGAGTCCGGCCTGCAGCGCCTGCTGGTCGCCGATGGCCGTGATGACGAACGGCGGCGCATACACCCGGCCGCCGAGGATCAGGGTGTTGCCGACACATCGCACCGCGCTAGTGGAGATGATGCGCTGGTCCTGGATGGTCATGGCCTCTGCTCCGGCGGCCCAGAGGGCGTTGACGACAGCCTGCACATCTTGCTGGTGGACGACGATGTCGTCCACACCGACGCCCTCGGGCAGGGAGTCGGCGTTGAGCCTGGCGTCGTCGAGGCTCACCTGGACGGCCGGTCCTGAGGCCGGCTCGAGACCGGCGGCAGCACCGAGACGGTTCTGCTCGTCGCGCAGACGCGTCAGATCGGACGCACCCGGCAGTTCCGCGAGGCGGTCGTCGATGTCGGCGCGGGCTTGGGCGTTCTCCTGGGAGCGGCGTTCGACGGCTTCGGCCTGGGTGCGGATGAGGGCAGGAAGATCCGCGCGTCCGCCGCGCAGATCGGTTCCGCGGGCCGCGCCGGCGCTGGTGGCGAAGAGGAGCCCGGCCACCGCCCAGATCACGGGGACGGCGATCGTCCACGCTGAACGGCGTTGCGTCATGGGCCCTCTCCCGTGCAGATGTCTACCGCGACCAGTATGAAGCCCTACCCTGGAAGCGAAGTGATCGCTGAAGTCGAGTCGAACAGGTAGGGATGACGTGGGTAGCAAACGGGCGAACAAGCCGACCGCCGATCAGACGGAGGTCGTGGCCAGGGGCCCCAAGCCGAACCCGCCGTGGTACGTCCCGGTGATGCTGGGCCTGATGGTCGTCGGGCTGCTGTGGATCGTCGTGTTCTACCTGACTGCGGGCGAGTTCCCGGTCCGCGCCTGGGGAAACTGGAACCTCGCCGCCGGGTTCGGCCTCATCATCGCCGGCTTCCTCATGACGACGAACTGGCGCTAACCAGCACAGATCCTCGTCACGGCGATCATCCGGCGCCACCACTGCATCGCGTAGACGGCCGTCCCGGGCACCCCGGGGCGGCCGTCTTCTCGTGCGTGTTGTCCCCAGGCCGGGGCCGTCTGTGCACAACGACTCCACGCCAACCCCTAGTTATCCACAGGCTTATCCCCACCTGGGGATGAATCACACGAGTGTAATCACCCCTGTGTCGTTACCTCGCGTACGCCAAGATGACTCCGAGCGCGCCACCATTGACTTCGTACTTGATCCACGCAGACACGGCCAGCGCGACTGCGATGCCCGCGAGTGCTGCCCACGTCACGGCGCGACGCTGTGCGGTAGCGAGGATGACGGCCGTCGCGACGAATCCGACGACGGCGCCGCCGAGGTGCGCCTGCCACGCGATGTTGGGGTAGATGAACGGCAACGCGAGGTTGAGCGCGATGAGGACGACCATGCCCGCGACGGGTGCGCCCGTGCGACGAAGGACGAGGAAGGCCGCAGCGAAGAGCCCGAAGACCGCTCCCGAGGCGCCGACCATCGACTGCGCCCACACGGTCAGTGCCGCCTGGTCAGAGATATCCAGCCTCGGCGCCGTCAGAAGGAATCCCACCGAGCCCCCGAGGGCGCTGAGCAGGTAGACGGCGACGAACCGGGCCCGGCCGAGGAAGGATTCGAGAAACTGCCCCATCACGTACAGACCCATCATGTTGAACAGGAGGTGGGTCATCGTGTCGGGGCTGTGGAGAAAAGCTGCGGTGATGAACCGCCAGGGCTCGACGTACCCGGCGATCGGGTAAAAGGAGCCGTCGTCGGTGACCTCGGGCTTGAGCATCTGCACGAGATAGATCACGGCGCACAGACCGATCAGCCCGTAGGTGACCAGGGGTCGCGGATGCCGCACGACCGCGGTGCGTTGGGTGCTGGCTCCTGTCGCCGTGACGGCTGTCCCGCCCTGCCATGGCGGGTTGACCCCGGGAGGCGGGCCGGAGGTCGCGACAGCGGAGGGATCAATCGTGCTGTGGACTCGCTCGACACAGTCGGTGCAGTCGAAACCGGCAGGTGCCGGGTGTTGGCAGTCGGGACAGGCAGGTCGGCCGCAGGTGCGGCACTGCAGCCGACTCACCCGCTGCGGGTGCCGCGGGCACACCGGGGCGTCGAACACGTCGTCGTTGCGCTGATCGTCATCCACAGGACCAGTCTGAGACACAGGCGGATCCGCCGCATCGACGCACGCGCCCCACGGTGGGTATCCGGCCGCGAACAGCGGACGGCCCACCGGGTGCGGCATGCAACCGATGGGCCGTCGACGCGCCTGTGGCGCGGGTGGATCACTCGCTGATGGTGACCTTCTCGATGACGACGTCCTCGGCGGGACGGTCCATGCGGCCGGTGGGAACGGCGGCGATGGCGTCGACCACGTCGCGGCTCGGCTGGTCGGCGACCTCACCGAAGATGGTGTGCTTGCCGTTGAGGTGGGGCGTGGGCGCCACGGTGATGAAGAACTGCGAACCGTTGGTGCCGCGGCCGCCGCGCTTGCCGGCGTTGGCCATCGCGAGCAGGTACGGCTTGTCGAACTGCTTGTCGGGGTGGATCTCGTCGTCGAACTGGTAGCCCGGTCCGCCGATGCCCTGGCCGAGGGGGCAGCCGCCCTGGATCATGAAGCCGGAGATCACACGGTGGAACACGAGGCCGTCGTAGAACGGGGTGGGGTTCGTGCGGCCGGCGTCGTCCTGGTACTCCCGCTCGCCGGTGGCGAGACCGGTGAAGCTCTCGACGGTCTTGGGCGCGTGGTCGGGGAAGAGGACGAGATTGATGTCGCCCTTGTTCGTGTGGAGGGTCAGATTCATGGCTCCATCCTCGCAGACGCGCGCGTTCGGGCAAGGCAGCGGTGAAGCTCGGAGCACCTGAATGTCACCTGTGCATTCGGTGCAGAAGTGCACCCCCGTTGGGCAGGATCGCCCCGGAGAAGGCAGGATGGGGGTAGCCCGGAATCCACGCCAAGGAGGACTCACGTGTTCACTCAGAAGACGAAGAAGAAGAAGGTCGTCGTCCCGACCGTCGAGACCCGCACGATCAACGTGCCCACCGCGTCGGGCGTCAAGGCTGCCGTCGTTCCGGCTGCCGCTGCCGCTGCTGCGCTGGCCAAGAACTACGCCGACGACGCTGCCGACTGGGCCAAGCCCCACCTCGACCAGAGCCGCGAGTTCGTCGAGAAGCAGGCCGACCAGGCCAAGGAGCGCGTCTCCGACGCCCCCAAGCTGTCGACGCTGCTCGCCTCCAGCGCTGCCGCCCGTGAGGTTGCTGCCCAGCGCAGCCACGACGCTGCTCTCGTCCTCAAGGGCGAGGCCACGATCAAGCCCAAGAAGCAGTCCGGTGGCGTGCTCAAGTTCCTCGGCAGCCTCGGCCTGCTCGCTGCGCTCGGCGCTGCAGCTGCCGTCGTCGCCCAGAAGATGAGCAAGCCGAAGGACGACCCGTGGGCCCGTCCGCTGACCGACCCCTACGTGGCTCCCGCTGCGGGCCGCGACTCCACCGTCGCCGGCGGCACGGGCGTCAAGGTCACCGACGTCAAGACGTCCTCGACCGACACGACGTCCACCACGGGCGCCGACAAGGGCACCGAGACGGAGATCATCGCTCCGCAGGGCCAGGTCCCCACCGCGGCCGAGACGACCGCGACGTTCACGTCCGACGCGGACAAGAAGTGACACACGCACTCTGAAACACACAGTCGGCCCCGCTCGATCCTCGGATCG
>DAMDJY010000157.1:6663-7711 GCA_032100225.1 Mobilicoccus sp.
GGGGCCGACTGCATGCGTGCCACATGGACGCGCGCCCCGTGCTGAGGTGCCAAGGGGCATGCAGAAGGGGCCGTTTCTCGATGAGAAACAGCCCCTGAATCTGTGGACCTCCGTAGCAGCTTCTCAAACCCCCGGAAGCTGCTCGGATCTCTGATTTCGCGTGTTCTAGGCGGATCGCGGGCTTGTAAGCCGCGCACGGGACGTACGCGGATCACCGATCAGCGCGGCACGGTGCGGGAAATCTCGCGTCAGTCTCAAACCCGTTTGAGCGTCTCCAATCGGGCTGAAATGCTCGACGGGTATGCCGCTGGGGTGCCGGTCCGGGAGTTAGCGACGCAGTTCAACGTCCACCGTGGCACGGTGCGCGAGATAGCTCGACAGGCGGGGTTGGCCGCTCGTCAGCCGGAGCTTCATGACGCGATCCGTCAGGACGCCGCCCAGTTCTACGCGAACGGACTGACGCTGGCCCAGGTGGCCACACAGCTCGGTATCAGCAACGAGGCGGTCCGCTCCGCGGTGATCGCGCGCCGGGGGCACGATCCGCCCTGGCGGTCGTCGCCGTGTCAGTCCCTGAGTTTGCGCACATCACCGGACACCTACCCCAATCCACGACAGCGCCCTCTTCGGTGTCGTGTGCTTCGGGCGGTCAAGCTGGCACGATTGCGGCGGGTGGTGACGGCCTTACGGACGCGGATCAGCAGCATGGCGCTGATCAGGCCGATCCAGAGCATCTTGATGCATGTTCCAGATCGCGACCTCGGACAGACACGGTACTCGGGGTCGGGTGGCATAAGGTCCGGCGAAGTCTCAATCACGATTAGCCCTCAAATAGCGCGCGGAACTGCTCGCGGGCTGCGAGGCCGGGTTATCGGTACGAACGACCACTGCGAAGCACGGGGGGCACGGGCAACAACCCCATGTTCGCGCTCCGCTCGGCACGCCTGAGCTGAGCGGAGCGGACCGCGCCCCGCGCATCCGTCCTCGATGTCGTCGCGCTCAGCCCTGATCCACCGTCCGGATTCTGTGCTTCGGCTCGGGGGTGAATTTT
>DAMDJY010000158.1:0-7704 GCA_032100225.1 Mobilicoccus sp.
CTCGTGGCCGGCGACCGGGTGGTGCGACGCGTCTCCGCCGGTGGTCGCGGCGCGGGCGGCCGTGGCGACCGACTGCACGAGATCATCGGCGCGATGGCCGACCTCGAACCCTCACTCCTCGAAGCCGACTGGGTGCGGCTGGCATCCGAGGCGCTCGACCTCGCGCACGGACGCGCGCTCGTCGTCGTCCTGACCCCGCTCGAACCCGTCGTCGTCGAGGAGTCCCTCGTGCCCGCGCTGAGCGCTCTGGGCACCCGCCACCGGGTCGTCATCGCCTCGGTGCAGGACCCCGAGCTCGACCGGATGGCCGACATCAGCGCAGCCGCCGACGACGACACTGCCGGAGACACGGCCGGCGCAGACGTGATGGACGGTGTCTACGAGTCCGCTGCGGCGGAGTACGCCCTCGCGCGAGGACGCCGTACGTCCGAGGTTCTCACCGGGCTCGGGGTCACCGTGCTCGACCGCGACCCGGAGCACCTCCCCCGCGATCTCTGCGACCTCTACCTCGACCTCAAGGCCCGCGGGCTGCTCTGACGCTCGGGCTGCTCCGACGGGCAGGAGGGCGCGACGCTCAGGCGGGTGTGACGCTCAGGAGCGCGTCGGGAGTTCGGCCACGACATCGGCTCCGGTCACGTCACCGGTGACACCGCTGCGGGCCGCGCGGCGGCCGACGACGAACACGTAGGCGAAGAAGCACAGCTCGGCGAACACCCCGATGCCGATGCGGGCGGGCGTCGATAGCGACGACGGGGTGACGAACCCCTCGATGAACCCGGCGACGGCGAACACGACGATCAACCCCAGCACGATGCCGATCGAGGTCCGTCCCTCCTGCCCGAGCGACGCCGCCCGCGTGCGCGGTCCCGGCTCGACCCACGACCAGAACAGCCGCAGCCCGACTCCGGCGGCCACGAAGACCGCCGTGAGCTCGAGCAACCCGTGCGGGGTGATGAGCCCGAAGAAGAGCGCGCCGCGGCCGTGCTGGATCATCAACGCCCCGGAGAACGCGAGGTTGATCATGTTGCCGTGCAGCACCCACACGACGGGCACCCCGAGCACGCCCATTGCGACCGCCTGCGCCGCGACCCATGCGTTGTTCGTGAAGACGCGGAACGAGAAGCTCGAGGCCGCGAACTCGCTGTAGTAGTGCTCGAAGTCGTGCTCGACGAGTTGGCGGGCGCTCTCCTCGTCGATCATCGCGCCGGTGAATCCGGGGTTCTGCAGGAACCACCAGCCGAGGACGACCGCGTAGGCCAGGCTGAGCGCCATCACCGTGAGCCACCACCAGCGGGTGCGGTAGAGCGCGGCAGGAAATGTCGAGCTGAAGAACGTCGCCAATCCGCGCGGGGAGAACCGCCGCGGCCCGGCCAGGTAGGTCTTCGTGCGGGCCCGCGACACGAGCCACGACAGGTACGGCACCAGGTAGGGGTCGGGGGTGGCCGAGCGGACGAGCGACAGGTGGGTCGTCGTGCGCTGATAGAGCTCGAGCAGCTCGTCGGCCTCGGCCTTGGTCAGACGTGGAGAGTCGCAGAGCGCCTCCAGGCGTCTCCACGATTGGCCGTGTACCTCGGTCATGGCATCGACATCCACGCCTTCACTGTACGGCGGCACGGCGCGCAGGCGCCCGAGCAGGGCATTCTCGCCGACGGTGGACGGTGCCCCCTACCCTGGGGTCATGGCAGCAGGACGATCCACGGACGTGTCGATCACCGGCGAGGCGGTCGTCGTCTCGCTGCCCTATGCCGGGCTCGCGATGCGGGTCTTCTCCGGTCTCATCGACGTCGTCGTCGAGATCCTTCTCGCAGTGGGGTTCGGCTGGCTGCTGAGCCGAGTGGCGAACGGCCTGGACGAGGCCCTCCTCGCGTCGTTCTCCCTGCTCATCGGCGTCTTCTGCCTCGTCGTGTTCCCGAGTGTCTGCGAGTCGCTCACCGGGCGGACGGTCGGCAAGAAGCTCACCGGCCTGCGCACCGTCCGCAGCGACGGCGCCCCGGCCGACCCGCGCCGCGTCGTCACGCGGCACCTCATCGGGGTCGTGGAGATCTGGGTGAGCAGCGGCGCCATCGCCCTCATCACGGGCATGATGACCGAACCCACGCGCCGCCTCGGCGACATCGCGGCCGGCACCTACGTCGCGCGCGACCGGGTGAACTTGGAACTACCGCCTCCGCCCGCTATGCCCCCGGGCCTGGCTGCCTGGGCCCGGTCGGCGGACATGGCTCGCTTGCCCGACGACCTCGCCGCACTGATCCGCGCAACGCTCGCCCAGGCAGGAGACTTCACCGGCGCCTCCGCCCACCGCATCGACGAGATGCTCGTGGCGCGCGCACGGCCCTACGTCTCTCCCCCGCCGCCGCAGGGCACCCCACCCCGCGCCTACCTCCACGCAGTCATGGCCGAACGACGCCGACGGGAGACCGCACGCCTCACCGCTGCCGAGGATCGCAGGCGTCGCCTGTTCACCACCGCGCGCTGATCAGGCGATGTCGCAGTCCGGGCGGCACCCGGCTGCAGCGAACGGCAACGTCGCGTAGACCTGCGCTCCGATGGCGACGGCACGTTCGTCGATGACGATGTCGCCCCGGTGCAGATCGAACGTCTCGCCGCCGGGAGTGCGGGTTCCAAGGCGTCCGAGCGCCCCGTCCCGCCCGAGCAGCAGCCACGCGAAGTCTTCTCCGCCGAGGGACTGTTCGGTCTGGCCGATGCCACCCTCGCCCAGCACCGCAGCAGTGGCAGCGCTCAGTGCATCGACGCCCCACTCGGTGTTGACGACCGGCGGCACCCCGGGCACGTGCCGCAGCTCGGCCTCCACGCCGTAGGGCGACACGACGGCCTCGACGAGTTGCGTCAGCATCGGCCCGATGCCCTGCCACGCGCTCGCGTCGAGCATCCGCAGGGTGCCGGTCACCTCGCCCGAGTCGGGGATGACGTTGGGGACGCTGCCTGCGTGCACGCCTCCCCACACGAGCAGTGCGCCGGCGCGGGGGTCCATGCGGCGGGAGAGCGCACCGGGCAGATCGGTGATGACCTTGCCGAGCGCGAACGTGAGGTCCTCGGTGAGGAAGGGCCGCGAGGTGTGCCCGCCGTGCCCCGTCAGACGCACCGTCACCTGGTCGGCAGCGGCCGTGATGGGCCCTACACGCAGACCGACGTCACCGACATCGCGCCGCGGGTCGCAGTGCAGCGCGAACACGGTGTCGAGGTCGTCGACCAGGCCCTTGTCGACGATGAGCCGCGCTCCTCCGGGCATGCTCTCCTCGGCCGGCTGGAACAGCAGCCGGACGGCGATCCCCCGGGCCCGCAGCTCGTCCTCGTGCGCCGCCAGCGCCAACGCCGCACCCAACAACGCGGTCGTGTGCACGTCGTGCCCGCAGGCGTGCGCTACGCCCCGCCGCTGCGACGCGAACTCCAGCTCGGTGCGCTCCACCAGCGGCAGGGCGTCGATGTCGGCGCGCAGTCCGACCCGCACGACCGGATCCGGGTCCGTCGACCCCAGGTCGACCACCACACCGGTCTTGTCCAGGCTCGTTGCCGAGATTCCTGCCGCAGCCAGCCGGTCGAGCACCAGACGCGTGGTGCGCACTTCCTGCCAGGACAGTTCGGGGTTGCGGTGAATGTCGCGGCGGATGGCGAGGAGTTCGGGTTCGAGCTCGCGGATCATCCGGCCCAGCGCATCGGTCGGAGCGTCGAGGTTCACAATTGCGGGAGTTTACGCCCGGCGACGATCAACGGTGTTCGGTGACCATTCCCCGCACCCACCCGTGTCCATCCCGAGCCGCAGGCAGTGTCTGGCGCACCACGCACCACGGCCGTCACCCCGGACGCGAACGCGCCGACGGCGGCACCCCGGATGGGATGCCGCCGTCGGCGGGTGATGCGGGTCGATCAGAAGGCGTCGACCGGGGTGTACATGCCCCAGATGTCGCGCAGGGCGTTGCTGACCTCGCCACCGGTGGCGTTGGCGGCCAGCGCGTCCTTCATCGGGTAGAGGATGTTCTCCTTGCCCTCTGCCGCACGCTTGACCTCGCCGAGGGCCTGGTCGACCTTGGCCTGGTCACGCTTGGCGCGCAGCTTCTCGAGGCGCTCGTTCTGCTCGGCCTCGATGGCCGGGTCGACCTTGAGGGGAACGTACTTCTCCTCCTCGGGGATCGTGTACTTGTTGAGGCCGACGACGATGCGCTCGCCGGAGTCGATCTTGAGCTGCTGGTCGTAGGCCGAGCGCTCGATCTCCTGCTTCTGGAAGCCCTCCTCGATGGCCGCCGCCGCGCCGCCCTTGTCGTCGACCGCCTGGATGAGCTCCCAGATCGCCGTCTCGAGCTCGTCGGTGAGGGACTCGACGACGTAGCTGCCCGCGAACGGGTCGACGGTCTTGCAGACGTCGGTCTCGTAGGCGATGACCTGCTGGGTCCGCAGGGCGAGTCGGGCCGCCTTCTGGGTGGGTAGCGCGATGGCCTCGTCGAAGGAGTTGGTGTGCAGTGACTGCGTGCCGCCGAGGACGGCGGCGAGACCCTGCAGCGAGACGCGGATGAGGTTGACCTCGGGCTGCTGCGCCGTGAGCTGCACGCCGGCGGTCTGGGTGTGGAAGCGGAGCATCTGGCTCTTGGGGTTCTGCGCCCCGAACTCCTCCTTCATGATGCGCGCCCAGATGCGACGGGCCGCACGGAACTTCGCGACCTCCTCGAGCAGCGTCGTGCGGGCGACGAAGAAGAACGACAGACGCGGGGCGAACGTGTCGACGTCGAGCCCGGCGGCCTGTGCGGCCTTGACGTACTCCTTGGCGTTCGCGAGCGTGAACGCGACCTCCTGCGCAGGCGTGGCCCCGGCCTCGGCCATGTGGTAGCCGGAGATCGAGATCGTGTTCCAGCGGGGCATCTCGGTGGAGCAGTAGCCGAAGATGTCGCTGATGAGGCGCAGCGACTCCTTGGGCGGGTAGATGTAGGTGCCGCGGGCGATGTACTCCTTGAGCACGTCGTTCTGGATGGTGCCCGCGAGCTTGGTGGAGTCGACGCCCTGCTCGGCCGCGACGAGCTGGTACATGAGCAGCAGCGTGGAGGCGGGGGCGTTGATCGTCATCGAGGTGGAGATGTCACCCAGCGGGAGGCCGTCGAACAGGACCCGCATGTCCTCGATGGAGTCGACCGCGACGCCGACCTTGCCGACCTCACCCGAGGCGAGGGGGGCGTCGGAGTCGTAACCCATCTGCGTGGGCAGGTCGAAGGCGACGGACAGACCACCGGTGCCGGCCGCGACGAGCTGCTTGTACCGCTCGTTCGACTCCTTGGCGGTGCCGAAGCCGGCGTACTGCCGCATCGTCCACGGGCGACCCGTGTACATCGAGGGGTACACGCCACGCGTGTACGGATATTTGCCGGGCTCCCCGAGCCGTGCCTGGGCGTCGAAGCCCTCAAGGTCGGCTGCGGAGTAGACCGAACGCATCTCCAGGTCGGACTCGGTACGTGCCGTGGATTCACCCATGAGCCCAAGGGTAGTCGCGCCTACCCCCTCCTGGGGAGTCGAAAGGGGTGCGAGGACCTAGGTCCCCGCACCCCCGGCTTCTGACAGGCGATATCAGGTGAGGTCGGCGCGACCCTCGGCCTTGAGGTGGTCGACGACCTTCTTGACGTGTTGCGCGCGGCCACGGCTCGTCACGAGGAGGGCGTCGGGGGTGTCGACGACGACGACGTCTTCCATGCCCACGACCGAGATGAGCCGGCCGGTGCGCGAGGCGACGACACCGGTGGAGTCGATGTTGACGACATCGGCGTCACCCACGGTCAGCAGGCCACCGCGGTCTTGCGCGTCCTTGGCGTCGTCCGCCTGCGCAGTGACGGCGAGCAGACCTGCGAGAGAGTGGAAGTCGCCGACGTCGTCCCAAGGGACGTCGCAGCGCACGACCGCCACGCGGCCCGCGTCGGCAGCCGGTTCGGCCACGGCGTGGTCGATGGCGATCTTCTCCAGGCTGTCCCACTCGGCATCCAGAGTCGACGGGTCGGCGGCGATGCGGCGAGCACCGGCGGCCAACTCGGGGTGCCACTGGGCAAGGAGGTCGAGCAGCACGCGCGCCTTGACGACGAACATGCCTGCGTTCCAGCGGAATCGACCCGAATCGACATACTGCCGGGCGAGCTCGGCCGCCGGCTTCTCGACGAAGGTGACGGCGCCGCGAGCGTGCGGGGCGCCCTCGATGTCGAGTACGTCCCCCTCCTCGATGTAACCGAAACCGTTTGCGGCATAAGTGGGCTCGATGCCCAACGTGACGACGTAGTCGTGCCGGGCGACGGTGATGGCCTCGGCCACCAGCTCGCGGAACCGCTCTTCCTCCCCGACGACGTGATCGGCGGCGAACGACCCGAGGACGGCGTCGGGATCCTGGCGTTCGATCACGGCGGCGGCCCAGGCGATGGCTGCCATCGAGTCACGCGGGGTCGGCTCCGCCAGCACCCGCTCGGCGGGGATCTGTGGCAACTGCTCGGCCACGGCGGCAGCGTGCTTGGCGCCGGTGACGATCATCAGACGGTCCCCCGACAGCGGCGCGAGACGGTCCACGGTGGTCTGCAGCAACGAGCGCCCCGTGCCGAGGAGATCGTGCAGAAACTTGGGGGATCCTGCTCTCGAGAGTGGCCACAGGCGCGTCCCGGCTCCCCCAGCCGGGATGACGCACCAGAAGTCGTCCGGTGTGATGCTCATGTCCGTCACGGTAGAGCACCGGGTCGGCCGTCCAAGAACCCCGTTGTCGACGCGCTGAGTGTCGCTGCACGCCAGGCCGACCGGCGCTCCGCCAACAGCAGGTGGCGTGAGTGAACGCCAGGGGGCCCAGCGGATGCGTCGAGGTGACGCGTGCACCGAACCGGTCGCCTCCCGGACACCCGACACACGACTGGAGGTCGCACTCGGGAAACCGCCTGCAGCGACTCTGAGATCGTGCGCATCGCGATCGTCACCGAATCCTTCCTCCCCTCCTTGAACGGGGTGACGACGAGTGTCTGCCGGGTGCTGGACTGCCTGCGCGCCCGTGGTCACGAGGCCGTCGTCATCGCGCCGTCGCCGGCGCCGCGGGAGTACAAAGGGTTCGCCGTGCGGGCCGTGACGAGCGTTCCTGTGCGTCAGTTCCAGGTCGGGCTGCCCACGCCGGAGATCGAGGCGATCCTCGCCGACTTCGCGCCCGACGTCGTGCACGTCGCTTCCCCCTTCTTTCTCGGCGCACGTGGCCTGACTGCCGCCCGCAACCTGGGCATCCCCGCGGTGGCGCTGTACCAGACGGACATGGCCGCCTACGTCCTCCAGCACGGCGGGGCTGCGGGCAGGCCCGCTGCGCGAGCCACGTGGCGCTACCTGCGATGGATCCACGCGATGGCCGACCTCAACCTCGCGCCGAGCTCCGCAGCACTGCGCGACCTGCGGGCTGCCGGTGTCACCCGCACCGGGTTGTGGGGTCGCGGCGTCGACACCTCCCTGTTCCACCCCGGCTGGCGTGACGACGCCGGTGGCCGCGCCCTGCGGCGCACACTGGCTCCCGGCGGCGAGACCGTCATCGGGTACGTCGGACGGCTCGCCCCCGAGAAGGAGGTCGAGCGCCTCGTGCCGTTGATGGACCTGCCCGGCGTCAAGGTCGTCCTCACCGGAGACGGACCCTCGCGATCGGCCCTCCAGGCCGCGATGCCGGGAGCGACGTTCCTCGGCCGCCGCGAGGGTGACGACCTGGCC
>DAMDJY010000159.1:0-7683 GCA_032100225.1 Mobilicoccus sp.
CGGGCTCGGGCCGCGAGGCTCGCCCCGGTCGTTCGCAGCAGACGACGGCGTCCCGTGGTCAGGCGCGCCGCTCCGGCACGCGGACCAGCGAGGTCGTCGCCGGGCGTAACTCCGTCGTGGAGGCGTTGCGGGCCGAGATCCCCGCGAACACGCTCTACGTCGCGAGCCGCATCGACTCCGACGACCGCGTGCGTGAGGCCGTCAAGCTGGCCGGTGGGCGTGGCATCCCCATGCTCGAGACCCCGCGTGGTGAGCTCGACCGCCTGACGGACGGCGCCGTGCACCAGGGCCTCGCCCTGCAGGTGCCGCCCTACGAGTACGCCGACGCGGCCGACCTCATCAACCCCGAGATGCCCGGCATTCCGCTCATCGTGGCGCTCGACGGCATCACCGACCCCCGCAACCTGGGCGCGATCATCCGCTCGCTCGCTGCGTTCGGTGGCCACGGCGTCGTCATCCCCGAGCGTCGCTCGGTCGGCATGACGGCCTCGGCGTGGAAGACCAGCGCCGGTGCCGCTGCCCGCGTGCCCGTGGCTCAGGTGCCCAACCTCACCCGGGCGCTGGAGATGTACCGCAAGGCCGGGTTCTTCATCATCGGCCTCGACATGGACGGCGACGTCGAACTCCCTGCGCTCGAGTTGGCCACCGAGCCGCTCGTGGTCGTCGTGGGCTCCGAGGGCAAGGGCATCTCCCGGTTGGTTCGGGAGACCTGCGACCAGATCGTCTCGATCCCGATGGTGGCGTCCGTCGAATCCCTCAACGCCGGTATCGCCACCGGCGTCACCCTCTACGAGGTCGCTCGGCGCCGCGCACTCTGAGTATCCAGGCTCCGGCGATAGGGCTTGACCCTCACGCTGCGTGAGGCGGAATCGTCGTGGGCGTGAGAGATGCTGAAGCCATGAGCGAGAGTCCGCGTGACGAGCTGACGGTCGGTACCGCTGCGGCGCTGGTCGGGGTGAGTGTGCGGACCCTGCATCACTGGGACGAGATCGGCCTGGTGCGTCCGAGCGGGCGCACCTGGGCCGACTACCGGGTGTATTCGCGTGACGATGTCGCGCGGATGCACCGGGTGCTCGTGTACCGGGAGGTGGGGATTCCCCTCGCGCAGATCGCGCCGATCCTCGACGACCCCGCGGTCGACGAGAGCGCGCATCTGCGGCGGCAACGCGAGTTGCTGACCGGCCGCATCACTCACCTGCAGGAGATGGTCTCCGCAGTGGATTCGATGTTGGAGGCAACCATGACCGACAAGCAGATGAGCGCCGCCGAGATGGGCGAGATCTTCGGCACCGACTGGCAGCCGGAGTACCAGGCGGAGGCGGAGCAGCGCTGGGGTGACACGCCCCAGTGGGACCAGTCGCAGGCCCGCACGCAGAACATGTCTCGCGCCGACTGGGAGCGGGTCAAGGCCGACGGGGACGCTCTCGACGCCGACCTCGCGGCTGCGGCCCGTGACGGTGTCGAGCCCGGCTCGGAGCAGGCGAATACCTTGGTGGAGCGGCACCGCGCCTCGATCGGGCAGTTCTACGACTGCACCTACTCGATGCAGGTGTGCCTCGGTCGCATGTACCTCGCCGACCAGCGCTTCACCGACCGCTACGAGGCAATCCAGCCCGGCCTGACCCGCTGGCTGTCCTCGGCGATCGACGCCAACGCGGCTGCGCACGGTGTCAACCCCGAGACCGCCACCTGGGGCTGAGCCTCACCACACTCATCACCGAGCGGCGCACGCGTCACCGTGCATCACGGGATGGATCACCGAGCGAGACCGACGCCCGGATCGGCAGGACACTCTGCCGGTTCGGGCGTCAGTCGTCGGAGAACATCGCGACGACGGGCATCTCGATGGTGTCGACGCCGACGACGGACTTCTCGTCGGGCTTCGCAGGCAGCACGTGGGTGAGGTAGTCGGCGAAGGCCCATTGCGTCGTCACGTCGTGCCCGGAACGCTCCGAGAGGTACCAGCGGTGTTCGAGGACCTCGTGGAAGATCTGGGCCGCCTCCAACTTGGCCGACAGCTCGTCCGGGATATTGCGCACCACGGGCTCGTAGACGCGCCGCATCCACTCGTGGGCCACCAACTCCTCGGGCTCCCCGGACTGCACGTTCTCCCCGGCGCGAAAGGCGTCGAGGTCGTTGAGGAGTCGCCGGGCCTGGTTCTCCTGCACGTCGAGACCGGTCAGGCGAAGGAGTCGGCGACGGTGGTGGCCGGCGTCGACGACCTTGGGGCGGATCTGGATCAGCGCGCCGTCCACGTCGGTCGACATCTCGAACTCGTCGACGTCGAAGCCGAGCTGGTTGAGGCGGCGGATGCGCTCCTCGGCGCGCCACCGGTCGCCCTTCTGGAAGCGTTCGAGCCCCGTGAGCTCACTCCACAGGGTGTCGTAGCGACTGACGATGCGGTCGGAGATCGTGATGGGGTCGGCGTCCTCGGGGATGACGCCACCGGCGGCAAGGTCCATGAGTTCACCGGCGATGTTGACGCGGGCGATGTCGAGATCGTGGGCGCGCTGGCCGTCGGACAGGGATGGGAACAACTGCCCCGTCTCGGCGTCGACGAGGTAGGCCGCGAACGCGCCTGCATCACGGCGGAACAGGGTGTTCGACAGGCTGACATCGCCCCACCAGAACCCGGAGAGGTGCAGCCGCGCGAGGAGAACGGCCAGAGCGTCGAGCAGCCGCAGCACTGTGTCGGGCTGCAGCCGTTGGCTGAACAGGGCGCGGTAGGGCAGCGAGAACTGCAGGTGCTCGGTGAGCAGGATGGCATCCAGCGGCTTGCCGTCCTCGGACTGCCGCCCGCTGACGACGCCGAACGGCACCACGCTCGGCAACCCCATGCGGGTGAGGTTGCGCAGCATGTCGTATTCGCGGGCGGCGATGTCGTCGCGAATCTCCTTGGCGGCGATGATCCGTTTGTCGACCTTGACGAACCGCACGATGTGCCGCGAGATGCCGCGGGGGAGCGCAGCCAGGTGGTCGGGGTCCCACTCCTCCAAGGGAGTGGACCACGGGAGGTCCAGCAGCGCCGGGTCCGCGCGGGAGGTCATGAACTGCACGGGTTCTCCTGTCCTGCCTGCCTTGTCGAGTGCCGGCCCTTGGGAATCACTCCATCCTCACCCGCAGGCGTTGCCGCGGGCGCAGGCGCGCCGGTCAGTCCCCGAGGCGCGCCCCGGTGGTGGGGTGGAAGTAGTGGAGGTGGTCGTTCGTCGGCAGCAGGTGGATGTGCTCGCCCTTGGTCGGGGTCGCCCGGCCGTCGACGCGCACGACGACGGGCTTGTCCTCGACGGACGCGTTCTCGTGCCGGGTGTAGAGGTAGGCGTCGGCGCCGAGCTCTTCGACGACGTCGACGACGACGGGCAGACCCTGCTCGGCCACGGCGAGGTCCTCGGGGCGCACGCCGAGGGTGATCCGGTCGAGGCTGGCCTCCAGGCGCACTGCCGGCGTCAGGGTGGCGTTGCCGAATCCGATGCCCTGGGGCGTGACGGGCACCTCGAAGATGTTCATGGCCGGCGAGCCGATGAAGCCGGCGACGAACACGTTGTCGGGGTGGTCGTACATGCGGCGCGGGGTGTCGACCTGTTGCAGGAGCCCGTCCTTGAGGACGGCCACGCGGTCGCCCATCGTCATGGCCTCGACCTGGTCGTGGGTGACGTACACCGTCGTGATCGCGAGTCGCCGCTGCAGCGAGGCGATCTGGGTGCGGGTCTGGACGCGGAGCTTGGCGTCGAGGTTGGAGAGGGGCTCGTCCATGAGGAAGACCTTGGGCTCGCGCACGATGGCGCGCCCCATCGCGACGCGCTGACGCTGCCCACCGGAGAGTGCCTTGGGCTTGCGGTCGAGGTACTCGGTCAGGTCGAGCAGTTCGGCCGCCTCCTCGACGCGGGCGCGGATGTCCTCCTTGGACGTGCCGGCGATCTTGAGCGCGAAGCCCATGTTCTCGGCGACCGTCATGTGGGGGTAGAGCGCGTAGTTCTGAAAGACCATGGCGACGTCGCGGTCCTTGGGCGGCATGTCGGTGACATCGCGGTCGTCGATGTAGATGCGCCCCGAGTTGACCTCTTCGAGCCCGGCGAGCATGCGCAGGCTGGTGGACTTGCCGCAGCCCGACGGGCCGACGAGGACGAGGAACTCGCCGTCGGCGATGTCGAGGTCGAGGTGGTCGACCGAAGGGCGGTCGTTGCCGGGATAGGTACGCGTCGCTTGCTCGAAGCGGATGGTCGCCATGGGTCCTTCTCCTTCACCGGCAGGAACGTGCCGGACGATCCGTTGTCAAGGCGGGCGCGCGGCGAGAGATCCCACGGAGGGCGCCACGCCGCGCCTTGTCGGAACATCATGGCATTGCGGATGCCGTGGGCGGCGCCAGGCCCTCCCTGGAAGATGCAGACCGGTTGCGCGGTGGGCGAGACGCCGGGGATCAGTGCCTGCGGCGTGCGGCGACGAACGCGGTGAGAACCTCGAGAACCTCGGGGATGCCCGGCACTCGGTGTTCGGCCGTGTCGCCGTCGCCGACCTTGATCGTGATGTCACCCTCCGCAGCGTTCAGGCGGGTGAAGGCGTGTTCGTCGGTGACGTCGTCGCCGAGGTAGATCACCGCGTCGGCGTCGACAAGGGACTTGAGCGCCTGCAGGGCCAGTCCCTTGTTCGCCTCGAGCACGCTCAGCTCGACGACGCTCTTGCCCGCGAGGGCGTGCACCCCGGGTCGGTCTCCGAGGGCGGCGGCATCGCGCAGAGCCGCAGCTGCGACGTCGGCGGGGAGCCCGCGGGTGTGCATCGCGACGGCAGCGGGCTTGCGCTCGATCCGGGCCTCGGGATGGCGGGTGAGCAGGTCGACCATGGCCTCGTCGAGGGCGGCCAGACGAGCGGTGCCCGCCTCGTCGAGGAGAGCACCGCCCGCCAGATCGTCGCGCGAACTCTGCCCGCCGTGCGAACCGATGAGGTCGATCCCGTCCTGCGGGGTGGTCCCCGAGAGCAGGCCGAGCGTGTCCACGTCGCGCCCGGAGACGAGCGCAACGGTGACTCCCTCCAGCGTGGCTGCCTCGCGCAGGACGTCCATGGCGCCCTCGATGGGGGCGGCCTCCATCGGGTTCTCGACGAAGGGTGCCAGGGTGCCGTCGAAGTCCGTGGCCAGCACCACCCTCGGGAGGGCGGCCGCATCGGCCAGTCGTGAGGTCAGGTCGTCAGCGAGCATGCCGTGCTCCACTCCTGCGCGTCTGCCGGCCGGATCAGACCGGATTGCCGGCGATCTTCTCGATGTCGGCCGCGGAGGGCTCGTCCGGCGCGGTCTGCAACGAGGCGAGGAACCGGGCGGCCCAGAGCTGCACGTCGTACTGCCGCACGGTCGCGCGCAGAGACGTCATGCGGCGTCTGCGCTCCTCCGGGGTGTCCTCCATCGCCTGCACCATCCGGTTCTTCAACCCCTGGATGTCGTGCGGGTTGTGCATGTAGGCCTCAGTAAGTTCCTGTGCGGCACCGGTAAACTCCGAGAGCACGAGCGCACCGTCGTCGTGGTGGCGGCAGGTGACGTACTCCTTGGCGACGAGGTTCATTCCGTCGCGCAGTGGGGTGACGAGCATGATGTCGGCCGCCTGGTACAGGGCGGCCATCTCGGCGCGGTCGAACGACTGGTGCAGGTACTGCACCGCGCTGGCACCCACGGTGGAGTAGTCACCGTTGATATGGCCGACGGTCAGCTCGATCTCGTCCTTGAGGGTCTTGTACGCCTCGACGCGCTCGCGGCTGGGCACGGCGACCTGGATGAGGGCGACGTCGGGCGGTGCGATGTTTCCGTCGAGCAGCAGCTCGTGGTACGCCTTCAGGCGGTGGCGGATGCCCTTGGTGTAGTCGAGACGGTCGACGCCGAGCATGAGAACCCGCGGGTTGCCGAGCTGCTCCCGGACCTCGGCCGCGCGTGCCTGGACGTCTTCGCGCAGGGCGAGTTCTTCGAGGCCGGCGAAGTCGACGGAGATCGGCAGGCCCGCCGCGCGGACCTTGCGCCCCTCGACGCTGACGATGTCGCCCTCGGTGTCGTGCGCCTCCAGCTGGCGGCAGGCGCGCACGAAGTTCCAGGAGTCGTCCTCGCGCTGGAACCCGAGGAAGTCGGCGCCCAGGAGGCCGTCGATGATCTGGCCGCGCCACGGGAGCTGGGCGAAAAGCTCGACGGGCGGGAAGGGGATGTGGTTGAACCAGCCGATGCGCACGTCGGGGCGCAGCTCACGCAGCAGCGCCGGGACGAGCTGCAACTGGTAGTCGTGCACCCACACGGTCGCTCCCTCGGATGCGACCTTGGCGCACTCCTCGGCAAAGCGCTGGTTGACGCGGCGGTAGGCGGCCCACCAGCGGCGGTGGAACGTGGCGGGCACGATGACGTCGTGGTAGATGGGCCACAGGGGGTCGTTGGAGAACCCCTCGTAGTAATCGCGTACGTCTTCGACGCTCAGGGCGACCGGGTGCAGGTGCATCCCCGCGTCGTCGAAGGGCTCGGGAGCGTCGCCGGGCTCGCCCGCCCAACCCACCCACGCGCCGTCGCGGCCGCGCATGACAGAGTCCATGGCCGTGACCAATCCGCCCGGGCTGCGCTTCCATTCACCGTCGTCGCCACGATCGACGGGCAGCCTGTTCGCCGCGATGACGAAGTCGTATGTGGGCTGAGCCTCACTCATGGGGGTCATCTCCTGCGCGCAGTGCCGGGTGGTCCACGCACCATCCTAGGGAGCGGACGGGGCAGGGCACGAGCGGTAGGGGCCGCAACGGCAGGGCTGCAACGGCAAGGCCTGCGTGTACGTCGTCGACCAGCTGAGACGCCCGGCGGACGATGAGTCGACGCTCAGACGGAATTCAGCAAGCTCTCGTGAGGCGTCCGTACAGTGACAGGTAATCTCCGTCGCTTCGGAGTGGTCGAGGGTCCGGCGCATCGGGCCAGGGGAGGTGTCCGTGGCTGGGGGCGATTCTGGGCGTGAGGTCTCCCGACTGGGGGCCTACCGGTTGCACGGAGTCCTGGGCGAGGGCGGCATGGGGGTCGTCCATCTCGGCGTCGACGAGTCGGGGCGCGCGGTGGCCGTCAAGGTGCTGCGCGATCACGTGGCGCACGACCCGGTGGCCAGGGCGCGACTCGCGCGTGAGGTCAGCACGTTGCGTCGCGTGGAGCACCCCGCGATCGCCCCGTTCCTCGGCGCCGACACCGACGGTGACCGGCCTTACATCGTCACCCGGTACATCGGCGGCGACCCCCTCGACAAGTGGGTTGCGGCTCACGGCCCGCTGCAGGGGGAGGAGCTGCGCGCGTTCGGCACCACTCTTGCCGACGCGCTCGAGGCCATCCATGCCGCCGGCGTCGTGCATCGCGACCTCAAGCCGGGCAATGTCCTCATGCCGGGCGGGTCTCCGGTCGTCATCGACTTCGGTATCGCTCAGGTCGCCGACGAGACCAGGCTCACGTCGACCGGGCTCATCATGGGCACCCCCGGCTACGTCGCCCCTGAGCTGCTCGACGGGCAGGAGGTGTCGATCGCCACGGACCTGTGGGGATACGCCGCGACGCTGGCCTTCGCCGCCCCCGGCCGGCCGCCGTTCGGTCTCGGACACTCCTCGTCGGTGCTGGACCGCGTCCACCGCGGCGCCACCGATCTCGGCGGACTGGCGCCCTGGCTCGCGGACCTGCTGCAGCGGGCCCTCGACCCCGACCCC
>DAMDJY010000160.1:0-400 GCA_032100225.1 Mobilicoccus sp.
CTCCTCTCCACACGCCCGGCACAACGCGCAGCCCTGACGGCCGCCACGACCCTGCTCGCTCTGATCCTCGCCGTCAGCAACCTCGCCCACGCGTACCGCTACGACTCCCCCGCTGCGAGCCGGCATGAGCCGACGCAGGTGGCGGTCGTCTCCCCCGAGGGCGCTCGGTTGCGCGTCACTGCGGAGGATGCGGCGACCTCCGCGCAACTCGCCTCCGTCGCAGCCGAGCATCACCTCGAGGGAGTCCCGATCCTCGACGTCACGGGCGCGTCACCGGGGTACATCCGGCAGCTCGGGGCGCGGCCGGTAGGCAGCTCGTGGTTGCTCGGCGGGTATCCGGGCAGCGTCGACGCCGCGCTGGATGCCCTGTCGAACGACGACCCCGGCATCCTCGAGACGG
>DAMDJY010000160.1:427-7655 GCA_032100225.1 Mobilicoccus sp.
CCCCGCCGCATCGACGGCGTCCTCCCTCGGCTGGGCCTCGACCGGGCCGATTACCGGGTCGTCGCAACGTTTCGGCATCACCTGGGGTTCGACGTTCAGATTCTTCGGCCTCGCCACCGGTGAACGCTCCCGACTCAGGGGGCCTGTGCGACGCGCTGGACCCAACCTGCTTGTCGCGGAACACGTTCCGTGTCTGACTGATCTCATGCGGCTCCTGGATGAGATCACCGATCACCGGTTCACTGCAGCCGGGTGCGAGCTGCAGCTCGATCATCGGCACATCGTGACGGTGGCGGCGCTCCCTGGCCTGGGGCGCCGCTGCTGCGCGTGTGGGTGCGCAAGGGCGGGCAGACGCGGGTGCCGCGCACGTGGGCTGTGCCTGCGCCGGACGCGATCGACGTGCCGTGGGAGGGCCGCGAGCGCACCTCCATCGACGACGAGGCCCTCCCGGTGGAGTGCGCCGAGGACGGCGATGATCTCGTCCTGACCTGCGGCGACGTCCGAGTGCGGGTTGCGTCCTCCCCGCTGCGGATGACCTTTCAGCGCCGCATCGTCGACGCGTGGGTGACCGTCCTCGCCGATCGCCCCACCGGCGCGCATCTCGTCGGTTCTGACGCCGTCGACCTGCCCACGCTCACCGCCCCCGAGGGCACGGACGTCGCGCACATGGTGTTGCAGGTGCCCGGCGGGCGCATCGTCGGACTCGGGGAGAAGGCCGGCCCCCTCGACCGCTCCGGCCGCCGTTACGAGATGCGGGCCCTCGACGCGATGGGCTACGACGCGAGCCGCACCGACCCGCTCTACAAACACTGGCCGATGTGGATCCGCACCGTCCCCGGGGCGACGAGCGACCCCGGCCGTTCTGACTCCCCCGATGCCACGAGCGCCCCAGCCTCCACCTCACCCGGCGCGGTGGGCGTGTTCTACGACAACCACTCCCGGTGCGTTATCGATCTGGGCTTGGCGCGGGACAACTATCACGCGGAGTTCTCCTCCTGGCATGCCGACTCGCATCTCGACTTCACCAACCCGGCGACGCTGCGCTGGCGGCGGCGGCAGGTGCGCACGCAGCTGTTGGAGCTGGGCATCGAGACCACCTGGAACGACAACAACGAGTTCGAGGTCTGGGACGAGAACGCCGTGTGCGACGGGTTCGGCGAGCCGGTGCGTCTGGGCGATATCCGCCCGGTGCAGACGCTTCTCATGGCCCGTGCGTCTCACGAGGAGCAGCGGGGGCATCGGCCGGAGCGACGTCCCTATGTCATTTCGCGGTCGGGCATGCCGGGAATGCAGCGGTATGCGCAGACGTGGTCAGGCGACAACGATTGTTCGTGGGAGACGTTGCGCGACAACACGGTGATGGGCGTCGGGATGAGCCTGTCGGGGATGTACGACATCGGGCACGACGTCGGCGGATTCACGGGCACACGTCCGTCGCCGGAGTTGTTCGTGCGGTGCAGAACGGGGCGCTGCATCCGCGGTTCACGATTCATTCGTGGCATTCGGACGGGTCGGTCAACGAACCGTGGATGTACCCCGAGGTGCTGCCTGCGGTGCGCGACGCGATCGAGCTGCGGTATCGGCTTATGCCGTACCTGTACACGTTGCGTGTTCTCGCGACGATCACGCACGAGCCGATCATGCGGCCGGCGTTCTCGCTCGACGAATCAGACCCACGACTCTGGGAGGAGAACGCCGGCTTTCTCCTCGGGCCGGCGCTGCTGATCGCGTCGGTCGTCGAGGAGGGCGCGACGACGCGGCACGTGCGTCTGCCCCGTGTCGAGGGTGGCTGGTGGGACTGGCACACCGGCGAGCTCCACCAGGGTGACGCGACGGTCGAGGCGCCGCTGGAGCGGGTGCCGTTGCTCGTGCGCAGTGGCGCGGCGATTCCCCTCGGGCCAGTCGTGCCGCATCTGGATCCCACCCCTGACACCACCCGTGAGCTGCGCGTCTTTCCACCTCCGCCCGGTTCTTCGTCGAATGGTGCCTGGTACGAGGACTCCGGGGACGGTGCGCTCGACGGCGGGTGGATCCGGTGGCGCGCGGTGGCCGGGGACGACGTGGTCGAGGTCACGCTCGACGCTGACGACGGGGTGAACACGCTGTGGCCGGTGCTCGCTGTGAGGCTGCCACCTGGGGATTCACGGGAGTTGCGCGTGACCGGGTCGATTGCTGCTGAGGCTGCGCCGTCGCGACTTTGAGATGTGTCGCGCAGAGAATTTCGGCTCGAATGTGCCTGCTATATACCCGTGTTGCCTCCTGGGCGACAACAGGGTGCGAAAAGTGGTTACGCGCGGTGCGGTGAGGGCCGATGAGGGGTCCGGCAGCATCGCCTCGACGGCGGATGAAGCACGAATGCACCACCTAGGACCCCCCCGCGCCTGCCACCGCGGGGGGCTCAAGACAGTGAATGCCTGAACGACACGTCGCCACGACAACTGCGGCACAGTCGTCGGCCGGTGTTCACGGTGCGGTGGGTGCTCGTTCGCCTTGTTCGAGGTGTGGGCCTGCTCCGATGGGGCAAGATGACGGCGTCAAGACGTGCGCGCCGTCGGGCCTGGGGCCGCTGATCGGCGAGACGTCGGGTTTTCTGCCGTACGGGGGTTGGTCATGAAGTCGGTGTCGTTGGTCGCTGCGGGTGCTCTCGTGGTGGCTGCGGGGTGTGCGCCGCAGGCCGCGTCGGCCGAACCGGTTGCTGCCGCTGAGGCGGCTCAGCCCGCACCGGTGAGTGTCTCGGCCGCCCAGAGTGACGCGTTTCTCGCGTTGAGCGTTCCGGACATCAAGGCGCGGGTGCGTAAGGCCGACGCGACCAAGATGTCGAAGCGCGACCTGCAGTGCCGCAACTTCGTCAAGAGCAAGTTGCCTTCATGGTGGGGCCCGTCGGGGCACACGGTGGTGTGCAAGCCGGGGACGACCAAGGGGTACGACTTCTGGTTCGACGGTGTGGCCGTGTTGACGGTCAACAGCAAGCTGGGTCCGGATCAGTGGGTTCAGTCGGTGCCGTGGGCCGTCAGCAAGGTCGGGGCCACCGAGCGCATCCCGTTGGCCAAGGCTCCCTCGTTGTGCCGCCAGACGATCAAGGCGTACGCCGGATTGGCCAAGCGAGCCGGTAACTACCGCATCCGCTGCGTTCCGACGATCACGTGGAAGGTGCCGGACAAGAGCGCCAAAGACATGTCGGTTCTCGGGTCCGTGACGTACGCCAAGCGCGACATCGCCATTCTTGAGACGCGAGACGTCAATTCGATGAAGATCGTCACCTCGCACGAGCTCGGCCACGCGGTGTCGTTCATGCCCAAGGCGGCCGGTCTCCAGAAGGAGATGGCCAAGTACGCCAAGCGCTCGTCGTTCACGGCGGGCCCGTACATCGGGATGCCGGCGGAGATCTGGGCCGAGTCGTTCGCGCGGTACTACGCCCGCCAGCCCAAGGTCGCTTCGGTTCAGCCGCGTCGTTTGTCCGACGCCAAGGTCGACGCCTTGTTGAAGAAGTACGGACTCCCCCGCCGCTGACGCATTTCTTTGCCTCACAGCCACCTTCGCTTCGGCGAGGGTGGCTGTGTCGTTGTGGCTCATTTCGGGGGTCGGTCGGTCGATCGGAATGTGACCACGGATGGTCTTTTCAGACGTAAGGACGCGAGATGAGCATGACCGACTTCGGCCCGCAGATGACGGCGCCGTCGGTGAGGATGGGCACGACAACCCCGCGAGTGTCCGGGCATTTCGCCGAGCGTGTTTCTGCCGCTCAGGTGAGCCGTCGAGAGGCGTTCGCCCGCGAGGTTCGCACGCACGTGGGATTCGCTGTGCTGCTCCTGCCGGTCTGGTTGGTTCTGCCCGCTGCTGCTGTGGTCGGGAGCATCCTGAGCCCGTCGTTGGCGCAGGTCACGGCGCTGGACTCGACGGTGAACACGGTCGCTCCTGCTGATCTTCCCGCCTTGTATCAGTTGCTGCTGCTGGGTTTGGCGTGTGTGGTCGCGACGTCGTTCTGTGCGCGCATGTTCTTGATTCCAGGCCAGGCCACCGGAGATGTCGGCAGCGATATCGTCGCCCGCCGTTCGGTGCACATCGGTGCAGCTGTCGCCGCCGTGAATTTCATTGCGTTGACGTTCTATACGGCGGCGCTGGCTGAGGCGTGGATCTTTCCGCTTCTGACCTTCTCCACCTGCCACGTCATCGGCATCTACATCGAACGCCTCCGTCATAACGGCGACCTGCCCTGACCGAATGACTAGTCAGGTGACAGCAGTCACCTGATATGTCACCTTTCCCGCCCAACTCCCCTGCAGGTTCGGGCTACGGGGTCGATGGGAACAAGCCTGATCGACGGGTCTGCCACGGGCCTGCCAGCCCATCCGTCGCCAGGACGTCGAGGTCGACGCCTCGCCGGATACTGCCGCTGCAATGGAGGTCCCCATGCTTCATCTGTCGCGCCCCGTCGGCGCCGCCACCATCGCGGCCCTGGCCGCGGGCCTGTCTCTGGGGCTGAACACCTCGGCCTCTGCGGAGGGCGCAAGCGGTGAGACCGAACGAGTGGTCACCACGACCACGACTGCCGACATCAATGTGCGAGCCGTCGAGAACGCGTCCCCCATCACCGATGCGCTGGTTCGGCAGGCTGCAGCCGTACCGACCCGCTTGGCGGGGGCAACCCGGTATGAGACGGCGGTCGAGATCAGCCGACGTGCCTACACCAGCGCCACTGCGTCGGCCGTGTACCTGGTCGGAGGTGATCGGATGGACGAGGCTCTGGCAGCCGGTGCCCTGTCCGACGGTCCGGTGTTGCTGGTGCCCGCATCGGGCAGCGTGCCCGCCGCAGTCCTGGCAGAGATCAAGCGGTTGTCACCCAGCACCGTCGTGGCGCTGGGCGGGGCGACCTCGGTCTCGAGCGCGACGTTGGCGTCGGCTGCCCAGGGGCGCCCCACGGCCCGTGTCGGGTCTGACGACCCGTACGTCACTGCCGCGGCCATCGCGCAGCGCGCCTTTCCCAACGGCGCCAAGACGGTGTACGTGGCTCAGCGCGGCGGAACGGCCGACGCCGTCTCGGGTGGGTCATTGAGCGATGGACCGGTGCTGCCGGTCCCCGCGACAGGCACGGCGCCGGCCACGGTCCGCGCAGCCATCGAGGCGTTGAACCCGGGGACGGTCACTGCGATCGGTGGCACAGCAGCAGTTGCGGCCACCACGCTTTCGTCAGCCGCCTCTGGGCGTGCCACCTCGCGCCTGTCGGGCGCCGATCGCTACCAGACGGGACGCAAGGTGGCGCAGGCTGCTTACCCCAACGGAGCTCCCGTTGCCTACCTGGCCAGTGGCGCCGTCTTCGCCGATGCGCTTGCCGGTGGCACGTTGCGCGACGGCCCGGTGTTGTTGGCGCCACCCACCAAGTACGCGTCGATGGCGACGACGGTGGCCGACACCCTGACTGCCCTGCACGTGACGTCGGTCGGAGGTCTCGGCGGGACGGGCGTTCTTCCCGACACGATGATCACCGCGGTCGTCGCCAAGGCACCTGCAGCCACGATCTCCTCGCTGCCCGCCTACGTCGCTCCCACGCCCGGCCTCCCGACACCGGCACCCACCCCGGCCCCTACCCCAGTCCCTGTGCCCGCACCGGTTCCCACCGCCAACTACACGCCACCGACGAGTTCCACCGGGAAAACCTGCGCGGAGGCCGTTCGGTCGTTCCAGCCGATCCCGATGCACACGCAGTACACGATCAAGTGCGTCTCGGGGTTCGACAGCCGTGACACCCTCGGCCAGACGGAGACGTGGACCGAGCGGGGTACGAACGAGTTCATCCGCGGCACGGTGGCCATCAGGTCCGACCTCAAGGGCAACTTGCTGCATGCGGTGATCGCGCACGAGCTGGGGCACGCCTGGTCGTACGCCTACATGTCGCCGGCCCAGCGGCAGGGTTTTGCGCAGTACCTGGGCATGGCGTCGTTCGGCTCGGGCGATTACAACACGATGCCGGCCGAGGTGTGGGCCCGCACCCAGGCCACCTGCGTGGGGTGGCCAGACGGGTTCGACCGTAAGCAGGTCACCTGCCAGGAGCTCGAGCCGTACGGGTGGCGCTGACCTCGTCACCCGTAGGCTGGGCGGCGACACTGTCGGTTCCCTGCGGGGCCCACCAGGTCGTCCATACCAGTGGCGGCGACCGACGCCAAGGTCGTTGTGAGGGAGTCGAACCCGATGGCTGGTCTATCCCGTTCCGGTGCCACCTATGCGCGGCTGCGACGCGTGCGTAACGACGTGATCCGACAGACCAAACGGCTAGCCGGGGTCCATCCGTCGGCGTTCGTGCACCCGTCGGCCAATGTCGCCCGCGACGTGCGGGCCGAGGAGTACGTCTTCGTCGGCCCCGACTGCGTTGTCCCGCCGGGGGTCTCGATCGGGCGCTACACGATGCTCGCGGCCGAGGTCGCCGTCGTGGGCGACGACCACGAAATCGGCGCCGTCGGTGTCCCGATGCAGTTCGCGGGTCGACCGCCGCTGCGACGCACCGACATCGGGCGGGACGCCTGGCTCGGTCGGCGCGTCACGGTGATGGCCGGATGCTCGATCGGTGACGGGGCTGTGGTCGCGGCCGGTGCCGTGGTGACCAAGGATGTGCCGCCGTTCGAGATCTGGGGCGGGGTGCCGGCGCGCAAGCTGCGCGACCGGTTCACCGACCCGGAGCGGCTCGAACACGAGGCGATGTTGGCGGGCCCGGTCGTCCCTCCGTCGTTCGCCGAGCGGCGTGACCCTTCGACGACCCGCTTCGCCGAATCCTCCACGACGACAAGCGCGCTCGGCGACAACCGCCCCCACCTCTGCGTGCTCACCACGGCTCATCCCCTCGACGATGTGCGGGTGATGACGAAGATCGTGGGCTCCTACCTGGCCGCCGGTTGGCGGGTCTCGTGGGTCGGTCCGGATCACAGCTTCTTCGCCGGCGAGCACTACCGAGCGCCGGGCGTGGAGTACCACCTGACACCGGCCTCGCAGGGGCGGGTCGACCGGGTGCGCTCGGCTCAGCGGGTCGACCGTGCAGCGCGTGCGGTCACCGGGGTCGACTGGTGGTACTCCCCCGACCCCGACGCGGCAGCCGTCGCGGTACGGGTGGCGCGGCGTCAGGGTGGGCGTGTCGTGTTCGACATCCATGAGGAGTTTCACGGCGCGATGCTCGACCGCTGGGCGCTGGGCAAGCCCGTTCCGGCGGTGCGCGAGGCGATGCGTCGTCGCGTCGCGAGCA
>DAMDJY010000161.1:0-7503 GCA_032100225.1 Mobilicoccus sp.
CGAGGCCGAGTCGGCGCTGGCTCGAGCCGAGCGGGCCCACGCCTCCCTGGGGCGCCGTGCTCGCGCGGCGCGCACCCTCTACGAGACCCTCGTCAAGCACCGCACCGAGCTCACGCGCACGTACGTCGAGCCGTTCGGCAAGGCCGTCTCCCGGCTGGGGCGGGTCGTGTACGGGCCCGAGTTCGACGTCGAGGTCGGGCCGTCGCTGCATATCGAGGCGCGGCTCCTCGGCGAGACGCGCATCCCGTACGAGGCTCTGTCCTCCGGTGCCAAGGAGCAGATGTCGATCCTCACCCGCCTCGCCTGCGCTTCTCTCGTTGACCCCGAGCAGGGCGCACCCGTCATCCTCGACGACGCCCTCGGCTACTCCGATCCTGCTCGCCTGCAACGCATCTGTGCGGCGTTCTCCCTTGTCGGCGGGGGCTCGCAGGTCATCCTGCTCACCTGCACGCCGGGCCGGTATGCGGCCATCCCCGACGCCCACGTGATCAGAATCTGACCGTCTCGATCCCGGTTCCGCGACATCTGCTCGATGCCTCCGCGCCCGTCGACTTCTCCCGGTGATGCAATGCGGGGAGTCGACGGCCGTACCTGTGCGTCGTAACTCGCGGAGGGCGGCGCCCGTAGGATCAGGTCGATCTGCCGGACCGACGAAAGGCCCCTCGATGCTCACCCCGCAGCGCTGGTCTCTGGTCATCGGTGTGGCGTTGGGCATGGTCGCGCTCGTCGGAATCGGACAGATCCTCGTCACCGGTGAGGGCGGATTTGCCTGGGTCATCGTCGGACTCGCAGCGGTGTCGTCGATGGCGGCGCTCGCGGTCTGGACCGTGCAGCGACGCCAAGGCGATGCTCACGGGACCGGCACTGACGGCCTCGACACCCGCCCGGGCACCTGTCCCATCGACGACGACCGCACCGACGCCCCCGGCTTCTGACGCGTCCGAGGCGTCGTCGCGCCCCGTCTAGACTTGTCGGGCCGGACGTCGTCCGTGCCTGCGCAACGATGGCGCACCCCCCTTTGAACGGACAGGACGACGTCATGCCTGCGCGCCCCGAAGTGCTCGATTCCCACACCACGATGCTGTTGCGGGTGCTCACGGTGGCCACGTTCATCGTCATCCTCAACGAGACGATCATGGTCAACGCGTTGCCGACCCTCATGCGGTCGCTGAACATCGACGCGCGTGCGGCGCAGTGGCTGTCGACGGGGTTCATGCTCACGATGGCGGTCATCATCCCGACGACGGGCTGGTTTCTCGACCGGTTCGGGCGTCGCACCGCCTTCTTGGCAGCGATGAGCAGCTTCTCCCTCGGCACGTTGATCTGCGGCCTGGCGCCGAACTTCGAGGTGCTGCTGGGCGGTCGGGTCGTGCAGGCGATGGGGACGGCGGTGATGATGCCGCTGCTCATGTCGAGCGTGCTGGCGCTCGCGCCGGAGTCGCAGCGCGGCCGCATCATGGGCAACGTGTCGCTGGCGATCTCGGTGGCGCCGGCGATGGGGCCGACGGTCTCCGGGCTGATTCTGTCGGCAGGGTCGTGGCGGTGGCTGTTCGGCGCGGTGTTGCCGCTCGCCGTGCTGATCGCCGCCGTGGGTGGCTGGCTGCTGCACCCGAGCCGCCTGGGTGACATGGGCGAGGAGCCGGACGCCGACCGCGTCCAGACCCTCGACCTGCCGAGCGTCCTGCTGACCATCGTGGGTTTCGGCGGCGTTGTTTACGGCCTGAGCCACCTCGGCGAGGGCGGCGGGGCAGGCCAGGGAGCTGCCGATGCGCTGCTCGGATTGCCGTCCATCGCGCTGGTCGTCGGGCTGATCGGCGTCACCTTGTTCGCGTGGCGCCAGATCCGCCTGCAGCGTGGCGGGTCGCCATTGCTCGACCTGCGGGTGCTCCTGGTCAGCCGGTACCGGGTGTCGGTGCTGGTCATGGCATTGGCGTTCATGGGGTTGATGGGCGCGATGATCATGCTGCCGCTGTACTTCCAGCAGGTGCGCGGCATGACGACGCTGCAGGCGGGGCTCATGCTGATGCCCGGCAGCGTGCTCATGGGTCTGCTCGGCCCGGTGGTCGGGCGCCTCTACGACCGGCTCGGTGCGGCGCCGCTCGTCATCCCCGGCGCCGTCGTTCTCGCGCTGGGGTTGGGCGGTCTCACCTGGGCCACGACGCATGGGCCCACCTGGGTGTTCCTGGCCCTGCACGTCACGATGAGCCTCGCGCTCGCGTTCGTGTTCACGCCCGTGTTCACCGCCGGCCTGGGTGCGTTGCCCAAGGATCTGTACGCGCACGGCAGTGCTCTGCTGGGCACGTTGCAGCAGGTCGCGGCGGGCGCTGGGACGGCCATCGTCATCACGGTGATGACGGCGCGCACGGCCGCGCTCGGGGCGGCGGGCAAGGACCCCGTGGCCGCGCTCGGCGGGGGTGTCTCGGCAGGGCTGCTCCTCTCCACCGGACTCGCCGTCGTGGTCGCAGCCATGTCGTTGCTCTTCCTGCGCGGTCGAGCAGCGGAACGGGCGGCCGCCTGAGGGGTACGGTTGCGGGCACGACGAAGGAGTTGCCATGCCCCGCAAGATCATCCTCGACTGTGACCCCGGCCAGGACGACGCGATCGCGCTGATCCTCGCCCAGGGCAACCCCGAGATCGAGTTGTTGGCCGTCACGACCGTCGGCGGCAATCAGACGCTCGAGAAGGTGACGCACAACGCGCTCGCCGTGGCCACCGTCGCAGGGATCCGTGACGTGCCGATCGCTGCAGGCTGCGGCCGTCCGTTCGTGCGCGAGCCGATGGTCGCCGGCGACGTTCATGGGGAGTCGGGGCTGGGTGGCGTCGATCTGCCCGAGTCCGAGGTCGAGCTCGACCCGCGGCATGCCGTCGACGTCATCATCGACGTGGTGATGGCGCACGAGCCGGGGGAGGTGACGCTCGTCCCCGTCGGGCCGCTGACCAACATCGCGATGGCGGCCCGCAAAGAGCCGCGCATCGTCGAGCGGGTGCGGGAGGTCGTCCTCATGGGCGGCGGCGTCCACACCGGTAACCGAACTCCGGTGGCGGAGTTCAACATCGCGTGTGACCCCGAGTCGGCGCAGGTCGTGTTCTCGGCGGGGTGGCCGGTGACGATGATCGGGCTCGACGTCACGCACCAGGCGTTGGCGACGGATGAGGTCGCTGCACGGATGGGTGCGATCGGGGGCACGTCCGCTCGTCTGGCGGCTCAGGTCTTCGAGTTCTACGGCGAGTTCTATCGCCGGGCGACGCTTCTCCCCCATGCTCCGCTGCACGATCCTTGTGCGGTCGCCTATGTCATCGACCCTGGGGTGATGACCACTCGCCGTGCGCCGATTTCGGTGGAACTCAATGGATCTCAGACCTCCGGAATGACGGTCGTCGATCTGCGTGCGGCACCCGATGATTCCTGCCCGACACAGGTCGGGGTCGAGCTCGACACGGGGCGGTTCTGGGATCTCATCGCCGATGCGCTGACGCGCCTGGCCTGACTCGCCGACGCCTTTCGAAGTCGTCGACACGCCGGGATGTCGACCCGGGCGATGGGGGTTGTCCGCTCTGCGTGCGTCGCTGTTCACCTCGGTCGTGGCCTTTGGTGTCTCGGCCCTGGTCATGGGTTCGGGTCTGCTGTTCACGCTGCTGGGTCTCGGCCTGATGGCGCTGGCCAAGCGTGCGCTCAAGCGCGACGACCACGTGCGTCACGACGACCACGCGCACAACCGCGTCCACGAGGACCGCGTCGTCTCCGGTGACCGCGTCGAGGGCAACGGCTCCACCGCCACCGCCTGATCGACCCCTGTTCCGCTCACGGCGGGCCGTCCCCTCGCGGGGCGGCCCGCCGTTTGTGTGCGGGTGAAACATGGCTGTCACATGACGCCGCGAAGTTTCACGGGCCTGAAACATCGGGAGGACGCCCGCGAAACACGGTGCGCGCACTCTGGTCGTCATGAACATCGACACGGGTGATACCGCCTGGATCCTCGTCAGTGCGGCTCTGGTCATGCTGATGACGCCGGGCCTGGCGTTCTTCTACGGCGGCATGGTGCGCGCCAAGAGTGTGCTCAACATGATGATGATGAGTATCGGCACGATGGGCACCGTCGGGGTGTTATGGGTGCTCGTCGGTTATGGAATAGCGTTCGGCGATTCGTGGAGTGGCCTCGTCGGTCGGCCGGGCGATCTGATCGGGTTGACCGGGTTGTTGTCGCCGGTTGCGGTGACCGGCTCGGTGCCGGCTTTGGCGTTCGTGGCGTTCCAGGCGATGTTCGCGATCATCGCGACCGCTTTGGTGAGTGGTGCGATCGCCGACCGGGCGAAGTTCTCGACGTGGTTGTTGTTCACCGCGATCTGGGCCGTGGTCGTGTATTTCCCGATCGCGCACTGGGTGTTCGCGTTCGATTCGACGAATGCCGCCGGGGTGGTCACGCACGGCGGGTGGATCGCCAACGACCTCAAGGCCATCGACTTCGCCGGCGGTACGGCCATCCACATCACGGCGGGTGCGGCGGCGCTGGCGCTCGTACTGGTTCTCGGTAATCGGCACGGGTTCGGCAACGAGCCGATGCGTCCGCACAACCTCACGCTGGTGATGCTCGGCGCGGGCCTGTTGTGGTTCGGCTGGTTCGGGTTCAACGCCGGGTCGGCGTTATCGGCGGGGACGACGGCGGCGCTGGCGTTCGTCAACACGGTCGCGGCTCCGGCGGCGGCGATCCTCGGCTGGTTGCTCGTGGAGCGGCTGACCAAGGGGCACTTCTCGAGCCTGGGCGCGGCGTCGGGCATCGTGGCGGGGCTCGTGGGGATCACGCCTGGCGCCAATGCGGTGACACCGATCGGTGCGCTGGTCATCGGGTTCGTCAGCGGCATCGTCTGCTGCCTGGCGGTGGGGCTCAAGGAACGGTTCGGGTACGACGACAGCCTCGACGTGGTCGGTGTTCACCTGGCCGGGGGGCTGACGGGGACGCTGCTCATCGGTCTGCTCGCGTCGTCCGATGCGCCGGCGGGTGTTGACGGACTGTTCTACGGCGGCGGGGTCGACCAGTTGTGGCGTCAGGCCGTGGGCGCGTTCGTGGTGCTCGTGGTGTCGTTCGTGGTGACGTGGCTCATCGGTTTCGCGCTGCAGAAGACGATCGGATTCCGCGTCGACCGCGATTCGGAGCTGACCGGTATCGACAAGGTTCTCCACGCGGAGACGGCCTACGAGATCCTCGCCGACGGCAGCGTCCGCACCACCGGCGGCGGTGGCCTCGGTGCGGAGGAGTCGGTGTGGACCCCCAGCCCTGAGCGCAACGGTGTTCTGCATGACGAGGCACCTGTCACCTGATCGACCATGAGTCCCTCTCACCGGCCCGGAGTCATCCTGCATTCCGGGTCGGTGGGAGGGCCCGCGCGTACCCTGAAACCCATCGGCCGTGCAGGGGCGTCGTGCTCCGGTACCGGCCGGCGGGGAACGGGGTGTGCGAGATGACGCAGTCGGTGGTGCAGGGGAGATCGACGCCGGCGAGGGCCCGGGCGACGTCTGGATTGATGCGGGTGTCGCTGGGGTTGGCGATCGCGTGGGGTGCGACCGTTGCCATGGCCTACGTGGCCTTTCCCGGCGTCGAGGACTCGCCGCTACAGCATCTGGGAACGATGCTCTCCGCTTTCTGGTGGGCGTCGCCCGTCGCCACGGTGCCGGTGGCGTGGGTTTTCATCAGGCTGGCCCATGGCCGTGGTGAGTGGTGGATGGATAACCGGTGGACGTTCGCCGGATTCCTGACCGCCGTCGTCGTGACGTGCGCGCTGCTTGTCGGGCTCGGAGGAATGGTCATCCGATTGTTCATGCCGAGTGGCGACGACGCGTGGATGACGGAACCCTTGATCGGCGTGGTTCTGGGGAGTCTGTGGACCGGTCTCCCGTTGTGGTCCATGTTGTCAGGGCTGTTGATGGGGCCCGGTCTGGAGCTGCAGGCGGGGCGCAAGAACTGATTCAGTGCGTTCTCGGCAGGTCACACGCTGCAAAGGGCATCGCAGTGTTGTTGCCGCTCAAATCGGCGGCGCGGTGCGGCGTCAGGCACTCCAGATAGGCGTTCCCTGCGGCCCGCAGCCTGTCGGTCAGTCGCGGGGTGGTGGGGCGACGCGAACCAGCGTTCCGCGTCAGCGCGGCGGGCCTCCGTCATCGTGGCCCACGGGGTGGGTGTGAGGCCACGCAGGCGAATGGAGTGGTCGAGGAAATCGCGGAGGAGCCACGCCCGATCGGGTGCCACGTCGGGGGTCATGGCGACGATCGACGCCAGCTCCTCCGGCGGCATGCCGAGACGCTGCTCGATCTCCGCAGGCACGAGTCCGCTGGCCGCCAGGTTGGACTCGAACTCGCGGCTTGTCAGCTGCCGTTGACGCTCGTCAAGAGACATCTCAACCACCCCATCCAGTGGTCGGCGGGCACGGTGCGCCCTCACAGCACGGTCGAATCCACCCGCACCCGTCACAACGTTCGTGCGAGGTCTCCCACCGCATCAGGGTGCCGCAGTTCGGGCACGGCTCGGTCAGATCCGCCATGCCGACGAGAGTAACCGCGCCCTCCGACAACCCTTCTCCGCCGCACGCCGGCGAGGCCGAGGCTGAGGGTGCGGGGGAAGGGTCACTCACCCAGCCATGCCGCCACGGTGGGGGTCATCGTGTATGTCTGGGGCGAGCTGCTGCTGCGGGGGCGCGCCGCCCTACTCACCCAGCGAGGCGGCTGGCGGCTCCTGCCCGCGAGCGAGGGCGTCCAACCGGTTGAAGGCGATGTGAGACTCCTCGTCGGCGGGGCGGAAGGCCGTGACCACGAGGTCCGGCTGCTCCCGCACGACGAACTGCGTGTGGGCGAGGCGCATCAGGCCCACCTCGGGGTCGTCGAACCGCTGCATCCCGGACCCGAACCGCAGCACCGGGTGCCGCGCCCACCGCCCCGCGAAGTCGTCGTCCTGGAGCAGGTCGTCGAGGAGGGCCCGGAGCCGCTGATCGTGTGGGTGTGACGCCAGCGAGGCCCGCAGCGTCCCGGCCGCAAAGTCGGCGACCTCGGCGAAGTCGGGACACAGCTGCTCCCGGGAGCGTCGGTCGAGCGCGACGTGACGGGCGAGATTGGCGCCGGGCTCGTCCGCGACCCAGCGATAGAGGACGTGGCCGGTGGTGTTGGCGGCGAGCAGGTCCATCCGGTGGTTGCGGAGCGTCACGGCGACGCCGGTCATGGCGGCCACCATGTCGCACAGTCCCGCAGGTAGCGGCTCCGGCGGCGTGAGCGCAGCGACGGTGGCGGGAGAGTCGGCTCGGGGTACCTCCTGGTGGTCGCCCTGTCCGCGCGTGCCGAGTTGTTCGACGAGGTCGGCGAGATATCGGCGTTCGACGTCTTCGAGCTCGAGGGCGTCCATGACGGCCGTGAGCACCGAGGTGGAGACGCCGCGCACCTGGCCACGCTCGAGCTGGATGTAGTAGTCCAGGCTGACGGCGGCGCGGGCGGCGACCTCCTCGCGTCGCAGCCCGTCGACCCGA
>DAMDJY010000162.1:0-7500 GCA_032100225.1 Mobilicoccus sp.
ACGACAACACCGCCGACGGACGCGACGTGAGCTGGCTCTACGACGTGTCGTTCGCGTCGCTGCGCACGCGAGGAGTGGCGCTCACCAGCGGGATTCGCGCCTACGACATGGCGCTGCGTCTCGAGTACGACGGGGTCACGACCGCTGAGGTGGTGCCCGACCCCGACGAGGCGTTGAACCGCTTCATCTCCGAGAATCCGGGGCAGCCGCTGCGGCTGTTCTGCACCTACACCGCGATGATGCACCTGCGCCGCCGACTCGCGGCCCGGTACGGCCTGGACGAGTTCGGCGAGGAGGGCAAGTGAGCGGCATCGAGAGTTCACCCGCAGGCACGCCCGCCGCGGCCGTTGACGGTGGCGCGCGTCAGGACGGCGAGTCGCTGACCGACGTCCCGATCGAGGACCCCACAGGCGCCGGTCCGGCGCTCGGCGCGAGCAAGGGAACGGTGCGCATCGTGCACCTGTACCCGCGCGAGATGAGCATCTACGGCGACCGCGGCAACACCCGTGCGCTCGCGATGCGGGCCCGTCGTCACGGGTACGACGCCGTCGTCCACGAGCACCACCCCGGCGCCGAGCTGCCCGAGGGCATCGACGTCGTCCTCGGTGGCGGTGGTCAGGACTCCGGTCAGGACCGGGTGCGTGAAGACCTCGACCGTATCGGCCCGCGCCTGGCGTCCATGGCCGAGGACGGTGTGCCCATGCTCATGGTGTGCGGCATGTACCAACTGTTCGGCCATGACTTCCGCACCACTGCGGGTCGCGTCATTCCGGGCCTCGGCATCCTCGACGTCACGACGCGCGGCAATGACGTGCGCATGATCGGACCGGTGCTGCTGCACACCGGATTCGGCGACATCGTCGGATACGAGAACCACTCGGGTTCGACGGAGCGCGGTGCCGGCCAGGAGCCGCTCGGCACGGTCGGCTACGGCAAGGGCAACAACGGCAAGGACGGCACCGAGGGCGCCATCCGCCACCACGTCTACGGCACGTACTTGCACGGCCCGGTCCTGCCCGCCAACCCGGCGTTCAGCGACCTGCTGCTCCGCACCGCCGTCGACCGCCCTGGGGCTCCGTTCGAGCCTGCCGACATCGACGACACCCTCGCCAACGAAGCACGCCTACGGCAGGCCCACCGTCTCGCCGATGCCGCAGCCAAGGACCGCGAGGTCTGAGCGGCCGGGCACTGACATCGCCGCCCAGCGGGTGCGCGGAGCGCACGGTGTGACACTCACCGCACATTGCGCAAGTGGTTGATACCCCGAGGAAGCCGACATACATTGGCGTCCTCGGTACGGGCTTGTTACTCCTGCCGCTCCGGCACCCCAGTGTGTGTGTTGAGCCAGGTCGGGAGGCATTACCCCAGGTCGAGGGCTCTTGATGGCCCCGACTTGCCTCCATTTCGCCTGATCGCTGCCACGTGTGGACCTCCTCGACAACCGGGTTTCTTCGTCCCGCGGGCTCTCACTCTCGGGACATCCTCCAACTCGGGCAACGATGCCCGATCGAGAAAGGACCCCACGGTGAGCACTCCCGTTCGGGATTACCCCAAGTTGGCCCGCGACATCCTCGATGTCGTCGGTGGCAGCTCAAACATCGACAACGCCACGCGCTGCGCCACCCGGTTGCGCCTCGTCCTCAAGCAGACCCCGCCCGACGCCAAGGAGCGGGTGGCTGCACTGCCCGGTGTCATCACCGTCGTCGAGAACGCCGGCCAGTTCCAGGTCGTCATCGGCAACCACGTCGGCGACGTCTACGACGAGTTCGTGACCCACGTCGACGAGCAGTCGACCTCCAGCGAGGGCCCGAAGATTTCCGTCGTCAACCGCATCATCGCCACGATGTCGGCGGTATTCGCGCCCTTCATCTACGTTCTCGCCGCGGCCGGAATTCTGCAGGGCGCACTCATCATCATCAAGATGTTCTTCCCGGCGTTCGAGAAGACGGGAACCCATGAGGTCCTCGCGATGATGTCGTGGGCGCCGTTCACGTTTCTGCCGATCTTCATCGCCATCACCGCAGCCCGGCACTTCAAGGTCAACGTGTTCAACGCGGTCCTGTGCTGCTCCGCACTCGTGACGCCCGGGTGGGCCGACATCGCGGGGCGCATCGCGGAGGGTGAGCACATCACGTTCATGGGCATCGTGCTGTCGCAGACGACGTACACCAGCTCTGTTCTGCCGCCGCTGTTCCTCGTGTGGATCCTGTCCTACCTCGAGCGCGGCCTCAACAAGACCATCCCTGCCGTGGCGCGTCAGCTCCTCGTCCCGTTCATCTCGCTGCTGCTCATGGTGCCGCTGACGCTGCTCGTGCTCGGCCCGCTCACCGCGGCCGGTGCCTCGCTCATCGCGGGCGGCTACAACGCCCTCGTCGCCATCGCCCCGCCGCTGGCGGCCGCCTTCATCGGAGGGTTCTGGCAGGTCGCCGTCATCTTCGGCATCCACTGGGGCATCACGCCCGTCGTGCTCGACAACTTCGCGCGCTACGGCGAGGACTCCTTCCAGGCGTTCCAGACCGCGGCCGTCATCGGTCAGGTCGGTGCGGCGTTCGGCGTGTTCCTCAAGAGCCGCAACAAGGACATCAAGGGTGTTGCCGGTCCCGCGGCGGTCACGGGTCTGTTCGGCATCACCGAGCCGGCGATCTACGGTGTCACGCTGCGGTTCAAGCGGCCCTTCATCCTCGGGTCCATCGCCGGTGCAGTGGGCGCTGTCGTCGTGTCCCTCTTCGGTGCCCGCTACTACGCCTACGCCGGACTGCCCGGCCCGTTGACCATCGTCAACGCGTTCTCCGCGTCCAACCCGAACTCTCTCATGGGCGAGGCCATCGGGTGTGCCGTGGCCTTCTTCGGCGCCACCGCACTCGTGTACTTCTTCGGCTTCAAGGATGTGCTCGCCGAGACCGGCACCGCCGTTCCCGGTGCCGGTGTGCCGGTCGACGAGAACTCGACCGCCGCAACCGTGGGTGGCTCCACAGCCGTCGGCGCCACAGCACTCGGCTCTACCCCCAACACTGTTGCTTCGCACGACGCCCTCGAGATCGCCAGCCCCTTGGACGGCCAGGTCGTCGCCATGGGCGAGGTGCCCGACCCGGTGTTCGCCGGTGAGGTCCTCGGTAGGGGTGTGGCGATCCGCCCCACCAGCACTCGCGTGATCGCGCCCTTCGACGGGAGCGTCGTCACGGTTCTCGACTCCAAGCACGCCATCGGCCTGCGCTCGACGACCGGGATCGAGCTCCTCATCCACGTCGGGCTCGATACCGTTGCGCTCGAGGGCAAGGGCTTCGACGTCCACGTCGCCACCGGCCAGGAGGTCAAGGCCGGGGATGTGCTCATCGAGTTCGACCCCCAGGTCATCACCGCCGCCGGGTACGACCTCATCACCCCCGTCATCGTGACCAACACCGCGAGCTACGCGGCCGTTCGCCCCATCCCGACGACCACCGTCGTCGCAGGCGAGCCCGTCATCCTCGTCGACGAGGCCGCGTCGAACACGTCCGCCACCACCAACTGACCGGCACGACCGATCTAAGGAGTTCTCGATGCGTTTTGCAGACGATTTCCTCTGGGGTGGCGCCATGGCGGCCCACCAGTTCGAGGGTGGCTACGACGAGGGCGGTAAGGGCCTCTCCGTCGTCGACGTGCTGACGGCCGGGGCGCACGGAGTGCCCCGCCGCATCACCGAGACCGTCGAGGAGGGGGAGTACTACCCCAATCACGTCGGCATCGACTTTTACCACCGGTACCGCGACGACATCGCGCTCCTCGCCGAGATGGGCCTGACGTGCTTTCGCACCTCCATCGCGTGGTCGCGGATCTTTCCGAACGGTGACGAGGAGGTGCCCAACGAGGAAGGTCTGAAGTTCTACGACGACCTCTTCGACGCGCTCATCGAGCAGGGGATTCAGCCCGTCATCACCCTGTCGCACTTCGAGCTGCCGCTGCATCTGGCACGGGAGTACGGCGGATTCCGCAACCGCAAGCTGGTCGACTTCTTCGCCCGGTTCGCCCGCGTGTGCTTCGAGCGGTACCACTCCAAGGTCCGCTATTGGATGACGTTCAACGAGATCAACAACCAGATGGACACGCGCAACAAGCTGTTCATGTGGACCAACTCGGGCGTCGTCATCGGCGAGGACGAGGACCCTCGCGAGGTGCTGTTCCAGGTGGCCCACAACGAATTGTTGGCCAGCGCCAAGGCCGTGGCGATCGGTAAGGAGATCGACCCCGACCTGATGATCGGGGCGATGGTCTCGCATGTGCCTGTGTATCCGTACTCGTGCGACCCGGCCGATGTCATGGCCGCGCAGATCGCCTACCGCGAGCGCTTCTTCTTCTCCGACGTGCAGGTGCGCGGGCATTACCCCGCCTATGCCGTCAAGGAATGGGAGCGCGGCGGCTACGAGGTCGGGATTCAGGACGGTGACGCCCACATCCTCGCGGCGGGCACGGTCGACTATCTCGGGTTCAGCTACTACATGTCGACGGTCGTCAAGGCCGACGCCTACGTGGAGGGCACCGACGACGTCAACGGCGGCTTTGCCAACAGCGTCCCCAACCCCCACGTTCGCGCGAGCGACTGGGGATGGCAGATCGATCCGACCGGGTTGCGGTTCTCCCTCGCGACGCTCTCCGAGCGGTACGAGGTGCCGTTGTTCATCGTCGAGAACGGGTTCGGCATGGTCGACGAGATCGGCGCCGACGGGAGCATCAGCGACCAGCCTCGCATCGACTATCTGCGTGAGCACATCCGTGCCATGGGCGAGGCCATCGAGTTCGACGGCGTCGACCTCATCGGCTATACCCCCTGGGGCGTCATCGACCTCGTCTCGTTCACGACGGGTGAGATGAAGAAGCGCTACGGCATGGTCTACGTCGATCGCGACAACGAGGGCAACGGCACCCTGGAGCGGCGCCGCAAGGAGTCGTTCGAGTGGTATCGGCAGCTCATCGCCAGCAATGGCGAGACGCTCTGACGGATCTGTCTGACAGGCTGGGTGGGAGGGCGCGACATGCGCCCTCCCACCCGCACGAGGAGGTGGCATGCAGGTCGTCCGCCCATTGAGTAACAACGCCGTGCTGGCGCAGACCGGCGACGGTGCCAAGTGCGTGCTCGTGGGCAAGGGCATCGGCTGGAACAAGCGCCTCGGTGACGCCGTCGACATGGCCGCCGTCACCCACCGGTTCGTCCCGGACGGAACGCACACCCTCCCGCAGCTCGCCGCCTTCATCAGCGACATCCCGCTCGACATCGTGCTGGTCGCGCAGAAGGTCGTGGCGGCGCTGACTGCCAGGACGGCGATCACCGGAAGCCAGGGGCTCCTCCTCACCGTTGCCGACCACATTCACACGGCCCGACTTCGCCTCGAGACTGACGAGGGTGACCATCCGCTCGGCTGGGAGGTGGCCCAGCTCTACCCCGACGAATTCGCGGCCGGGCGGGAGGCCGTCGCCATCGTCGAGCGAGAGTTGGGCTGGTCCTTGCCGAATGGTGAGGCCGTGGCGTTCGCGCTCCACCTCATCAACGCCGCGGCCGGCGGGGGCAACATGGCCAAGACCGCCGACATGACGCGCCGCATCCGGCAGATCCTCGACGTGGTCCAGGCCGTCCTCGGGCGATCACTCGCGGACGACTCGATGAACGTGGCACGGTTCGTCACCCACCTGCGGTACCTCTTCGTCCGCATTGAGGGCGGTCAGCAGATCCAGGACGGCATGGCGGTGACCCTAGCCCCGGCTGTCGCAGGGATAGCAGGCGCCCAACGTGCAGCTGAACGGGCGAGTGGCCTCTTCGAGATGGACGGCGCCCATCTGACTCGCGACGAAGTGTCCTATCTGGCACTGCACATCGCCCGTTTGGAGCAGAGCGCCGTCGCCGGGCAGACCGACCGCGGTGAATGACGACCAGAAGTCTCACCTTGCACTGGCCACACGGCGCTGAGCAGCCGCGATGCCACATGGGTCGGATTTCTGGTCGTCATCCACGGTGACCGATCCGCCTCGGCGAGGATGGCGAGCGATTCAGCGGCGTCGTCGGCTCCGCAGGACCAGCCCCAGGGCGCCGATCACGATCAGGAGTGCGCCGAGGCCGAACAGCACCGCACCCATGTGGTCCCCGAACCGCACTCCCGTGAACTGCATCGTCACCGTCACGATCGCCACGAGAACCGCGACGACTCCGAGGACGACCCGCCCATCCTCGATCGGGGCACGTTCAGCGACGGCTGCCTGCTCTGTGTCGCCCCGCTCGATGTAGCTCTGCTCGGTGCGGGTCTGCACGGTGCGGGTCTGAGCGGCGTAGCTGTCCACCGCGTCGCCGTACTCGGGAAGGCCTGCCGGGTTCGGGGTGGAGGAGCTGCTCATCGGGTGGCCTCCGAGGTCGTGGCGGGGGATCGAGGCGACGCGGATTCTGCTGGTGCAGAGGGAGAAGCCGGGGTAGGCGTGGAAGCGGGCGAAGAACTCCGGGTGCCAGTCTGAGGGGCTGGTGCCGGGCTGGTGCCGATCTCGGTGGTGATGGAGCCGACTCCGCCGTCGACCGTGATGTCGTAGGCGACCGGTCCGCTGCCCACGGTGTAGGTGCCGTCGACCTGGCCGGAGGCGATCTCGCGGTTGCCGGTGCTGCCGACGACGTCGACCGAGCCCAGGGAATCCATGATGGTGAGCTGGGCACTGACATTGCTCGGCAGCACGATCCTCAGCTCACCGACGCCGTGCTCGATGTCGATGCTCTGGGTGCCGTCCACAGGCAGACCTGTCAGGTCGAGGGTCGCGGTGCCGACGCCGTGCTCGTACGAGGTGAGGTCGGCCGCCGTCGTCGGGCGCCACTGGATGTCGCCCGCGCCGGGGGCGTTGGAAAAGGTGGTGAGGAGCGACAGCCCGACGAGCCACGTCATCAGGCGCAGCATGGGAGGCCGCCGCCGCGCCAACGCCGTGCCGATGAGCGCCACACCCAGGACGAACAACGAGGCAGCGAGGCCGACGCTCGTGGCAGAGATCCCATGTCCGGCCACAGCCCAGGCAGTCGCTGCCGCCTTGCCGCCCAGATAGGCGAGGATTGCGGCGCCCACGACGATCAGGGAGATCAACCGCGCCCCGGGGGTGGACGAGTCAGGGCGGGGCGCCGGTGTCGTAGCCCAGGGGGCCGTGACGAGCGTCGTCGAACCGGGCGTGCCGGCCTGCGCAGACCCGTAGGCCGAGGACGGGTAGATCGAGCCGGCAGGTGGGGCCGTCTGGCGAAGCGCGTCTTGCATCGGCGGGATCGGGGAGACCGGTGAGGCCGATGCGGCGTGGGGAGACGAACCGGAGACTGCAGCCCCACCGGCCGGTGACGCAGCGTGCGAACCGGCCGCAGGTCCGCTCTGCCAGCCCTGCTGCCACGCGTTCTGCCCGCCCTGCGGCGCGTCCGGGTTGAAACCCGGCATCACGCCAGGCGCTCCGGCCGGTGCGGACGACGCGGCTCCGGTCTGCCCCGTCACCCCCGTCTGACGCGCATCGCGGCCGAGG
>DAMDJY010000163.1:0-7455 GCA_032100225.1 Mobilicoccus sp.
CTGCGACGGCCGCCTCGATCGCGGAGAGCGCCTCGGGCGCCTTGGCCGGGTCGGTTCCACCACCCTGGGCGATGTCGTCCTTGCCGCCACCGCCGCCGCCGAGCACTCCGGCTGCGACCTTGACCAGCGCACCGGCCTTGATGCCCTTCTCCCGCGCCGCCTGGTTGGTGGCCACGATGACGATCGGGCGACCCTTGCCGACGGCAGTCGCGGCGACGACTGCCGGAGCGGACTCACCGAGGCGGCCGCGCAGATCGAGCACGAGCTTGCGCAGGTCGTCGGCCGAGACCTCGGCCGCGGTGTCGTGCGCGATCAGGCGGACGCCCGCGACGTCCTTGGCGCCTTCGACGAGGGTTCCTGCCTGAGAGAGCACCTTCTGGCTGCGGATCGCGTTGATCTCCCGCTCGGCCTCCTTGAGGCGGGTGAGCATCGCGGAGATGCGGTCGGCCAGCTCCTCCGGACGCACCCTGACGATGTCGGTCAGCTGGGAGAGCACGGCGGACTCGCGGGCGAGGTGGTTGTATGCGTCGGCGCCGACGAGAGCCTCGACGCGCCGCACACCCGAGCCGATGGAGGACTCGCCGAGCAGCTTGACCACGCCGAGCTGACCCACGGTCATCGCGTGCGTGCCACCGCAGAGCTCCTTGCTCCACGAGCCGTCACCGATCGAGACCACGCGGACCTCGTCGCCGTACTTCTCGCCGAACATGGCCATCGCGCCCGATTCGAGGGCGGTCTTCTTGTCCATGACCTGGGCGCTGACCGGCTGGTCGGTGAGGACGACCTCGTTGATGCGGCCCTCGATCTCCGAGAACAGCATCGGAGAGACGGGCTGGCCCCAGCTGAAGTCGAAGCGCAGACGACCGGGGGCGTTCTCCGATCCGGCCTGAGTCGCGGTGCTGGACAACGCGTCTCGCAGCGACTGGTGCAGGATGTGCGTCGCCGTGTGGGCGCGCGAGACCGAGCGACGACGCTCGACGTCGATCCGGCTCACACCGGTCGCACCGACGCCCACCTCGCCGCTCTCGACGACGCCGCGGTGCACGATCAGCCCGGTGATGGGCTTCTGCACGTCGGTGATGCGCACGAGCGCACCGTCGAGCTCGATGACCCCGTGGTCGGCGAGCTGTCCACCGCTCTCGGCGTAGAAGGGTGTGGCGTCGAGGACGAGTTCGACCTCGTCACCCGCGGTTGCGCGCGCGCTGGGAGCACCGCCGACGAGCATGCCCGCGACGCGGCCCTGACCCTCGACGCTCTCGTAGCCGAGGAAGTCCACGGGGCTGCCGAGCGAGTCCGCGATCTCGCGGTAGAGGTGCGTGTCGACGTGGCCGCTCTTCTTGGCCTTCGCGTCGGCCTTGGCGCGGTTGCGCTGTTCGGACATGAGGGTGCGGAAGCCCTCCTCGTCCACGGTGACGCCCTGCTCGGCCGCCATCTCCAGCGTGAGGTCGATGGGGAAGCCGTAGGTGTCGTGGAGCTGGAACGCCTCGGCGCCCGACAGGCCGGTACCGCCCGTGGCCTTCGTGCGCTTGACGGCCGTGTCCAGGATCGTCGTGCCCGAGCTGAGGGTGCGGCGGAACGCGTCCTCCTCGGCGTAGGCGACGTCGCTGATGCGGGCCCAGTCTCGCTGCAGCTCGGGGTAGCTCTTGCTCATCCGCTCCAGGCTGACAGGCATCAGCTCGGGCAGGCACGGGTCCTCGACACCGAGCAGACGCATCGAGCGGACGGCGCGCCGCAGCATGCGGCGCAGCACGTAGCCGCGTCCCTCGTTGCCGGGGGTGACGCCGTCGCCGATGAGCATGAGCGAGCTGCGAATGTGGTCGGCCACCACGCGAAGACGCACGTCGTCGGGGTGCGACTCGGCCGCGGTCTGCCCACCGGTGACGCCGTACCGCTTGCCGGCGAGGTCGGCCGCCTTGTCGAGGACGGGGTAGACCTCGTCGATCTCGTACATGTTGTCGACGCCCTGCAGGATCGAGGCGAGACGCTCCAGGCCCAGACCGGTGTCGATGTTCTTCTTGGGCAGGTCGCCCGCGATGTCGAAGTCGAGCTTGCTGCGCACGGCCGAGAGTTCGTGCTGCATGAACACGAGGTTCCAGATCTCCATGAACCGGTCCTCGTCGACGGCCGGGCCGCCGTCGGGGCCGTACTCCGGGCCGCGGTCGACGTAGATCTCCGAGCACGGACCGCCTGGGCCGGGCACGCCCATGCTCCAGTAGTTGTCGGCCTTGCCGCGACGGACGATGCGCTCACGCGGCAACCCGGTCAGCGACGCCCACAGGTCTGCGGCCTCGTCGTCGTCCTCGTAGACCGTGACCCACAACTTCTCCGGGTCGAGGCCGTAACCGCCGGCCGACTGCGACGTGGTCATGAGCTCCCACGCGAACGAGATGGCCCCGTCCTTGAAGTAGTCGCCGAAGCTGAAGTTGCCGTTCATCTGGAAGAACGTGCCGTGGCGGCTGGTCTTGCCGACCTCGTCGATGTCACCGGTGCGCACGCACTTCTGCACGCTGGTCGCGCGGTCCCACCGCGGGGATTCCTGCCCGAGGAAGTAGGGCTTGAACGGCACCATGCCGGCGTTGACGAACAGCAGGTTCGGGTCGTCGTAGAGCAGGGGGGCGCTGGGAACCACGGTGTGCCCCTTGCTCTCGAAGAAGCGGAGCCAGCGGCGCCTGATCTCGGCGGTTTCCATGATGCGTCCTTCGTCCTCGGCTCGTCGGGCACCGCTCCCCGCGGGTTGCGGACGTCCGACATCTGTCGGGACAAGACTATGACGGGCGCCGCTGTTCCTCACGACGCGTCCGCCCGCGAGCCCCACCCCGCACGTGGTGGGCACTCGGAAGGTTCACTAGGCGAGCGACCACCCTGCGGCGCCTCGCCCGCACGCGATGGCGGCGAAGAATAAAGCGGAGAGCGCGTGGATTGGGCGTTGTGCGCAGGCGTTTTGTCCCGGGTCCCGAAAAAACTCTCGCCGGAGATCACGATTAGGTCACGACGAGGGCAAATCGCCGGTCTGCACACGTAGCCCAAGGGCAGCGATCTAGTTTGAGGCAACGCCGCCAGGCGTCGACGTCGCGCCGAGTCATCGGACGGTGTCAACCCCCGAACAGAACTTCCGGCCGCCTGACCAGAGGCGCCGGACCAGGAGGTCACGACCATGTATCTCAAGACTCGTGCGGCACTTGTCGCCGGCCTGTCGGCCACGGCACTCCTCGCTGCGTGCGGCGGTGGCGGCACCGGCGGTGGCACCACCGGCGGTGCATCCGGCAACAGCGCTGCCGCTGGTGGCGGCGAGATCACCGTCCGCGGCTGCCAGCCCCAGAACCCCCTCATCGGTGGCGACACGGGCGAGTCCTGTGGCCACGACATCGTCGAACTCTTCGCGTCGACCCTGTTCAAGTACGACCCCGAGACGGGCGAGCCCCACCCCGACCTCGCCGAGTCGGTCGAGAGCAGCGACAACAAGATGTTCACGGTCAAGATCAAGCCGGGCCAGAAGTTCTCCGACGGCACCGAGGTCAAGGCCAAGAACTTCGTCGACGCGTGGAACTACACCGCGTACTCCCCCAACGGCCAGTACCTCGCCTACTTCATGGAGCCGATCAAGGGCTTCGCCGACGTGCAGTCCGAGGACCCCGACGGTGAGGACGGCCCGAAGAAGGCTCCCGAACCCAAGGCCAAGACCATGTCAGGCCTCAAGGTCGTCGACGACCACACGTTCACCATCGAGACCGAGCAGCCGGTCTCCAACCTCCCCGTTCGCCTCGGCTACACCGCCTTCGCGCCGCAGCCCGACGCGTTCTTCGCCAACCCCGAGGAGTTCGCCAAGAAGCCCGTCGGCGCTGGCCCCTACCAGGTCGACACCTACGAGCAGGGCCGCCAGGCCGTCCTGTCGAAGAACCCGAACTACACGGGTGAGTTCGGCGGCAAGGTCGACAAGATCACCTTCCGCATCTACCAGGACACCGAGGCCGCGTACAACGACCTCCTCGCCGGCAACCTCGACGTGACCGACGAGATCCCGGGCAGCGCCCTGGTGGGCGGCAAGTTCCAGCAGGACCTGCCCGACCGCTGGGCACAGTCGCCCTACCCGGCCATCCAGACCGTCACGGTTGCGCCCGACAAGGTGTCGCCCGACTACGCGGACCCCAAGATCCGTCAGGCCATCTCGATGTCGATCGACCGTCAGAAGGTCATCGACGACCAGTTCGACGGCGCGCGTGAGCCCGCAACCGGTTGGGCCGCCCCCGGCACCGAGGGCTTCAAGGCCGGCGCGTGCGGCGAGTTCTGCACGTACAACCCCGAGAAGGCCAAGCAGCTCCTCGCCGAGGCCGGCGGCTTCAAGGGCAAGCTGACCATCTCCTACAACGCCGACTCGGCACACAAGGACTGGGTCACGGCCACGTGCAACTCGATCCGCGGCGCCCTCGGTGTCGACTGTGTCGCCACCCCCGTCACCGACTTCGCGACGTTCCGTGACCAGATCGGTGCGGGCAAGATGAAGGGCATGTTCCGCTCTGGCTGGATCGCGGACTACCCGCACATCGAGAACTTCCTCACCCCGGTCTTCGGCAAGGGTGGCGCGAGCAACGACAACAAGTACGACAACCCCGAGTTCGAGAAGAAGCTCACCGAGGCGGGCAAGGCTCAGGGTGAGGCCTCCCTCGCCGCCTACCAGGAGGCCGAGCAGCTCCTCGCCGCAGACATGCCGGCGATCCCGATGTGGTACTACACGGCCCAGATCGGGTGGTCGGAGAAGGTCGAGAACGTCAAGGTCAACAAGTCCTCCGGACGCCCCGACCTCCTTCAGGTCACCGCCAAGCAGTGATGTGACGAGTCCGAATCCGTCCGCCGTGGGGTCCGTGTCGACGGACCCCACGGCGGACGGACGGGCGTCCACCCGGTGTCGGCTCCTCGTCGTCGCCGGCACATCACCGCACCACCCCGCGCCCCACGAGGGCAGCCCTCGACCATGGAGGTGTCATGGGCCAGTACGTCGTCCGACGCTTTCTCCAGATGATCCCGGTGATCCTGGGGACGACGTTCATCATTTACGCGATGGTTTTCGCCCTTCCGGGCGACCCGTCCGCAGGCAAGTGCGGTGACCGCGCCTGCCCCCCCGCTGTCGTTCAGCAGATTCGCGCCGAGTACAACCTCGACGACCCGATGCCGGTCGCCTACGTCAAGTACCTCGGCAAGCTCGCCAAGGGTGACCTCGGGGAGAACACCTACGGCGTGCCCGTCATGCAGGACCTGGCGCAGCGCTACGAGATCACCGGCAAACTGGCCCTCATGGCCATCCTGATGGAGGCGGTCATCGGCATCGCCGCAGGGGTGTTGGCGGCGATCAAGAAGGGATCGTTCCTCGACTCCCTGATCCTCGTGAGCACGCTCGTGGTCATCTCGGTCCCCGTCTTCGTCCTCGGCGTGTTGGCGCAGTACTACCTGGGCGTCAAGCTCGGGTGGTTCCCCGTGACCATCACGAGCAAGAACCCCACAATTTACCAACTGGCCATGCCCGCGATGGTCCTGGCAGCGCTGTCCATGGCGTATGTCACCCGCCTGACCCGCACCAACCTCGCCGAGAACCTGCGAGCCGATTACGTCCGCACGGCCAAGGCCAAGGGCCTCACCCAGCGTCGGGCGATCGGCCTGCACGCCCTGCGCAACTCGATGATCCCGGTCATCACGTTCATGGGCTACGACTTCGGTGCCCTGCTCGGCGGCGCCATCGTCACCGAGCGCATCTTCAACATCCAGGGCATCGGCGGCTACATCTTCCAGAGCATCAACCACCGTGATGGGTTCGCCGTCGTCGGTGCCGTGACCGCCCTGGTGATCGTGTATCTCATCGTCAACCTCATCGTCGACCTTCTGTACGGCGTGCTCGACCCGAGGATCAGCCATGACTGACACCCCCCAGCCCCGGCCCGTGGGTGCTACCGCGCCCGCCACCGAGATGCCTGCGACAGAGGTCGCGAAGCCCGTGACGGCGCCGGAACCTGAACAGGCGGCCCCCGGTCGCTCGCTGACCTCGGATGCCTGGCGCCAATTGCGACGTAAGCCGGCGTTCTGGTTCTCGGCGGTCCTGATCACGTTCTTCGTCGTGATGGCCGCCTTCCCGAGCCTCTTCACCAGCGTCGATGCCCGCGATGTGTTCGACGTCCGTCTCAAGCCGAGCAGCGAGCACTGGTTCGGGACCGACGGTCAGGGCTATGACATTTACGCCCGCTGCATCGAGGGCGCTCGCGCGTCGATCCTCGTCGGCATCTTCGCCACGATCTGCACGACGTTGCTCGGCAGCACCATCGGCATCCTGTCCGCCTACTGCGGCGGATGGATCGACGCCGTCGTCTCCCGCATCACCGACATCTTCTTCGCTGTCCCGTTGCTTCTCGGCGGCATCCTCTTCATGAGTGCCTTCCCGAGCGACCAGTCGACTCCGTACCTCGTGGTCGTGTTCAAGGTCGTGGCGGCGCTGACCATTCTCGGCTGGCCGAGCCTGGCCCGCCTGATGCGCGGCTCAGTCCTGCAGGTGCTCCCCAACGACTACGTTCAGGCGGCTCGGGCGCTGGGTGCCAGCCCGTGGCGGATCATCACCGCCCACATCTTGCCCAACAGTCTCGCGCCGATCCTCGTGGTCTCCACGATCAACCTGGGCGTCTACATCGTCGCCGAGGCCACGCTGAGCTTCCTCGGCATCGGTCTGGTTCCGCCGGCCGTCTCGTGGGGTGTCGCGATCAACGAGGGACTGAAGTTCCTGCGCACCTTCCCGCACATCCCCCTGTTCCCGAGCATCTTCCTCAGCCTGTGTGTGCTCGCCTTCATCATGTTGGGCGACGCCGCGCGCGACGCGTTCGACCCGAAGTCCCGGTGAGGAAGGATCCTCCGATGACCACAACGTCCCACACGGCGCCCCGTACGGAGACCGGCTACCAGCCGGGCCCGAACGGTCTCCTTCTCGAGGTGGACGACCTCCACGTCGAGTTTCACACCGAGGACGGCATCGCCCGCGCCATCAACGGCGTCAACTTCGACCTGCACGCAGGCGAGACTCTGGCGATCCTCGGCGAATCAGGCTCCGGCAAGTCTGTGACCGCTCAAGCGATCATGGGCATCCTCGACATGCCACCGGCCAAGATTCCCAAGGGTCAGATCCGGTACTGCGGCCACGACCTGCTGACCATGTCGGAGGACAAGCGCCGCCGCACCCGCGGTCCCGAGATCTCGATGATCTTTCAGGACGCCCTGAGTTCGCTCAACCCGGTCTTCCCGGTGGGCTGGCAGATCGCCGAGATGTTCCGCAAGCACCGCGGCACCAACAAGTCCGACGCTCAGGCGCAGGCGATCCGGCTCATGGAGAAGGTGCAGATCCCCGGGGCCAAGGACCGCGTCAAGGCGTACCCGCACCAGTTCTCCGGCGGTATGCGCCAGCGCATCATGATCGCGATGGCCATC
>DAMDJY010000164.1:0-7307 GCA_032100225.1 Mobilicoccus sp.
ACGCGGGAGAGGGGCGGCTCACCGGAGGGGCACCGTCCTCAGCCGGCCAAGGTGGCTCGCACCTTGGACCGCATGAGATCGACGGCCTCGGTGTTGGCGCCCAGCGACATGGTGATGCGGTTCAGGATCTCGTTGATCTCCCCGGCCGCCTGGTTCCAGCGCCGCTGGATGTCGGCGTACTGAACCTTCTCGTCACCCTCCCAGCCGGCGCACACGCCGCCGACGTAGGAGGAGAGCTCGCCCAGGTTTTGCTGGAGATGGCCTGCGGTGGTGCGCAATTGGGCCTCGGCGTCGCGGGCGACGGCGGAGTCGTAACTGACGATCATGGCGATTCCTCTCTCAGCCTCGGAACGATCCTGCGGACCAGTCGACGGACTGACCCACCTGGCGCCACGAGCCGGCCTGCTCCGCCTCGCCGCTGCTGTAGACGGTGGCCGACGTGGCCACGCGCTCCCGGATGTCGGCCAGAGCCCGGTTCAACTCGGTCGCGGCGTTCTGCCACCGGGTCTGCACCTCGCTGAACGACGTGTAGGAGGCGCCCTGCCAGGCCTTGGGCAATCCGGCCAGGGCCGTGCCGAACTGGTTGAGCGCGGTGTTCATCTCCTGATGCGTGGTCTCGAGGTCGCTCGCGTGTTTGGCGATGGCCCCTTCGGTGACGGAATAGCGACTGCTGACACTCATGGTTGACGTCCTCGCGATGGGTGGTCGACTGACCCTCCCGACGCTAGGGAGCTGCGCGCGTCACGACGGGACCCGGAGGTGGCCCTGTGGACGACTCGGCGCATGGCACTTCGCGGGGGACAACGCGGCTGAGATGTTGCGCCAGAGTCAACCTCAGGTGTCCGGCGGGTGCCTCATTGGGGATGAATCGGTAATGAACTCACCCATTTTCACATCACGAGGGGGTCACGGAATGGACACGGCCGTGTCACGTGCTGCAACCTGGCACTCATGAGTCGCTTTCCCCTGAGCGGTCTCGCCCGTCCCGCCCTCGTCGCTGTGGCCGCTTCTGCTGCCGTGACGATCGGTTCCGGCCTGACCGCGGCGCCCGCCGCCGATGCTGCCACCCGTTCCACGTCGCTCGCCAAGCAGGTCCAGCGCGAGCGTGCCCAGGCGATGTCCTGCCAGTTCACCTCGGGGCCGGGAACGAGTGGCCTCAACTCCTGGCCCATCGCCGTTCGTGGTCGGGTTGCCGCCCAGTTCGGGATCACCGACATCGGCGGGTACCGCCCGGGTCACGGCAAGAGCGACCATCACAGCGGGAATGCGCTCGACGTCATGGTTCGAGGTGAGGAGGGCGACCGCGTCGCCGACTGGGCGCGCGACAACGCCAAGGCCCTCAACATCAAGTACGTCATCTGGGAGCAGGGCTACTGGCACCCCGGCATGCGCCCGTACCGCCCGATGGGGGACCGCGGCAACGAGACGGCCAACCACTTCGACCACGTGCACATCTCGTTCAAATCCGGCTCGGGGACCTGCCCCGCGTCCTGAGCGACCAGTCGAGAGCGCAGTAGATGCGACAGTCGACGCGACATCCCGCACGACAACGACGGAGCGGCCCGCATGATGCGGGCCGCTCCGTCGTCTGGTGGTGTATCCAGTGGTGCAGATGGTGCTTGTCGTGCAGTGTCGAACTCAGGCGTCGGCGAGCGTCAGGCCGATCGTCGACAGGAGTTCGTACGGGGGGATCTGCGTCCCGCCCGAGGCGATCGCCAGCAGCGCGGAGGCCAGGCTTGCCATCGCCGATGTCAGGATCAGCGGGTCCTGCTCGTCCATCTCGTCGCGCAGCACGTCGACGTACTCGTTGACCGTGCAGCCCCCGTCCATGCTCTGCAGGCGTGCAGTCAGGATGGCCATGGCGCTCTGCATCCCCGGTGCCGGTGTGTTCTCGTTCATCGTGCTTCCCCTCCCCTTGTCGGGCTTCGCTCCCCAGCGGCGGCAGCGGCGGCTGCCTCGCCCGTTGAAAACAAGTCAACCGCACGTCTTGATCGTCTGTCCAACAACAGGGTGCCGATATGGATGCAATGGGGTGTTCCCGCTGTTCAGGCGGGGTCTCGAGGGCTCCGCAGCGGTTGTTCTGCCCGGATGGCCGAAGCATTTCCTCTGCGGGGGAGCGACATGGGCACATCTTGACCATCGGCTGTCTTTGTTCCACCGGGGGGTCTGGGGCACAATGAAACGACACGGCTGGCATTCGTTGCTGCCCATGACATGTTCTTCATAATCGCGGCAGTGCCGCCATATCGTTTCGGCGCCGGTTTCGACTGATCCGCCATCCTGCACTCGAGGTCGTTGGGGAAGACGTCCCTCACACGCAGGAGGTTCGGATGTCTGTTGCACCGTCAACGCTGATGACCACTGGAATGGTGTTCGTGCACTCATCCCCGGTGGCCATGTGCCCACACATCGGGTGGGCGCTTGAATCTGTGCTGGGTCAGCCTGTCCGTGTGGACTGGCAGCCTCAGCCGCTCGGTCGTTCGCTCATGCGTACCCAGTTCGCCTGGGGCGCGGAGGCGGGTACCGGAGCGCGCCTTGCCAGTGCCATGCGCGGCTGGGAGAACGTGCGCTTCGAGGTGACCGAGGACGCCAGTCCGGGCTGTGACGGCTCGCGCTGGGTCCACACGCCGAGCCTCGGCATCCACCACACGTGGTTGGCTGCCAATGGCGACGCCGTCGTCAACGAGGACCGTCTCCGTGCGCTGCTGCGCAAGGCCGACGGTGCATCGTTGCGTGATGAGATCGACCGCGCCCTCGGCACGCCCTGGGATGCCGAACTCGACCCGTTCCGCCACGCCGGCGACGGCATGCCGACCCGCTGGCTGTACCGCGTCGGCTGACGCCGCCGACCGCGCGCGCCACTGAGCTCCCCGTCACGCGGAGGGGTGCGGCCGAACTGCGTGCTGCTGCACCCACATCGAATCGAAGGACCGGCCCATGGGGATGGGGCCGGTCCTTCGCCGTGTTCCGTGTGCGACTTCGAGTGTGTGCGGCGCTGGAACACCGGCGCCGCACAACCTGCTGTAGGTACGTCAGTTCACGCGGCGGAAGGCGAGGGCGACGTTGTGTCCACCGAAGCCGAAGCTGTTGTCGAGAGCGACGATGTCGCCGGCGGGCAGGGTGCGGTTTTCACCGGAGACGATGTCGAGGTCGATGGCCTCGTCCTTGTTGTCCAGGTTGATCTGGGCCGGGGCGAGCCGGTTCTGCAGGGCCTTGATCGTGAAGATCGCCTCGAGGGCGCCGGCAGCACCCAGGAGGTGCCCGGTCATCGACTTGGTGGCGCTGATGGCGACGTGGTCGGTGTGGTCACCGAACGCGCTGCGGATGGCCTTGGCCTCGGCGATGTCGCCTGCCGGGGTGGAGGTGGCGTGCGCGTTGAGGTGCACGACGTCGGCGGGGTCGATGTCGCCGGTCTCCAGAGCCTGACGCATCGCGGCGGCTGCGCCCACGCCCTCGGGCTCGGGGGCGGCAATGTGGTGGGCGTCGGTGCTGATGCCGGCGGAGACGAGTTCGGCGTGGATCTTCGCGCCTCGGGCGACGGCGTGGTCGTAGGTCTCGAGGACGAGGACGGCGGCGCCCTCACCGATGAGGAACCCGTCGCGGTCGATGTCGTAGGGGCGAGAGGCACGCGTCGGGTCGTCGTTGCGCGTCGAGAGAGCGTGCATCGCCGCGAACCCACCGATGGGCAGCGGGTGGACAGCCGCCTCGGTGCCACCGGCGACGACGATGTCGGCCCGGCCGCCACGGAGGATGTCGATCGCGGAGGCGATGGCCTCGGCGCCGGACGCACACGCGCTGACCGGGGTGTGGCCGCCGCCGCGGGCGTTGAGGTCGAGGGAGACCATCGCGGTGGGGGAGTTGACCAGCAGCATCGGGACGGCCAGCGGCGACACGCGGCGAGGACCCTTGGTGCGCAGGTTCTCCCACGCCGTCACGAGGGTGTCGATACCGCCGATACCGGAACCGACCGAGACGGCGATCCGCTCGGGCTCGACCTCGGGGGAGCCCGCGTCGGCCCACGCCTGGCGGGCGGCGATGACGGCGTACTGCGCGCACGGGTCCTGGCGGCGCTGCTCGACCCGGGTCAGCGACTCGGAGGCGGGAACTGCGATGGTGGCGGCGAAGGTGACGGGCAGGTCGTACTCGGCGACCCAATCTCCCTCGATGGGGCGGGCACCGGAGGTGCCGGCGAGCAGCGCGTCCCAGGTGGAGGACACGTCTCCGCCGAGGGGAGACGTCGTGCCGAGACCGGTCACGACGATCCGGTCACGAGAGGTGGTCGCGGTCATGGGGGTCCTCCTGCGGGACGGAACGGCTGGGTGCGCGATGGGCGCGGTGCGGCGGGGTGGTGCGGGAAAGGCGGCCGCGGGTGCGACCGTGTGGGTCGCACCCGCGTGTGGCTCAGGCCTGGGCGTTCTTGACGAAGTCGACGGCGTCCTGAACGGTGCGGAGGTCCTTGACTGCCTCGTCCGGGATCTTGACGCCGAACTTGTCCTCGCACTCGACGACGATCTGCATCATCGAGAGGGAGTCGATGTCGAGGTCCTCCTGGAAGGACTTGCCGGGCTCGACGGCGTCGGCCTCGATGCCCGTCTCGGTGTTGATGATCTCGGCGAGGCCGGCGAGGATCTCCTGCTCGGAAAATGCCATGGGGTTCTCCTGATGATTGGTGATGACTGCTGATCGGTATCGCTCTGCGGTGGTGCGGGTGCTCGAATGACCCGTCGAGCAGCGGGAATCGGTGGTCAGGGGACGCGGATGATCTGCCCCGCCCAGGCGAGTCCGGCGCCGAAGCCCATGAGGAGGGCGAGGTCGCCGCTCTTGGCCTTGCCCTCGCGCACCATGCGGGTGAGGGCGAGGGGGATGGAGGCGGCAGAGGTGTTGGCCATGTCGGTGAGGTCCTCGCGGGCGACGACGACGTGCTCCGGGAGTCCTGCTCGCTTGGTCATCGTGTCGATGATGCGGACGTTGGCCTGGTGGGGAACGAACACGTCGAGGTCGTCGACGGTCATGCCCGCGGCTTCGAGGATCTGCCCGATGACGGGCGCCATCGACGTGATGGCCCAGCGGAAGACCGACGGGCCCTCCATGCCGATCGAGGGGAACGGAAACACCTCGGCGGGCAGCGACCCGGTCGACTCCATGGTCTCCCAATCGCGGCGCAGGACAGTCCAATCGCGGGTCTGCGCGATCGTCATGGCACCCGAGCCGTCGGCGCCGAGGACAGAGGCCGAGATGCCGGGGGAGTCGCTCGGACCCACCACAGCCGCGCCGGCGCCGTCGCCGAAGATGAAGGCGGTGGTGCGGTCGGCGGGGTCGCGGAAGTCGGAGAACTTCTCGACACCGATGACGAGCACGTGGGTGGCGGAGCCGGACCGCACGGCGTCGTCGGCGGCAGCGATGCCGTAACAGAACCCGGCGCAGGCGGCACCGAGGTCGTAGGCGGCGGCGTTGACCGCCCCGAGGGCGTCGGCGACCATCGGCCCGGCCGCAGGCGTCTGCCAGGGGTGGGTGATGGTCGCGAGGATGATGAGGTCGACCTGCTCGGGCGTGATGCCCGCGTCGGCCAGCGCTGCGCGACCGGCCTCGGCGGCCATGATGACGACGGTCTCCTCGGGAGCGGCGACGCGGCGGGCGCCGATGCCCGACCGGTCGCGGATCCACTCGTCGCTGCTGTCGATCGCCTCGACGATCTCAGAGTTGGGCACGATGCGCTCGGGCCGGTGGTCGCCCAGGCCGAGGATGGCGGTGAACTCCGCACCCGTCCTCTGGCGCAGGCGCACGTCGCTACGGCTCATGCGGTCACCTGCACGGCGTGCTGGTCGACGAACGCCCGTGCGTCGTCGAGCGATTCGGGCCCGGCGAGGGCAAAACGCTCGACGTCATTGAGAGCGCGCTTGGCCAGACCGACGAGGGTGCCGGAGGGCACGAGTTCGAGGATGCCCGTGACGCCCATCTCGGCGAAGGTCTCCATGCACAGGTCCCAGCGGACGGGGTTGCTGACCTGCCCCACGAGGCGGCGCACGAGGTCGGCGCCATCCTCCATCGGCTGCCCGTCGCGGTTGGAGATGAACGGGATCGTCGGGTCCTCGACGGCAGCATGGCGGGCTGCCTCATCGAGGATGTCGACGGCGGGGGACATGAAGTGGGTGTGGAACGCGCCGGCGACCGACAACGCCTTGACCCGGGTGCGCGCGGGCGGCTCATCGGCGAGGGCCTGGAGCGCCTCGAGATCGCCTGCTGCGACGACCTGTCCGCCGCCGTTGACGTTGGCGGGGGTGAGTCCGTGGGCCTCGATGGCGGCCAGGACCTCTTCGGGCTTGCCGCCGAGCACGGCGCTCATGCCCGTGGGGTGGGCGTTGCTGGCCTCGGCCATCGCACGGCCTCGCACGCCGACGAGCTGCATGGCCTGCATCGGGGTGAACGCCCCACTGACGGCTGCTGCGGTGAACTCACCGACCGAGTGTCCGGCGACGGCGCCCGCGGGCGGGGTGGGGAAACTCGGCGCTGTCCCCTCGGGGTCGAGTAGCGCCGAGAGGCTGAGCAATCCACTCGCGACGATCAGCGGCTGGGCCACCGAGGTGTCGCGGATGGTGTCCGCGTCAGAGGTGGTGCCGTGGGCGACGAGGTCGATCTCCGCAGCCTCCGAGTACGCCTCGAGGGCGCTGCGGAGAGCGGGGCTCTCGAGCCAGGGGGTGAGGAGACCGGGGACCTGAGCGCCCTGTCCAGGGCAGACGATGACGAGCACGGATCCAGCCTGTCGGATACGTGTCTCGGACGCAGTCTCTGCCGCCCACAACTACCCGCCGGTCATCTGGACGATTCCTACAAAACGCGTGAGCGTCGGCGTTCAGTCGCCGAGCGCAGGGGGGCGCCGCAATCGGGGTTCGGAGCGCGCCAGGCGCCCCAGAGCCAGGCCGGTACCCAGCACATGTGCTTCACGGGGGACCGTCGGATCGAGCCCGACGACCTTGGCGATGCGCCCGAGGCGGTAACGCACCGTGTTGGCGTGCACGTACAGAGCGCGGGCGGTCCTCTCCAGGGAGCGGCCCGTCTCCAGGTAGGTCGAGAGAGTCTCGAGGAGCTCGCCGCCGGCCCCGTGGAGGGGCGTGTAGGTGCGTTCGACGAGCTGCCCGCGAGCGGGTTTTTCACCGAGGAGGGCGCGCTCGGGCAGGAGGTCGTCGGCGTCGACGACGCGGGGGGCCGCGGGCCAGGCGGGCACGGCCGAGAGTCCGGAGAGCGCAGCGCGGGCTGACCGGCCGGCGGCGAACAGGCGGGGGACGACGGGACCGACAACGATCGGACCC
>DAMDJY010000165.1:0-7282 GCA_032100225.1 Mobilicoccus sp.
GCTCAGGCGTGCTCGGGTGCGTGGAGCAGGTCGACGACAGCCGCAGCGAAGGCGGCGTACGGGTCTTCGCGTCGACCTCGCGCGGAGGCGGCCAAGGCCGCAGCCCGCAGGCCGTGCAGCTCGGCAGGATCGGCAGCCCACGCGCGCAGGTGCTCGGCGACTGCGGCGCCCACCTGCTCGTCGGTGCCGTTGGGCACGACGACGCCACACGGGCCGAGTCCTGCGGCACCGGCCGCATCGCCCCGTCCGTCGGTCGGGCCCCCCCCAACACCAGTGCCCCGGATCACCGCTGCTTGGCGGGGCAGGTCGGTGGTGATGACGGGGAGTCCGCAGGCGAGGTATTCGCCGACTTTGCTGGGGAGGGCATCGCGGAAGGCGGGGGTGTCGGTCAGCAGCAGCATCCCGGCCCAGGCTCCGGTGGCGAGTTGCCAGGCGTCGCGGGGTGGTTTGCGGCCGTGGAGGGTGACGCGGTCACGCAATCCGGCTCGGGCCAGAGCCGCGTCGAGGGCATCTGCGTCGGTGGGGGCGACGGGGCCGACGATGTCGAGGTGCCAATCGGGTGCGAGACGCACGGCCTCGAGCATCGCGAACAGCCCACGGCTGCGGCGTACGTCACCGATGTACAGAGCCCGCGGCGTCGCACCAGGCTCGCCGGGCTCGGGCAGCATCGAGAGGTCTGGTTCGTTGGGCAGCACCAGTCGGCGGCGAGCCCGCAGCGGCGGCACGTGATCGTCCGCGACGACCGTCAGCGCAGCGCGGCCGGCAACCCGGTGGAATCCGCGCACGATCTCGCGGGCCACGCGTCCGGCGGCGCCGCCGAAGGCCGAGGTCCAGGCGCGATCGGCCAGCAGCGCGGAGTAGTCCTCGTGCACGTCGACGACGAGTTCACGCCCCGTGGCCAGGACGATGGAGTGCGCCGCAAGCGCCGAGTCGGGGTCGAGCGAGATCAGGACGCGCCCTCCGGCAGCCCCCGCGATGCGCGCGGCGAGCGCCGCACGACGCACTCCACCGGCGCGCTCCCAGGTGCGCACGGTGGTGTCCGGCGGACCGTCCTCCACACGCCCGAGTCCGAGCACCTCGACAGTCAACCCGGCCCCCACGAGCGCTGCGGCCTCACGGTGGAGTCGAGCGTCGGCGACGTCGTGTCCCGAGGTGAGGATCGTGACGTCGTAGGAGGAGCGGCTCACATCTCGTCCATGGTGCGCGGGGTCTTGCCGACCTTGACGAACGTGGTGTAGGCGTCGATGCAGGCCTCGGGGGTGTCGTGCATCATGACCTCGCCCTTGTGCAGCCAGATGCAGTCGTTGCACATGTCCTTGATGCTCGCGAGGCCGTGGCTGACGAGGAACATGGCGCGGGCCGACTTGCGCAGCTCGTCCATCTTGGCGTTCGCCTTCTCGCGGAACGCCGCGTCACCGGCCGAGAGCGCCTCGTCGATCATGAGGATGTCGGGCTTCATGTGCACGGCCACGCTGAACGCCAGGCGGCTGAACATGCCCGAGGAGTACGTGCGCATCGGTGCGTCGATGTAGTCGCCGAGTTCGGCCCATTCGGCGACCTCCTGAGCGCGGTCCTCGACCTCGGCGCGGGAGAGCCCGGAGGCGAGGCCACCGAGGATGACGTTCTCGCGGCCGGAGAGCTGCGCGTTGAACCCCACGCCGAGAGCAAGCAGCGTGCTCGCGCGGCCCCACACCTCGATCTGGCCCTCGGTGGGAGGCAGGATGCCGGCGATGGTGCGCATGATCGTCGACTTGCCGGCACCGTTGGCGCCGATGATGCCGAGCTGGGTGCCGTTGGGCACGTCGAAGCTGACGTCCTTGAGCGCCTGCACCTCGACCAGGGCACGCTCGCCGCGGCCGAACCGCACGATGGCGTTCTTGAACGTGGGCACCCGCTCGAACGTGGTGCGGTAGGTGATCGAGAGGTGCTGGACGCTGACCGCGAGGTCGATGCGGGCCGAGTTGTCGATGAAGACCTTGTCTGGTCCGGCGTCGACCTTGTCCTGGGCGCGACGGGCCTTGTCCTGCTTGCGGTCGCCGAGGGAGAAGGCGCCGCCGACGGAGAATCCCGTGCTGGTGGCGGCTGTCGATCCGGAGGGCTTGTCAGAGGCGGACAGCGAAATCACGCTCCCTCATGAGAAAGTAGGAGCAGCCGCCGATGAGCGCGATCAACGCCCACCCGATGGCCTGGAGCCAGATCTCCGGGGCAGGTGAGATGCCCTGCTGGAGCGCTTCGTTGTACCCGCCGATGAGGGAGTACAGCGGGTTGAACGCAGCGAACGGGCGGAGGCTGGCGGGCAGGTGGTCCAGCGTCCACAGCACCGGCGAGGAGTACAGCCAGATGCGCATGACGTAGGGCAGAAAGCTTGAGGTGTCGCGGAAGTACACCTGCAGGGCCGCGAACAGGGCCGAGAGTCCGGCTGCGAACAGGCTGAGCAGCAGAAGGAAGACGGGCGCGACGAGGAACGTCGCCCAGTTCCACGGGTTGCCGGCGATGATGTGAAACACGAAGTACACCGGCAGCGTGGGCAGAAAGCGATAGAACGCGGTGCGCACGGCTGCGAGCGGCAGCAGCAGTCGCGGCATCGCCGTGTTGAGGATGACCTTGCCCGCGCCGGTCACGGCCTGCGCGCCCGAACCGACCGCGCCCTGAAAGTAGTAGAAGACGAAGAGGCCGCACGTCAGGTGCGAGAACCGTTGGGCGTCGAAGCCCTGGCCCGCCTTGCCGCTGATCACGTTGATGAGCAGGTAGTAGACGAACGCCAGCAGCAACGGGTTGATGATCAGCCACGCGGTGCCGAAGAAGGTGCGGGTGTTGGCCGCCCGCATGCTCGCCTTGGAGGTCTCGATAGCGAACTCGCGGCGCCGCCAGAGGTCGGAGAAGTACGTGCGAAGCGGCGGCATGCCAGCCTTGTGCGGCTCGTACTTGTGGTAGATCGGCGCATCGGCCGCGGGCGACGGTGTGACTGCGCTCATCGCTGCATCACCGGCGGTTCCGGTCGTGCGCTCATCGTGCTCCTCATCTCGTTCCGTCTCTGGACCACGCTACTCACCGGCGACGCCCCCTCGCGCCTGACCCAGACCGGCATAGGCGTCGAGCAGCCTCGCACCGTCGGTGTCCCAGCTCAATTCGGCGGCGGCGGCGTGCACGGCGTCGTGCAGGTTCTCGTAGTCGGCGACGGCGCGGCGTGCGGCCTCGACGAGGGAGTCTGCGTCGCCGGGGGTGTAGAGGGTGCCGAGTCCGTGGCTGCGCACGGCGGCAGCGAGCTCACCCACGTCGGTCGCGACGACCGGCACACCGGCCTGCACGGCATGAAAGAGCTTGTTGGGCAGCGCGAGTCGGTGGTTCTCCCACTTGTCAGAGTGCGTGACGAGCACGAGTCCGGCAGCGGCGAGGTGCTGGGTGACTTCGTCCGGGGCGCAGGCAGGTTCGATGCGCGCGTCGCCCGGGTCGTAGGTCGAGAGCCACGTGGCGTCGGCGGGGCCACGCAACGTGACGGGCAGCCCGAGGGCCTTGAGCCGCCCGCTCGCCTGGGAGACGACCTCGAGCTCCCGGTAGGCCGCCAGGCGTCCGGCATAGACGAGGCCGCGCGGGCCGTGGCTGTCGGGATCGCTCGGTCGGTCGACGACCGGCTGACGCGGCGGGGCCAGGGCCGGAAAGGTGTTGCGCACGACGACGACGTGGTTCCAGCCGTACTTGAGGCGCAATGCGTCGGCCACGCCGTCTCCGACGGTGATGACGACGTCGGCCCGGGTGCCGAGTTCACCCTCCTGGCGCGCCTCGCGGCGGTCCATGAGCGGGCTGGGGCGGTACTCGCGGGGGCGGCCGGTCCACAGCTCGTGCGTGTCGTAGACCAGCGGGACACCGCGTTCGTCGGCCAGCGTGGAGCCGGCTGCGAGCGCGGTGAAGTCGTGGGCGTGGACGACGTCGTACTCGCGGGTGCGGCCGTCGGCGACGGCACCGTCGGCCCAGCGACCGAACGCGGAGGCACGGTGTTGCGGCAGCAGCGCCCAGCGCGCGAATCGCATGTGCGGGGGCAACGTGACTCCCGAGAGCGACGGCGTACCTTCGGCGCGGAACACCGACGAGGTGCCCACCGACGAGACGGTGACGCCCGCGGGAGGCGTGTAGTCCTCGGGCACCGAGCGACCGATGATGTGGACGTCGTGACCGGCTCCAGTCAGCGTCGTCGCCTCACGCAGAACGCGGGTATCGGTCGCGACCGTGGTCGCGACGAGCATCAGCACCTTCACGACGACTCCTGACCGGGCATCGCGGCATCCGCAGCAGTGCCGGCGTCGGCGATGCGGGCAGCAGCGGCGTCCGCGTTGGCGGCACCGGAAGCGACAGCGTCCGCAGCAACGTCACGAGCCACCGCGCGAAGGCATTTGGGGCTGGTGATGAATCCGAGGCCCCAGCACCAGTGCATGGTCGCGAGCGCGAGCGGGGTGCGGGCGCGGGTCGCCACGTTCTCGTCTCGGCTGATCACCCATCCCCCAGCGGTCACGGCGGCGGCGTAGGCAGCAGGCACGAGGAGCGCGAATCGGGTTCGGCGCGAGGCGAGTCCGAGAAGCGTGGCGGCGCTCGTGCCGACGACCATCGCGGGCGGAGCGAGGTAGCGCAGGTTGATCGTGCCTTCGTGGCGGGCAGCGACGACGCGGCGCCAGCGTCCGTAGTTGAAGTACTGGCGGGCCAGGGCCTCGAGGGTGCCGCGGGGCCGGTACGTGACGGTCAGGTCGGGCATGAACCACACCAGTCCCCCGGAGGAGCGGATGCGGTGGTTGAGCTCCCAGTCCTGGGCGCGGGCGAAGTGGCTGTCGTAACCGCCGGCGGCTTCGAGGGCCTCGCGGCGGAACACCCCCAGGTAGACGGTCTCGGCCTCCCCCGCCTGCCCACCGACGTGGAATCGCGCGTTGCCCACGCCGATCCGGCTCTTCATCGCAGCGGCCACGGCCCGCTCGAACGGGGTGCTCCCCTGGGCGTCCATGATGCCGCCGACGTTCGCGGCCCCCACGCGCAGCAACTCGGTCACGGCCGTGGCGAGGTAGCCGTCGCAGAGTTCGGCGTGTCCGTCGACGCGGGCGATGATCTGGTACCGCGCTGCGGAGATCCCCGCGTTGAGCGCGTCGGGCGTGCGGCCGGTGCGGTTGGGCACGATGCGCACCCGGGAGTCCTCGGCGGCGAGCGCGTCGGCGACCTCCTGCGTGCGGTCCTTGCTGGGGCCGACGGCGAGCACGATCTCGAGATCGCCCGGGTACTTCTGGGCGAGCACACGCTGCACGGCGGCGCGCAGGTGCCGTTCCTCCTCGAGGACGGGCATCACGACGCTCACTGCGGGCAGGCGCGCCGACTGCTGTCCGCTCACGTCGTCTCCATCCTTCGTCACGGCCTGGTGTCTCACCTGGGCCCTGGGATCATCCGCCTCATTGTGCCGCGCCGGAGTCGGCCGCGTGTCACGGCACGGCGCAGATCAGGCCCTGATCATCGCTCACGCTGAACGCGTACTCGTCGCCCGGGGTGCCGGTCTCGCCCTGGTCGGAGCCTGTACCCGAGGCCGTGCCGCTGCCAGAACTGGACGAACGTCCTTGTCCGGCGCCGCTGCTCGCAGTCCCCTTCGGCGTGGCGCTGCTCTTGGCGGCGCTACGACGGCCGGTCGGGTCGGGGTCGCCCTCGATCGTCTTGGTGACGATGTCGTGAATCTGGTTCGGGTCGTAATCCCACGGTTTGATGAGCGGCGGGGTGAAGTTGACCGTCGTCATCTTGCCGTCGCGGGCCTTCATCGCGAGGCCGCCGAGGCGCCCGAGGTCGCTGGAGGGGATGTCGGTCTCAAGCACTCCACCGGAGATCTCGGCGATGTCCTGCGCCTTGAGCACGACGGTCTGCGGGTCGAGCTGGTGCAGCATCGCGTTCATCACGCATTTCTGCCGCGCCATGCGGTCGTAGTTGGAGGCGCCTTCGCGCGATCGGGCGTACCAGAGCGCGTGGTACCCGTCGAGGCGCTGACTGCCGGGCTCGATGTACCCGGAGATCGGGGAGGTGCCGCCACCCATGGGGGTGCGGCGGCCGACGACCATGTCGATGCCACCCACGGCGTCGACGAACCGCCGGAATCCGACGAGGTCGACCATCGCGTAGTACTGGATGTCGAGGCCGGAGAGCGCCTCGACGGCCTCCTTGGTCGCGAGCGCGCCGGGGTTCTTGACGTCGGCGGGGAACTTGTCGCGGTTCTCCATGCCCCACTGGTAGATGCCGTTGAGCAGGCATTGGTCGCCGCAGTTCCAGCCCTGCGGCATGAGCTCGGCCATGGTCGAGCCTGGCCGGAAGTTGATGTTCTCGGTGTCGCGCGCGAACCCGAACAGGGCGCTGCGCCCGGTGGAGGCGTCGACGCTGGCGAGCATGAGCGTGTCGGTGCGGACGCCCGTGCGATTGGATCCCGCGTCGGAGCCGATGAGCAGCACGTTGTAGCGGCCCTCGACGGGGGCCTGCCGGTCCGTGGCGTCGAAGACGTTGGTGATCGTCGTGCGTCCGGCCCACACGATCCAGGCGGCGGCGAACAGGGATCCGCTGGTCAGCAGCATGAGGACTGCGGTGAGCGCCGCGACCGTGCGGCGGGTCCCGTGCCCCACCCGGCTCAGTCGGCCCAGACGCATCGCGTCGAGAAAGAGGTAAGCCCAGAACAGACCCGCGAGAACGAGTGCGCCGGTCAGCAGGCCGAGGAACCACGGTCCGGCCACGATGCCGAGCAGCATCCCGGGGCTGATGAGGTAGACGAGCAACGCCAGAACAGCGAGCACCGCGATGCCCGCGGCAGCGCGCAACGCGACCCGCCCGAGCTTGCGGTTACCCGCGACGATCTGAGCCGAGCCCGGAGCGACCAGCGTCAGCAGGATCAGGGTCAGTGCGCGACGTCGACGCAGCCGCGGCGTCAGCGCCTCGGGATCGGCCAGCGCGGCCGTCGAGCCACGACGAACCTCGATGCTGCCTCCGTCTGTTCGGGGGCGCATCGGGGCGGGGTCGTCGTACGGCGAGCTCATGGGTGCCAAGTATTCCCCTTGAGCTGTACGCAGACTGAGGGCCGAGGCGTCTTCCCAGCCGCCGGGCGTGTCGCGACGGGGAAGGGGCCTCGGCCCTCAGTTGTCAAGTGCGAGTGGTCGACTCGTCGATCACTTGAGGAGCATGCGGCCCATCACGAGGCGCTGGATCTGGTTGGTGCCTTCGTAGATCTGCGTGATCTTGGCGTCGCGCATCATGCGCTCGACCGGGTGGTCCTCGACGTAGCCGG
>DAMDJY010000166.1:0-2329 GCA_032100225.1 Mobilicoccus sp.
GCATCGCGCGCGAATCGTCGATCACCAGTGCACGCATCGTCGTCCTCGCTGCTCGGGTCGTGAGGCCCGGTTGGGGGGGCCAGGGTCGCCTTGTCGACGGCGGCCCGGTCTGTCCGCCCCCACCGTGGGTGGAGGCCACACCCACTCATCGGCGAGGGCGCTGCCTTCTCAAGCGGTCCCGTGCAACTGGGATGAGGCCGTCTCTTCCCGAGGGCGATCTGTCAGGAATGCCCGCACGCGCCAACGACCGGTGGCAGAGGTCGGCGTCGTTGGAGTCGCCGCGTGCCCTCCTCGCGGCAGTTGCGTCGCCTCGTGCCCGGTTTCATCGCTGTGGCACTCGTGTGCCGCACGCCGATCACGAGCGTGCCGCCTGCGCTCGGCGCCGTCCGCAGCGGGCTCGACCTCAGCCCGACGCTCGCCGGTCTGACCACCACGTTGCCCCTGCTCTGCTTCGGCATCATGGCGTTCGCGACGCCGTGGCTCGTGGCCCGATGGGGCACCGAGCGGACCACGCTGGTGGCCCTCGTCGTGGCAGGTGTGGGGATCCTCACCCGCAGCGCGCCCACGGTCGGCACCTTCTACCTCGGCGCCACGCTCATGGGAGCGGGCATCGCCATCCTCAACGTCGTGCTCCCGGCGATCGTGCGCAGCCGCTTTCCGCAGCAGGTGCCGCGCATGACGAGCACCTACACCGTGTGCATGATCTTCGGGGCCTCCGTGGCATCGGCCGCGACTGCGCCCCTGCTCACCGCGGGAGTCGGTTGGCCTGCGACTCTGGGCATCTGGGCGATACCGGTGATCCTCGCGCTCGTGATGTGGGCTGCCGCCGCCCGCAAGATCGCCGCCCATCCCACGGGCGGGCACGCCGCACCGCCTCAGGCGCCGAGCGGCCTCGCCCACGTCGTCCGCCTCCCCCGCACCTGGTTCACGGCCGTGTTCATGGGCAATGGGGATTCCCGGCAGCTTCTTCGGCCCCCACATGGCGACACACCGGCGGGCACCCCTCGTGATGGGCGTGTTCTTTGCGATCTACGCCCTCGGCATCGCGGCACTGCTTACCGGGCCGGTGCTCGCCACGGTCGGGGTCGTCATCGCCGGATTCGGCCAGGGCGCAGGGATCGCCATCGCCCTCACCTTCATCGCCCGCCAACGCGACCCCCATGATGTGCCGGCCGTCTCCGCCTTCGCCCAGGGACGCGGATTCCTCATCGCCGCAGTCGGACCCGTCCTCGCCGGCGCCCTCTTCGAAAGCACCCACGCATGGACCGCACCCATCCTCGTCCTGCTCGGCTTCACCTTCGTCCAAACCGCCTCGGGCCTCGTCCTGGCCCGCACCCCCACGTCGTGACACACGCCTGATTCGCGGGACTGGCGCCGTGGGTGACGACCGAAAGTCGTGACCTCGGACCGAGCCACCCGTGTGACCTGCAGGGATGGCAGGTGGGGTGAAGGTCGAGTCGTCGTCCACGCCCGACACCGGCCGTAGGGTGCGTGGTGTGACCGGTCGACCGCTCCTCGTTCTGCTGCACGGCACCCGTTTCGATGCGCGTGAGTGGGACGGCTACGCCGAGCGCATCCCCGAGGCCGACCTCGTGTGCGTCGATCTGCCCGGTCACGGCTCGCGGGCGGGTGAACCGTGGACGACGGACGGCATCGAACGAGCCGTCGACGACGCGATCGTTGCCCATGTGCCAGACTCGACGCCGCTCTGCCCTGGCGGGGCAACGGGTCGGCCCGTGATCCTCGCCGGCCATAGCCTCGGCGGATATGTCGCGGCGCGGCTCGCGGCGCAGCGGCCCCACGCGTATGCGGCAGTCGTGACGATCGGGGCTGCGGCCGATCCGACGCGCCACCCGGTGCTGCTGCACCTCTACTCCGACTTCTCCCGAGTGCTGCAGCTCGTGGGGCCCGCGCGGATGGCGGGCGTGGCCAACCGCATCATGGGCACCCTCGGCGCCGACGCGACCCGCCTTCCCGACGACACCGGTTATGCCGTGCTGCCCGACGCGTGGGCCGACATCGCGGAGCATGCCGGCATCCACGAGATCGCCGAGATCGACTGCCCGGTCTGGATCGTCGCCGGGGCCTTCGATCAGCTGGGCATCGATTCACGTGCGTACGCCGCTGCTGCCCGTGACGGCCACCGCCGCCTCATTCCGCGCGCCACGCACCTCGCCCCGATCACCCATCCCGAGCAGGTCGCGGCCGTCCTGCGCGAGGCCGTCCTCGACGTCCTCGGCACTCCGGCCAAGTAATACCTCCAGCCACAGAGGCGTCGAGGCCGCGGCCCGTCGATCAGCGGGTGGCAGCGGCCATGGCTCGTCCGGCG
>DAMDJY010000166.1:2339-7265 GCA_032100225.1 Mobilicoccus sp.
GAAGAGGCAACCGCCGAGAAAGGTCCCTTCGAGGGCGTTGTACCCCATCATCCCGCCACCGCCGAAGCCGCTGACCTCGCCGGCGGCATACAGGCCGGGCACCGGGGTGCCGTCGTGACGCAGGCAGCGACCCTCGAGGTCGGTCTCGATGCCACCCAACGTCTTTCGGGTCAACACGTGGAGGCGGACGGCGATCAGAGGACCGTTGTTCGGGTCGAGAAAACGGTGGGGAGCGGCCGTGCGCATGATGCGGTCGCCGCGGTGGGTGCGGTGGCCGCGCACGAAGGTGAGTTGCGCGTCCTTGCTGAACGGGTTGTCGAGCTCACGGTCCCGCGCCTCGATGAGGTGGCGCAGACGGGCTTCGTCGATGTGGCCGCGTCCGTCGGGGCCGGGTTCGAGACGGTTCATGCCCGCGACCAGCGTGGCGAGGTCGTCGGCGACGACGAAGTCTTCGCAGTGCTCCTTGAAGGCCTCGACCGGTCCGGGAGCACCCTTGGCGCCGAGGCGGGAGGCGAGCAGACGCATGTCCTTGCCCGTGAGGTCGGGGTTCTGCTCCGATCCCGAGAGGGCGAACTCCTTCTCGATGACCTTCTGGGTGAGCACGAACCAGCTGTGGTCGAACCCCGTCGTGCGCAGGTGACGCAGCGTTCCGAGGGTGTCGAACCCCGGATAGCAGGGGGCGGGAAGGCGGTTGCCTGCGCCGTCGAGCCACAGGCTGGTGGGGCCGGGCAGGATGCGGATGCCGTGACTCGGCCAGATCGGGTCCCAGTTGCGAATGCCTTCGACGTAGTGCCACATGCGGTCGGGGTTGATGATGCGGCCCCCCGCGTCGACGGTGATGCCGAGCATCCGGCCGTCGACGTGCGCGGGAACACCGGTGATCATGCGCTGCGGCGGGGTACCGAGTCGCGCGGGCCAGGCGCGGCGGACGAGGTCGTGGTCGCCGCCGATGCCGCCCGAGCTGACGAGGACGACCTGGGCGTGCAGCTCGACCGCAGAGATCACCTCACGCGAGGTGGATGCGCCGCGGGGGGCCGCGTCGGGCGCGAGGACCGAGCATCGCACTCCGGTGACCACCCCGGCCTCCGTGATCAGGGAGTCCACGCGGTGCCGGTACGCGACGGCGATCCGCCCGGCGTGTTCGTGCTCGACAACGCGCTGGATGAAGGGGGCGAGCACGCCCGGACCTGTCCCCCACGTGATGTGAAAGCGGGGCACGGAGTTGCCGCGGCCGTCGCCGCGCTCGGCCCACCCGACGATGGGGAGAATCCGAACTCCCATGTCGTGCAGCCAGGCTCGCTTGGGGCCGTGGGCGAAGTCGAGGTACGCCTCCGCCCAGCGGCGCGGCCAGTAGTCCTCGGGGCGGTCAAACGCAGCGCTGCCCATCCAGTCCTGACGCGCGAGGTCGAGGGAGTCGTGGATGCCCAGGCGGCGTTGCTCGGGGTGAGTCGACGAGGAACAGCCCGCCCAGCGACCAGTGGGCCTGACCGCCGAGGGACTGCGGCCCTTCCTGCTCGACGACGAGCACACGCCGCCCGGCATCGGCCGCCTCGGTTGCGGCCACCAGCCCGGCGAGCCCGGCCCCGACTACGATGATGTCGGCGTCCATGTGCATCCCCTCTCCCTGGCTGCGACCGTCTCGAGTCATGCCGCGCAGCTACGCCCATCCTGATGCCGATGCGTGTCGAATCGTCACGAGGGATAACACAGGATTCGGCGACACCTCGAGCGGGGCTGTCGACGCCTCGTCAGGCGGGTGCGCGTCCTGCAGGTTGGGTCGGTTCAGGACGAAGGGGGCTCGGCTCGCGCAGCGGGACGGTGACCGGGGCATCGACAGCCACGGTCACGCGCTCACCGTCGATGACGACGTCCATCGACCCACCGCCGCACGGCAGCGACAACGTCGTCCCGTCACGCGTGGTCTCGACACGCAGCACGGTGTCGCGCCACCGCACCTGATACCTTGTGCGACTCAACGACGACGGCAGGTGAGGCGCGAGTTCGAGCACCTCGTGGTCCTCACGCAATCCACCGAGACCCGCGGTGAACGCGAACCACGCCCCCGCGACCGACGCCATGTGCAGCCCTTGAGCCGCGTTGTCGTGCAGATCCCGCAGGTCGACGAACGCCGCCTCCCGCAGGTACCGCAGCGCCAGATCGACGTGGTCGGCTGCCGCACACGCGACCGCCTGCACCGCCGCCGACAGCGACGAGTCCCGCACGGTGCGCGCCTCGTAGTACTCGACGTCGCGGGCGATCTGCTCGGGCGTGAACGCGTCGCGGCACCACCAGATGGCCTGCACGAGGTCGGCCTGCTTGAGCACCTGACGCCGGTAGATGAGGGCATAGTGCGAGTTCTCTTGCACCGGATAGTGATCGCGGCGCTCCTCGAACGGCCACTCGCGGTAGCTCGTGAAGTGCGCGTTGGCGGGATGCACTCCCAGCACGTCGTCGAAGGGGATGTGGATGTGGTCGGCCGTCTCGGCCCACCGGTCGATCTCGGCGCCGGTGACCCCGAGGTCGGCGGCTCCCTGCGGGTCATCCCGGCACGCATCGATCGTCACGCGCAGATTGCGTCGCGCCATCAGATTGGTGAACACGTTGTCGTCGACGACCCCGGTGTACTCGTCGGGGCCGGTCATCCCGAAGAAGTGGTACTCGCCGCCTGAGTCGCGAGCGGCCATCGACGCCCACAGCCGCGCCGTCTCCACGAGGACGCCGAGGCAGCCGACAGCCTCCAGCGGCTGGCCCGTCACGTTGGTCCAGTGGTCGAACGCGCGGGCGATGTCCGCGTTGACGTGCATCGCGGCCGTGCTCGCCGGCCAGTACGCCGACACCTCGTGACCGCTGATGGTGCGCCACGGAAAACTCACGCCCTCCAGGCCGAGCACCTCCGCCCGGCCGCGCGCCTCCTCGATGACCCCGGAGCGCCACCTCAGCAACCGCGCCGCCGACTCGGGGCGCAGCAGCGTCAACGCGGGGAGCACGAATCCCTCGATGTCCCAGAAGGTGTGCCCGCTGTAGCCCGACCCCGTCAGGCCCTTGGCGCCGATAGGCGCGTCGTCGATGCACGCGGCAGAGCAGTGCAGTTGGAACAGTTGGTACCGCAACGCCAACTGAAGCTCGTCGTCCCCGTCGAGCTCGACATCGCAGTCACGCCAGAAATCGTCCAGATGCGCCCGCTGCGCAGACTCCAGCGCCTCGAACCCGCGCGTGCGCCGACCCTGCAGGGCCGCCAGCGCGTGTTCGCACAGCGACTCCGCTGCCGTCTGCGGACTCGACTCCACCTCGACCGCGGGTGCGCGCACGTGCGCCATGAACTTGACGATGACGAGCCGATCCCCCGGCTCCAGATCGATGCTCACCGTCGTGGAGATGCGCTCGTCCTCCACCTGGGTCGCGACCTCGGGCGTGAACTCGGCGTCGGCGCTGAGGTCTTCGGAGCCCTCAGCTCGCTCGACGGTGACGTCGTGACCCACGGCGGCGGCGACAGCGATACCGGTGCGCGTGGTGCGGTGGGCGAACACACCTCCGCCGTCGACGATGCGGGCGGGCGCGAACACGTCGAAGGGGCGATCGAGGGCGGCTCCGACGCGGGGGTCGTCGCTCTCGACCTCGGGCGGGGTGGCGTTGACGACGAGTCCGGAGCGCACGACCACCCGGGCCGGCTGCTCCAGCGCGGTCAGTTCGCAGCGGGTGGCCGACACCGACCTGTCGACGAGCGACACGAGTCGCCGCGTCCGCAGCCGCATCCGCGCACCGCCGGTGACGCTGAACTCCGACTCTCGATCCACGACGCCGGCGCGCAGATCGAGGGCGCGTTCGTGGTGGTGCAGTTCGCAGGTGCGCACGTCGAAGGGGATCCCGTCGACCTCCAGACGGATCGGCGTCCCGTCGGCGACGGCCACCAGGGCCTCACCGTGCTCGGGGTGGCCGTACCCGCCCTCGGGGTAGCTCAGCGGGTGGGTCTCGAAGACGCCCGACATGAACGTGCCCGGTGAGTGCGCGGGGTCGATCTCCTCCAACGCCCCGCGCGTGCCGACACACCCGTTGACCAGCGCGAACACCGACTCGGTGACACCGAGGGAATCCAGGTCCAGGCGCGTTTCACGCAGGCGCCAGGGGTCGTCGTACTCGAATTCGCGCATCAGGGTGTCCTCACTTCTGGGGCGTTCCCCCAACGCTACGTTTCAGGCCACCTCTGCGCAGGTCGAGGGTGTGCCAGCTTGCCCGGAGGCGCGCAGTCTCCCACAGTGGTGACGCCCGAGCGGAACGACCATGGGCCGGTCGGTGGCGGGGTCGGAGACGATGCAGCTGTTCAGCCCGAACACCTCACCCACCGTGTCGGCCGTGAGCACGTCCTCGGGCGCACCGGCTGCGAAGAGTTCGCCACCGCGCACTGCGATGAGCCGATCCGCATACCGCGCAGCGAGATTCAGGTCGTGCAGCACCATCGCGATGGTCGTTCCGCGCGCCCGGTTGAGGTCGGTGAGCAGATCCAACACCTCGACCTGGTGGGCGATGTCGAGGTAGGTCGTCGGCTCATCGAGGAGCAGGATGTCGGTGCTCTGCGCGAGCGCCATCGCGATCCACACCCGCTGCCGCTGCCCGCCCGAGAGTTCGTCGACCGACCGATCCGCCAACTCACCCGTGCCGGTGAGGGTCAGCGCCTCGGCCACGGCCTCGTCGTCCTCCCGTGACCACCGAGACAACATCCCCTGATGCGGGCTGCGGCCGCGCGCAACGAGGTCGGCGACGGCGATGCCCTCGGGCGCGATCGGCGACTGCGGCAACAACCCGAGGGTGCGCGCCACCTCCTTGGTCGGGAGGCGGTGCAGATCCGACCCGTCGAGCACGATGCGCCCGCCCGAGGGCGCGAGGAGCCGCGCGAACGAGCGCAGCAGCGTCGACTTGCCGCAAGCGTTG
>DAMDJY010000167.1:0-7212 GCA_032100225.1 Mobilicoccus sp.
CCAAGTTCGGCAACATCGCCGGTTCGATCGTGCGCTCGGGCGAGATCCGCCGCGGCACCAAGGCCCGCATCACCCGTAACGGTGTGGTCGTGGCCGAAAACGTCGAGATCGCGGGGCTGCGTCGCTTCAAGGACGACGTCACCGAGGTTCGCGACGGCTACGAGTGCGGTATCAACCTGGGGTCGTACAACGACCTCCAGCTCGAGGACCTCATCACCACGTACGAAATGCGCGAGAAGCCGCGCGCCTGAGTTGAGGCAGCGGTGACACGGGCCCGGCCCGTTGCGCACCAACACGATCCGGCCGGGTCGGGGAGAGATCCCCGGCCCGGCCGTCGTCGTGTCCGAGCCTTGTGACCGCGCACCGGCTCGTAGGCTGACGCGATGGATCCAGAAGGTCGCTGGCTGATCTCCGCGGAGCGCGTACACGCGGTCTACGGGCCTCCGTGGCGCCGGGTCCGGGCCTTGCGTGGACTGACCTGGGACGTCGAACGGGGCAAGACCCTTCTCCTGGGGCCGAACGGCGCAGGCAAGAGCACGCTGCTCAAGGTGTTCTGCGGCATCACGCGACCGGCGGCGGGCCTGGTGCGCGGCCTGGCGCCGTCTCGTGTCGGCGTCAGAGTCGGTCGTGGTGGCCACTCACCAGATCGACGACATCGACACGACGTACGACAGCGTCGCGGTGGTCACGGACGGGATGGTGGCCTTCACCGGTTCGGTCGGTGACTACCTCGACCTGGATCCGAGCGGAAAGCGCGACCCATACTGGGCCTACGAGCGCGCCACCGGTGAGAGGGAGGCGGCTCGGTGAGGATCGCCGCGATCTACCGGCTAGGGCTGACGTGGGTGACCTTGCCGGTGAGTCTCCTGGTCGGCCTCCTCTACGTCGGAACGTTCACGCCCAGCGGCACGGGTGTGCCCTTGGCAGAACAGGCAACGGCGTTCTTGACCGGCGCCATCGTCCTGCCGATCATCTGCCTCGGCGCCGCGATGTCGGCGAGTCGGTTACGTCAGGCTCGTCTCTTGGACGGTTCGGCGACGGTGCGCCCCTCATGGCTGCATGTCTTCGCGGCATTGGTCCTCCCGCCCGCCGTCGCTGGGGTCGTGGCGTTCCTGGCGCCGGTCATGTGGTTCACCCAGGCCCAGACCGGTAGCCTGCTCCCGCATCCGATCATGGTGGCGGCTGCCGCAGCGCATGCAGCGGCCTACGTGTCGCTGGCCGTCGCTCTGGGCACGCGGTTGCGACCGCTGGTCGCGGTTCCACTGGCAGTGCTGCTGCCCTTCGTGTTCATCGGCTTTCCCCAGGGCTTCGGCGGCGGTGAGCACGCGCGGGAAGTGACGACGAACCCCGCTGGTTGCGACACCTCACCCAGATTCCGAGTTCCTGTTGCGAGGTCGACAACGTCCTCGACCCGCAGGCCCTGACCGGGTTGTTCCTCGTCGCTGCTGCGCTCACTGTCGCGGCCTACGCCATCTTCCGGCCCGGGCAGCGCGCGCTCCCAGTGCGGGCTATCGGCCTGGCCGGAGCTGCAGCGCTCCTGGTCATTGCCGTGACGACTGTCGATTCGCTGCCCTATCAGGCCTTGGTTGCGCGCCCGGGTGCTCCACGGTGCGAGCCGGTCGGCCGCACTGCGTTGTGTGTGTGGCCGGAGCACGAACATCTCCGAGCGAACGGGGCGGCTGGCGTCAACGGCCTTGTGACGCAGTCACGTGATGTCGCGTGCGGGGCAGGCTCGTGAGGTGGTGGATTCGGTGCCGCATCAGCATCACGGGACTGATCTTGATTGTTGTGGCTACCGCAGCCATGTCTCGGTTCGGGCTGAGCCACATGCCTGTGCCCCGTATCACTGCGGGCGTCGCCCCCTACTTTATTCTGTTGCCGGCCCTGGTCGGTACCGCGCTGGTCTCGATCGTCGATCGGGGACACCACTTGGCAGAGGCACGGTCAATCCGGCCAGTCGGGGTGTTCATGCTGCTCGGCCTCCACATCGTCATCGCCGCGACATGCGCGATCTGGTGGTTTCTCCTCGTGCGGGCCTGGGGTGAGGCCTTGACGTGGCAGGCGATCCGCAGCGTGATCGGATACAGCGGGTTGGCGCTCATCGGCTATCGAGGTGTGGGCGGGAGGCTCGGCGCGGCGGCTCCGATGTTGTACGCCATCGCCGTCGCGACGTTCGGTCGTGACGGGGGCAGCCTCGCGTGGTTCCCGCTGCTCCCCGCCGACCGGATCGATGCCTGGATCTTCGTGACGCTGCTGTGGGCTGTCGGTATCGCGGCTACGGTCACCCGCCGCGCTCACCTCGTTCGGTGGGAACGCGACGCCGGATCGGACACCGACCGGGCCTGAGTGCGTCGCGCCCGTCCCCCTGCAGGCGCGGCGATTCGAACGGGTGAGGCTGCACGTTCTAGGCTGTGACCTCCGCGCACCGTGACCGCCACAGGCAGGATCACGGTCGACACGCCCCCGCAGGGGCCGCCGACGCTGCGACGAGGTCATCACCCCGTCGCGCGAGCGGCCACGAGAAAGGTGAGACCGATGGCCGACCAGGCACGCGCACGTAAGGTGGCCGACCGCATCAAGGTGCTCGTCGCCGAAATGTTGGAAGGTCGCATCAAGGACGAACGACTCGGGTTCGTGACCATCACCGACGTTCGGGTGACCGGCGACCTGCAGCACGCATCCGTGTTCTACACCGTGTTCGGCTCCGACTCCGAACGCAAGGACACCGCCGACGTGCTCGAAGAGAACCGCGGCCGCATCCGCTCCGCCGTCGGCAAGGGACTCGGCATCCGCCTCACTCCGAGCCTCGAGTTCATCGCCGACGCCATCCCCGAAGGCGCAGCCCACCTCGAAGAGGTCCTCGCCGAGACCCGCCGCCGCGACGCCGAACTCGCCGCCGCCGCACAGGGCGCCCGATTCGCCGGCGACGCCGACCCCTACCGCAAGCCCGACCAGGACGACGACCTCGACGACGATCTCGATGACGACGACCTCGATGACGACGATCTCGACGACGACGATCTCGACGACGACGAGGTCGAGGAACGCCTGGAGAACGGCACGCTGACCAGCGACGACCTCCACTCCGACTCCGCGTCCGCCGGAACGGGCACGTTCGACAACGAAGAGGGGCTCGACGACGTCGACGGTGACCTCGCGCAGGTCGACGAGATCGACGGAGACGAAGACTCCACCAGCGCGGCTCGCTGAGCATGGCCCGCGCGATCGACCCCACCGTCGGTGACGGTCTGCTCGTCGTCGACAAGCCGGCAGGCTGGACCTCGCACCAGGTCGTCGGCGCGTGCCGTCGGTTGGCGGGGACGCGCAAGGTCGGTCACGCGGGCACCCTCGACCCCATGGCCACGGGCGTGCTCGTGGTCGGGGTCAACAAGGCGACCCGGCTGCTCACGTACATCGTGGGCGCCGACAAGACGTACACGGCCACGATCCGGTTGGGCGTCGCCACGATGACCGACGACGCCGAAGGTGTCGCGACCGCGGTGGCCCCGACCGACGCGGTGGCCGCAGTGACCGACGAGGCGATCCTCGCCGCCGTCGGTGACCTGACCGGCGCCCTCACCCAGGTGCCCAGCACGGTCAGCGCGATCAAGGTCGACGGCGTGCGGGCCTACGCCCGAGCCCGGGCGGGGGAGGACGTCGCCCTCGCGGGACGTCCGGTGCAGGTCGGCCCGTTCGATGTCGTCCGCATCACCCGTGGCGAGGCCGTTCCGCCGCAGGAAGAGGCCGACGACCCATCGGCCATGCACCGCCGTGAGCGCGGTGAGGAGCGCGACGACATCCCCGTCTCCATCATCGCCGCCGATCCGGTGCCGGTGATCGACCTCGACGTCGAGGTCACCGTCTCCTCGGGCACCTACGTCCGCGCCCTGGCGCGTGACCTCGGCGCTGCTCTCGGCGTGGGAGGCCACCTCACCGCGTTGCGCCGGACTCGGGTCGGCGGCATCGGTCTGGACGTGGCCCACACGATGGACGAGCTCGAGGCCGCGCGCGAGGCGGGCGCGCCCCGCGAGGCAGCTGCAGGTGAGCCCACAGGTGTGCCCGGAACCTCGGGACTGCCGCTCGTGTCCCTGGCCGATGCAGCCCGATCTGCCATGCCGGTACGCGAACTCGACGCCGACGAGGCTTGCCAGGTGAGCCACGGCGTGCGTATCCCCTCGGCCCAACCCGGCCGCGAAGGACCCGTCGCTGCGTTCGCAACCGATGGCACCCTCGTGGCGATCCTCGACGAGTCCGCCGACCGAGTCATGCCCGAAGTCGTCTTCACCGCCCCCTGAACTTCTGCCGCCGAGAAGGAGAGCGCCCCGATGGACTCGTACTCGCGTGGTGCGTTGACCTTTCCCGTTCTCGACCAAGGGCCAGAGCATGCGCCGGGGGAGCGGACTGTCGTTCTGCTGCACGGCTTTCCGCAGACCAACGCCGCGTGGTCGGGCGTCACACCCGCGTTGCACGAGGCGGGACTGCGCACGCTGGCACCCGACAGCCGGGGCACGGCACCAGGTGCGCGGCCTTCGACGAGGGCCGGTTATCGCATCGAGGCGCTGGTGGCCGATGTCGTCGCACTCCTCGACGCGGCTGGGCTGGAGGGTGCCCACCTGGTCGGTCACGACTGGGGCGCGGGGATCGCGTGGGAGGTGGCACGGCGCAGGCCTGACCGGGTGCTCTCGTTGACGGCACTCTCGGTGCCGCACCCGGCCGCGATGACGTGGGCGTCACAGCACTCGACCCAGCTCCTGCGCAGTTCCTACATGATCCCGATGCAGATCCCGCTGGTGCCCGAGCGCCTCGGCGCGGTTGCAGTCCGCCGCGGCGGACTCACCCGACTCGGGTTGCCGCGTGAACACGAGCGGGCCTACACGGAGCGGTTTTCGGACCCGGCTGCATTCTCTGGCGCGTTGGGCCTGTACCGCGGGCTTCTCGTTCGCGGCGCGAACGATTCCGCCGGCAACCAGGCGTCACGGGGCCAGGGCATCACCGTTCCGACAACGTACGTATGGGGCCGTCACGATCCGTATCTGGGCAGGGCCGGGGCCGAGCGCACCGCGCACTACTGCCGTGGCGATTACCGGTTCGTCGAGCTCGACGCCGATCACTGGCTGCCCGAGAAGTGCCCCGACCAGGTCGTCGAGGCGGTTCTCGACCGCGTCAGATGCCGATGAGGACGACGCCTACGGCGCCGAGCGCCAGACCTGCTAGCTGAATCATCGAGAGCTTTTCGCGTAGGACCGTGACGGCGAGCAGCACGGTGATGGCGGGGAACAGCGAGATGACCACGCTGGAGAGCGAGAGCAGCCCCGATTGCAGGGCCAGCATCATGGTCAGGTGCGCGATGGCGTCGAGCACCCCGATGACGACCGACTGCACCAGCGCTCGACCCCGCGGCGGTGCGAGGTGGGAGCGAGACGCCGCCACCGCCAGCACAGCCACCGAGGCGGCGGCACGCGCTGCCAGGAGCGGCCAGATGCCTGCCGCCTCGTCGATCTGCCCGGTGAACACGTAACTGCCGGCCCACGCGATTCCGGAGGCGAACGTCAGGATCGCGACGTACCGAGTGAACGGGTGCGAGGCGTGCGTGTCGGCATGCGGGGACAGGCTGACGAGCACGACGGCGAGCAGCGCGGCGACCACCCCGCCCATGGCAACAGGCTCGATGCGCTCGCCCAATGCCAGGCCGATCGTGAGCGGCACCGCCGCGCTGAGCAGCGCCGTGATGGGCGAGACGATGCTGATCGGACCAACCGCCAGGGCCAGGTAGAACGACCACGCGGCGAACGCCATGACGAGCCCGGCCGCCGCGCCCCACAGCAGGTCGACGAGCGTCGGGGAGCCCCCGGCAGGGATCGCGGCGAGCAGCATGAGGACCGCGGAGACGGGGTAGGAGACGACGAGCACACGCAGCACGTCCGTACGTCGAGAGGCCAGGCCACCCATGAAGTCGCTGGTGCCGTACGCCAACGCCGAGGTCAGAGCCAGAATCAGGCCACCCACCGCCACACCTCCTGCTCGTCACAGCTGTCGCGCAACCCTATGGGCGGGCGGCGTGTCTCCGTAGAGTGCGTCCATGAGTCGACACCCCGAGCAGCCCGCCGAGCCCACTGAGCCCGCTGAGCCCGCTGAGCCCGCTGAGCCGACGGTGACCATCGAGCCCACGGTGACCGTCGACCGGTTGGAGCCGGTGGAACAGAGGGAGCCCCGCGACCAGGTTCCGCAGGAGCATCCCGATATCGAGGCGTTCTGGGCCGATGCGCGAATCCGGGCAAAGCTCAACCCGGCCTCGGGGTACTTCGGCCCCACCGCCCAGGATTCGGTGACGCCCCCGGCGTGGGCCTTCGGGGCCGACCCCGCTCAGGCCGACCGACTCCTCGAGCTGGTGTTGGCGGGGACGAAGACCGCCACGGCCAGCGCCCTGTGGGACTACGAGGCGGGCGACGAGCCCCTGCCCGAGCCGGGGGAGATGTCGATCATCCTCGACGGCAGGGGGCATCCGCGGGCGTTGGTCGTGACCACGGAGGTGCGCGTCGTGCCGTTCGACCAGGTCGACGAGGGCCACGCCTTCGCCGAGGGGGAGGGCGACCGCAGCCTGGCGTACTGGCGCCGGGTGCATCGGGACTTCTTCATGGAACACGCCGCACACGACCGCGGGTTCGCCGACGACATGCCCGTGGTGCTCGAACACTTCACAGTCCTCGTGCCGTCGTCGGGGTCGACGCACTGATGCGCGCCGTCGTCTACGACACGCACGGCGTCACCCCGCAGGTCCGCGACCTGCCCGAGCCTGCGCCGCCGCCCGGTGGTGTCGTCGTGCGGGTCACGGCAACGGGAGTGTGTCGTTCGGATCACCACGCCTGGTCCGGTGCGGATCCGGTGGCTCTGCCGCATGTGCCGGGGCACGAGCTCGTCGGGATCGTCCATGCCGTGGGGGAGGGCGTGACGCGCTGGCACGGCGGTGAGCGGGTCACCGTGCCGTTCGTGTGCGGCTGCGGCCGGTGTGAGTGGTGCCTGGCCGGAGACGCGCAGGTGTGCCCTGACCAGCGGCAGCCCGGATTCACCGACCACGGTTCGTTCGCCGAGTTCGTCGCCCTGCACGCCGCGGACACCAACCTCGTCGCCGTCCCCGACTCGCTCGACGACGTCGCAGCCGCGGCGCTCGGATGCCGCTTCGCCACGGCGTATCGCGGACTCACGGCGCACGGG
>DAMDJY010000168.1:0-6960 GCA_032100225.1 Mobilicoccus sp.
ACCGCCGGCGGCCACCGCCATCGGCGCGCTGTGCACCCTCGCCCTCGTCATGGTCGTCACGGCGACGACCACCGCGCTCGTGCGCCGCTGCGTGCGCAGGCTGGGCGGCATCACGGGCGACGTCCTCGGCGCAGCAGTCGAGATGTCCTGCGCCACAGCCCTCGTCACCGCCGCCATCCTCGCCACGCTTCTCGTCTGATCGCCCCGATCGCATGGTCGATCCGGCGGCGACCTGACGTGCTGGTGCCTCGACGTGCCCGTGTCCCGACGTGCTGGTGCGCCTGGCTGCTCAGGTGTGCAGGCGTGACAGGAAGCGACGCGTCGACTCCATCTGGGGCGCGTCGAGAACCTGGGAGGGTGGCCCGACCTCGGCGATGACTCCCCCGTGTAGGTGCGCGACGACGTCGGCGACCTGGGCGGCGAAGCCCATCTCGTGGGTGTTCAGGATCATCGTCATGCCGTCGTCGGCGAGGGATCGCAGCAGGTCGAGCACCTCCCCCACGAGTTCGGGGTCGAGGGCCGAGGTGACCTCGTCGAGCAGGAGCAGGCGGGGATTGTTGACGAGCGCACGGGCGATGGCGACGCGTTGTTGCTGCCCACCGGAGAGGTCGTCGGGGCGTGCGTGGGCCTTCTCGGCGAGGCCGACGCGTTCGAGCATCTCCAACGCGGCCGAGCGCGCCTCGGCACGGTCACGCTTGTGCACCCGCAGCGGGGCGAGCGTGACGTTGTCGAGCACGCTGAGGTGCGGAAAGAGGTTGTAGCTCTGGAACACCAGCCCGATGCGCGAGCGGACCTCGTCGGCGTCCACCCGCGGGTCGGTGAGTTCCTGCCCGTCGAGGGTGATGACGCCGTCGTCCACGACCTCGAGCAGGTTGATGCACCGCAGCAGCGTGGACTTGCCGGAGCCGCTCCCGCCGATGAGCACGACGCACTGGCCGGCGTGGACGTCGAGGTCGATGTTCCGGAGGACGACGTGTGGCTCGGCTCCCCGGGCGCCGGGGAAGGACTTGCGCACGCCCCGCAGGGAGAGCAAGGGCGATTCGGCGTTCACAGGTGACCTCCTGCGCCCTGGTAGCCCTGCCGGCGGGCGATCCAGTCGGTGAATCGAGCCATCGGCACCGTGAGCAGGATGAACAGCACCCCGGCCACGACGTACGGCGTGTAGTTGAAGTCGGACGCCGTCTCGATCTGCGCCGCCCGCACAGCGTCGACCACGCCGAGGATCGAGATGAGGCCGGAGTCCTTCTGCAACGACACGAGGTCGTTGAGCAGGGGCGGCTGGACCCGCCGGATCGCCTGCGGCACCACGACGTGCCGCAGGGTCTGCCCGTAGGTGAGACCCAACGACCGGGCCGCCGCGCGCTGGGACGGGTGCACCGATTCGATACCGGCCCGGAAGACCTCGGCCACGTAGGCCGAGTACGACAGGACGAGCGCGACACAGCCCCAGAACAGGACGCTGGTGGGCAGGCCCTGCAGACGCAGCGCCGGCGCGCCGTACCCGAGCAGCAACAGCACGAGGATCAGGGGCAAACCCCGAAAAACGTCGACGAACAACGTCCCGGCGAGCCGCAACGGCAGGAACACCGGCCCGCGCAGGGTGCGCACCACGGCGATGAGCAGCCCGAACGCGAAGATCGCGATGCCGCACACGACCATGATCCGGATGTTCAGCCACAACCCGGCGAGCACGGCCGGGAGCGACTCGATCGCCTTCTCGAGGTTGAAGTACGTCCACTGCACCCGAGGCCACCCCGGCGACGACGTCAGCAGCCAGGCGAGCAGCCCGGCGACGACGATCGTGCTCACGGCCGAGAGGACAGCGGATTTGCGCGCAGAACGACGCCGGTAGTCCGCCCGCTCCAGCTCACGAGCAGACGGGGTCCACGACTCGACGTCCATCTCCGTCTCCGTCTCGGATCCTGTCTCGGGCTGAGTCACATCAGCAGTCACAGCCGCGTCACTTCAGGTCGGGGGCGCCCTGCTTGTTCAGCCACTGCTGTTCGAGCGTGTCGAGCTTCCCCTCCTCGCGCAGGGCGTCGACGGCCTGGGAGACACACGCGGTGAGCGGCGAACCCTTGTCGAGAACGGCACCGAACTGCTCCGGCGTCCCACCGCTCTGCGGGAGCTGACCGAGGATGATGCCGTCGTCGAGCTGCGCGCCCGTCATGTAGAAGGCCGTGGGCAGGTCGACGACGATGCCGTCGATCTGGCGGTTCTTGAGGGCCTGGATCGCGAGGTCGTTGGTGTCGAAGACGCCCGCCTGCGTGGTCGGCTTGATCTGCTGCGTGATGGCCGTGTAGGAGGTGGTGCCCACCTGCGCGCCGAGCTTGGCGCCGGCGAGATCTGCGACGGCGGTCTTGCCGTCGATGGGCGAGCCCTTGTACGTGACGACGGTCTGCCGCACGTCGTAGTAGCCGGAGGAGAAGTCGACGGCCTGGCGGCGCTCTTCGCTGATGGAGATCTGGTTGAGGTCCAGGTCGAAGGTCTTGGGGCCCGGTGCGACGGCCGTGTTGAACGGCACGTCCACCCAGGTCACGTCGGCCTCGGCAAAGCCGAGCTTCTCGGCGATGGCGTAGGCGACGGCCGACTCGTAGCCCTCGCCGTTGGCCGGGTCGTCGTCGGAGAACCAGGGCTCGTAGGCCGGGGTGTCGGTGCCCACGGTGAGCTTGCCCGGGGTCCGCACCTTGAGCGCGTCCTTGCTGCAGTCGAGCTCGGCGGCGGTCGTCGGCGCCGCACCGTTCTGCGGGGCCGAACCGGGCTGTGCCCCACCGCTGTCGGTCGGGGCAGAGCAGGCGCAGAGCGCGAGGAGCGGGGTGACGAGCAAGGCGGCAAGACGGCGGCTCATGTGTTTCCTTCGGGCTGGGGGCCACGGGATCGACCCACGTGGGACGGCGTCACCCTAACCCCGCGCAGCCCCTGCAGCACTACGACGCGCGCCCTGCCCGGGGCCACCCCGGACACGCCGGAGGCGGGCCTGTCGATGACAGACCCGCCTCCGGTATTGGCGCAGCGCCGAATTCGTTCGAACGATCGGTCGCGCGACGAAGGATCGATCAGTCGTGTACGCCGGCTTCGACGAACGGGGGCTTCTTGACCGTGGCGGCCACGTCGCGGCCGCGGACGTCGATGACGACGGGGTCGCCCTCCTTGACGCCGCGGTCGATCAGAGCCAGGCCGATGCCCTTGCGCAGGGTGGGCGACATGGTGCCGGAGGTGACGACACCGATCTCGTTGCCGTCGGCATCCTTGATGATGCAGCCCGCACGCGGGATGCCCCTGCCTTCGACGAGCAGGCCCCAGGAGAGGCGGCAGGACTTCTCGGCGCGCTGAGCGGCGAGGACGTCCTTGCCCCAGAACTCGTCCTTGTTCCAGCCGACGGCCCAGCCTGCGCGCGCCATGTTGGGCGTGATGTCCATGGACAGCTCGTGACCGTGGAGGGCGTAACCCATCTCGGTGCGCAGCGTGTCGCGGGCACCGAGGCCACACGGCATGCCGTCGTACGGCTTCATGGCCTCGACGAGGGCGTCCCAGAGCGCCTCCGCGTCGTCCCACCGCGGAACGAGTTCGTAGCCCTTCTCACCGGTGTAGCCGGTGCGGCACACGGTGAGCGGCTTGCCGTTCCACTCGGTCGAGTCGAACGACATGTACTCGTGACCGGTTGGCAGGCCCAGCGCCTCGAGGACCTCGTCGGAGCGCGGACCCTGCACGGCGATGACGGCGTACTCCATGTGCTGGTTCTCGAGCTCGAGACCCTCGGGGAGCTTCTCGCGCATGCGCCGCACGACCTCGGTCGTGTTGGCGGCGTTGGGGATGAGGAAGACCTCGTCGTCGCTCTTGTAGTACTGGATGAGGTCGTCGACGACGCCGCCGGTGGCCTCGTCGCAGCACATCGTGTACTGCGCCTTGGGCGGGCTGACCTTGGTCAGGTCGTTGGTGAAGCAGCTGTTGCAGAACGCGGCGGCACCCGGGCCACGCACCACGGCCTTGCCGAGGTGGGACACGTCGAAGATGCCCACGCGCTCGCGGACGGCCTCGTGCTCCTTGAGCACGCCACCACCTGGGTATTCGATCGGCATCGTCCAGCCGCCGAAGTCCGCCATCTTGGCGCCCAGGGCCACGTGACGTGAGTGCAGGGGCGAGGTCAACAGGTCGGTCTCTGTCATGACGCCACCGTAATCCCGGCGCTCTCGTTATTCTGGCGCTTGTCAGAAGTTGCGGGCCGGGACGCATCTGTGCCCCGTCACCACCCGGCCGATCCGGCCACTTCGAGGACCACCGGTCCTCGTGCTCCCGCAGCGAGGCCCGTCATCCGGGTCGCCCTCGACCTCGACGAAAGAGCACCTGTGAAGCTCACGTACGCCACCACCGCACCCGAGTCGGCCCAGGCCGACGTCCTCATCGTGTTCGCCTCCCCCGAGGAGCGCACGAACGGCAAGAAGAGCAAGGACGCCCGCCCGCGCGTGCTGAGCGCCGACACGCTGCCCGCCGCGGCGCTCTCCCACATCGAGGACGCCCTCGCCACGCTGCAGGCCACAGGCAAGGCCGACGAGGTCCGCACCCTGACCGGAGTCCCCAAGATCACCGCACCCGTCGTGGTCGTCACCGGCCTCGGCAACCCCGAGACCGAGGACGGCCTCCCGACGCAGGAGTCCGTCCGCCGCGCCGCCGGTGCAGCCGCCCGCACCCTTACCGGCCGCACCACCGCCGCTGTGGCGCTGCCCGTCGCCGAGCCCGAGTACGCGAGCGCCGCCGCCGGTGGTGTCGTCCTCGGCTCCTACCGGTTCGAGGCCCACCGCGGCGAGAAGGCCCGCGCCGCCGCCAAGACTCCGCTGTCGCAGGTCACCGTCATTGCCGGCAAGAAGGCCCGCACCCGTGGGGGCAAGGTCTCCGAGTCCGACATGAGCGCGGCCGTCACCGCTGGTGAGACCGTCGCCCGGCACCAGTGCTGGGCCCGCGACCTCGTCAACACCGCTCCCAACGAGCTGTACCCGGCCTCCTTCGCCGACATCGTCGCCAAGGCCCCAGGCAAGGGCGTCAAGATCGAGGTGCTCGACGAGAAGCAGCTCGCCGCAGGCGGATTCGGCGGACTCATCGCGGTCGGTCAGGGCTCGACCCGCGGCCCCCGTCTTGTCACGATGACGTACTCCCCCCGTGGCGCCACGACCCGCCTCGCCTACGTCGGCAAAGGCATCACGTTCGACTCGGGCGGCCTCTCGCTCAAGCCGGCGAACTCGATGATGACGATGAAGTGCGACATGGGTGGGGCTGCCGCCGTCGCCGGAGCGGTCCTCGCGATCGCCGAGCTCGGCCTGCCCGTCGCCGTCACCGGCTACCTCTGCCTGGCCGAGAACATGCCGAGCGGATCGGCCACCCGCCCCGGCGACGTCATCACCCAGCGTGGTGGCCTCACCGTCGAGATCCTCAACACCGACGCCGAGGGCCGCCTCGTCCTCGCTGACGGCATCGCGCTGGCGTCCGAGTCCGCGCCCGATGCCATCGTCGACATCGCGACCCTCACCGGTGCGCAGATCGTGGCCCTCGGCGAGCGCACCGCCGCCGTCCTCGCCAACGACGACGAGCTGCAGGGCTCCCTCACGCAGGCCGCCACCGACGCCGGTGAGAAGGTCTGGCCGCTGCCCATCGCGGAGGAGATCCGCGGCCACATCGACAGCGACGTCGCCGACCTCAAGAACATGGGCAAGGCCGGCACCGCCGGCACCATGGCAGCCGCCGCGTTCCTGCGCGAGTTCGCCACCCCCACCGGCAAGGCCACTGGCAAGGACGCCGACACCCGCACCCAGCCGTGGGGTCACCTCGACATCGCCGGGCCGGCCTGGCACGACGGCGGCGCCTACGGCTACACCGTGAAGGGCGGCACGGGCTTCGGCGTTCCGACCCTCGTCGAGTTCGCCCGCGGGTACACCGCCTGATCCACCCCGACACGGGTCACGAGAACCCGTCTGATCGAGCCCACAGCGGCCCGACCAGGCGGGTTCTCGCTGTTCGAGCAGGGTCAAGAAATCCTCTCTTAACGCGCGAATCCTCAAGTGTGCGCGGCGGATTGACGACAGGAACCCAGGTGCCCCACCCCCCGGCGCCCCTGACCTGTCGACCGAGGAGACCCGCCCGTGACCGTAGGCCGCACCCCGCCTGTGCCGGTGGTGAGCCGGTGAGTGGCTCCACCGCGCCGCGGCGCGTGGACTCCCTCGACGGGATCCGCACCATCGCGGTTCTCCTCGTTGTCGCGTTCCACGTGGGCGTGCCCGGCCTCAGCGGCGGGTACCTCGGGGTCGACGTCTTCTTCGTCCTGTCGGGCTTCCTCATCACGACGCTGCTCATCAAGGAGCTGTCCCGCACGGGCCGCATCGACCTCGGCCGGTTCTGGGCACGACGCGCACTCCGCCTCATGCCTGCGGCACTGCTCGTCATCCTCGCCGTCGTGCTCTGGGCGCTGTTCGTCGCCGAGCCCTACCGCCGCCCCGGCATCGGCGCCGACGCGTTGTGGTCGCTGCTGTACGTCGCCAACTGGCGCTTCGTCTCCTCGAGCAGCTACTTCGCCGACGATGGCACCGACTCACCCCTGCTTCACGTCTGGTCCCTCGCAGTCGAGGAGCAGTTCTACGTCGCGTGGCCGCTGCTGCTCACCGTCGTCGGGGTGCTCGTGTGGCGCCGCGCCACCGGTGCCCCGATCACCGACTCAGCCGCCCGCATCGAGACCGACCGCCGCCGCCGCGCCGTCATCGCCTCTGCTGTCGGCGCCGTCGCGCTGACGCTGGCCGTGGCCTCCGCCGTCTGGCTGTGGACGCTGTATGACCCCTCGGCACCGGACCGCGCCTACATGGGCACCGACACCAAGATCTTCGAGCCCCTCATCGGCGCCTTGGCCGCCGCGATCATGACGCGACGCGCCGTGCAGCGGTGGGTCGTCGCCCACCACGTCGCTCTCATAGCGGCGGG
>DAMDJY010000169.1:0-6948 GCA_032100225.1 Mobilicoccus sp.
AGAGTACCGAGCCCCACCGTCGACCATGTTGCTCACGGGGATCTGCGGCGTTCCGTACGGCGATCCCGCGATCCGCTCGGACACGCGAAGATTCTCTTCAAGATCCTTGTGAAACGGCCGGATTCGCGACAGTCTGTGGCTCCGGGGTGCTGGGGGCACCCGTCTTGGACACACAGGGGAAGACACCATGAAGAAGTTCACCGCAGGGATCCTGGCCACCCTTGCGTTGGCGGGCGGCTCCGTCATCACCGCTCCGGCCGCGCAGGCGTTGCCGCCGACGTACGGGGACGGCGTCATCCTGGCCTCGTGCCCGGGTCGCGTCGCGGAGTCGGGCCGCCTGGTGGCCCCGGACGGCACAGCACACCACACGGCACGTTGGACGCTGACCCAGACGGGCAAGAACGGCGGCACCACCTGCCTGCGCATCTACGACAACGCGCGCGGCAGCCACGTCATGGGCGGCAGCATCGTCAAGACCGTAGGCTCGGGCGGCGCCTACTCCAGCGCAGTCATGTGGACCACCGCCACGCAGGGCCTTGCCGTCACCAAGTCCAAGCCGTCGCAGGTCGACATCAGCGGCTCCATCACCGACCGCGGCGTCACGTACGAGATCAAGCGCTGACCGAGCCTGGCGGCGCCTCTGGTGGCGATCTGGCCGCGATGACAACCACATCGCTGCCACAGAACCCACCACTCTCGACACACAGCCGATCCCGGCCACGAAACACTCGTGGCCGGGATCGGCTGTGTTCAGCAGAAGACGTTCAGCGGCGCACGAACGGGTTGGAGAGAGTGCCGATGCCCTCGATCTCGATCTCGACGCGCTGACCATCGGTGACCGGGCCGACTCCGGCGGGGGTTCCGGTGAGGATGACGTCGCCGGGCAGCAGCGTGAACGCGCGGGAGCAGGCCTCGATGAGGGCCGGCACGTCGAAGATCAGGTCGCTCGTGCGGCCGTCCTGCACGACCTCGCCGTCGCGGCGCGTCACGATGCCGACGTCCTCCGGGTCGAGGTCGGTGACGATCCACGGACCCAACGGGCAGAACGTGTCCAGGCCCTTGGCGCGCGCCCACTGACCGTCGCCCTGCTGCAGATCACGAGCCGTGACGTCGTTCGCGATGGTGTATCCGAAGATGACGTCCTTGTAGCGGTCCGCTGGAACGTCCTTGCACATGCGGCCGATGACGACCGCCAGCTCGCCCTCGTAGCTGACGTCGCTCGTGAGGTCGGGCATGACGACCGGGTCGCCCGGGCCCACGACGGCGGTGTTGGGGACGAGGAACATGAGCGGGCTGGAGGGGACGTCGTTGCCCATCTCCTTGGCGTGGTCGGCGTAGTTGCGGCCGATGCCGATGATCTTGCTGCGCGGGATCACGGGCGCCAGGAGTCGCGCGTCCTCCATCTCGACGCGCTGCCCCGTGCCGGAGACCGGCGTGTAGAGCGGGTCACCGGCGACCTCGGCGATCCACTGCTCGTCGCCTTCGCCCTTCACGATGCCGTAGCGGGGCTCGTCCCCGGTGGTGAAGCGTGCGATACGCATGTCATCTCCTTCGCGTCAGCGACGAGAGCACGGCGCCGGCGATGACGCGATACCCCTCGTCGTTCGGGTGGATGTCGGAACGGCTGCACATCCACGTCCACGTGCAGATCCGCGCGACCCTCACCGGCACCTTGCCATGCCCGGGCAGGTCGACGCGACGTACCCAGCCGTCGTCGAACGGCGCACTCACATACGCCACTCGCACACCGGCGTCACGGGCTGCGCCACGAACGGTGACGTTCACCTGGGTGCGCATCAAGCCGGCGAGATCGCCGAGCGCTCGCTCCCCGCGCAGGTAGCCGGCCTGGAACGGGTCGTAGTAGTCGAGGACGACGATCCGCGCGCGGGGCGCGACGCGTCGCAGCTCGGTCAACGTAGAGGTCAGATTCGTGCGCATCGTGCGTGCCGCGCGCTGGGTGCACCGCGAGTCGACCGTCCTCCGGCGGCGATCGACACAGGCGAGCGTGTCGTTGGCCCCCAGCGACACACTGATGAACGCTGTGTCGGGGTTGGCTCGCAAAAAGGCCAGAGCCGCCGCACGCTGACTCCCCCGCTGGTACCGACACCGCCCGCCCTGCCGCATCGTGGTCGTCGTCTCGCCGGTGCAGGCCAGGTTGGTGATGCGTACCGGCGTTCCCGCCGCCCGCAGTCCTCGCGCCACCCCTCTCGCGTATCCGCCTGTGCGGTCATCGCCACGACCCGGTTGGTACCCGGCAGAGATCGAATCGCCGAGCACGAGATACGAACGGGGACGCACCGGTGCTGCAGCCTGGCTCTGGCCCGGCGTGGTGGTGGCGGCCCTCATCTGGACCGTGTTCGACGGACCGAGGAGAGGTTGGGCCATCGAAGCAGGAGCCACCCCCACGAGGCACAGCCCGGTGGCCGAAGCCACGGCGACCGCCGTCCGATAGGCCCTGAATTTCTTTGGAAGACAGCGCATCTCGCTCCCTCAAGCTCGTCTGCTGCCAGAGTACGGGCCCGAGTCGTGTCCAGGCTGCATCACGGGCGCTTGCGGCCCGCGGGCTACCCTCGCTCCGTGACCTCGGTGACCCGCCCCCTCCAGCACCTCGAGCGCCCGCAGTGGCGAGAGCTGGAGGCAGCCCACGAGGCCGCGGTGGACGAGCTGACCGGCGACCACCTCGAACGACGTCGCACCGGGCGCTCGCACCCGATCGAGGACTTCCTGTTCGTCTACTACCGGTATCGGCCCGCGCAGCTTCGTCGCTGGCACCCCGGCGCGGGTGTGCTCCTCGCGGGCGATGACCCGTCCGGTCGCGGCTCCTGGCCGTATTACACGCACGACGCCGACGGCACGTTTCTCGACCTCGAGGCGTACCTGGCCAAGCGGGGCGACACGGTGCGGTTCGTCCACGATATGCTCGTCGCCACCGAGTCGCGACCGCCCCGCCTGTCGTGCTTCGGCCTACACGAGTGGGCCATGGTGCATGGATTGCAGCCTGGGGAGAAGCGTCACGAGTCCCTCCCCCTGCGGTTGACACAGGAACAGACCGACGCCGTCGTGGAGTCGTCGACCATCCGGTGTAGCCACTTCGACGCCTTCCGGTTCTTCACCCCGACGTCGCGGCCGATGAACACGCTGTGTCCCGCTCGCGAGACGCAGGTCGAGAACGAGCAACCCGGGTGCCTGCACGCCACGATGGACCTCTACAAGTGGGCGACGAAACTCGGCCCGGCCGTGCCCGGTTCACTGCTGCTCGACACGTTCCGCCTGGCCCGCCGTGCCCGCGAACTCGACATGCAGGCCTCCCCCTACGACGTCTCCGACCTGGGGTATGCCGCCATCCCCGTCGAAACTCCCGAAGGTCGAGCCGCCTACGCCATCGAGCAACGGGCGATCATCGACCTGGCTGCACCGATCCGGGCACGCATGATCGCCGTGTGCGCCGACCTCCTGGCAGTCTGACGGACCACCGGGACGCGTCAGTCCTCGTCTTCGTCCTCGTCGTCCCAACTTTCTGCGGTGAAACCCGGAAGCAGCGTGAAGGCCAGGGGTGTGAGCAACCAAAAGAGCCACGCCCACGCCCAGCCGTCGAAGGCAAACCCGCACACGAAGAAGGCGATCGTGGCGATGGTCGGCGCCGAAATCTGCAAAGCCGTCGTCGTCTGCGGCGACAGACCCCCACGTCGCGGTCGGTGACGGACGACTTCTTGTCCGGTCGCGGCCGGCGTGTGCTCCTCAATGGGAGACATCGGTGGCATCGGCGAAATCGGCCCTCCGGGAGTGCCGGCCGATTGCCCGAAGTACCCACGCTCGGCGTCGGCCACCTCGTCGACGGTCGAGGCGTTGCGTAGGGCGGTCGTGCGTCGCTCGTGCTCACCTGCGTCCAGACGGCCCCGATTCCAGGCGTCGTTCAAACGGCCCAGCGCCTCGGCACGGTCGCGTTCGATGTCCTGGTTCATGGCGTCCCCCTCGGTCGAGCAGCAACACGTGGAGCACTGACACTAGGCGCCCACGACGACGCCGTCCGTCGAATGCCCGGGCGTTGGCCAGATGTTCGGGCGGACAGCGTCGTGTCGTACAGCCCGCGGAGCGAGGTTTCAGACGAGCTTGGTGAGCCAGCCGTGGGAGTCCTCGAGGTTGCCGTACTGGATGCCGAGCAGGGTGTCGCGGATCTTCATCGTGATCTCGCCGGGCTCGGTGGCCACAGTGCTCTCGCCGCCGTCCCAGCGCAGGGTGCCGACGGGGGTGACGACCGCGGCAGTGCCGCAGGCGAAGATCTCGGTGATGTCTCCGGAGGCCACGCCGTCCTTCCACTCCTCGATCGTGATGCGGCGTTCGACGGGCGTCAGGCCCATTTCGCCGGCCAGTTCGAGGATGGAGCTGCGGGTGATGCCCTCGAGGATGGTGCCAGTGAGCTGTGGTGTGACCAGCGTGCCGTCGCGGTGCACGAAGAACAGGTTCATGCCGCCGAGCTCTTCGATGTAGGTGTGCGTCGAGGAGTCGAGGAAGACGACCTGGTCGCAGCCGTGCGCCGAGGCCTCGACCTGACCGGCGAGGCTGGAGGCGTAGTTGCCGCCGCACTTGGCGGCGCCGGTGCCGCCGTCACCCGCGCGGGCGTAGTCGGTCGAGAGCCACAGCGAGACGGGCTTGATGCCGCCGGAGAAGTAGGCGCCGGCCGGGGAGGCGATGACGTAGAACGTGGCCTCACGCGACGGGCGAACCCCGAGGAACGCCTCGGACGCGATCATGAACGGACGGATGTAGAGGCTCGTCTCGCCGGTGCCGTACTCGGGCACCCAGTCGACGTCGGCCCCGACGAGCACCTTGATGGCCTGCACGAAGTCCTCGGTGTCGAGCTCGGGCAGCGCGAGGCGGTGGGCGCTGCGCTGCATCCGCTCGGCGTTGGCCTCGGGCCGGAACGACCACACCGAGCCGTCCTCGTGACGGTAGGCCTTGAGGCCCTCGAAGATCTCCTGCCCGTAGTGCAGCACCCCGGCCGCCGGGTCGAGCGAGATCGGGCCGTAGGGCAGCAGTTCACCGTTCTCCCACCCGCCGTCCTGCGTCCACCGGATGCGGACCATGTGGTCGGTCATCGTCTTGCCGAAGCCCGGGTCGGCCAGAATCTCGGCGCGTTGGGCCTCGGGCAGACGGTCGGAGTGGGTGTGCGTGGTGAACGTGAGCATGGGTGGGGATCCTCTCCACGACGAGACGACGAGACGTTCAGACCGTCTCCGGCAGGGTAACCGACCCCGCCGCCAAGCCTTGAGGTGTTGGCAGGGTCCCTGCGGTGATTCAGGCCAGGCGGCGGGCGATCGCGTCGCCGATCTGGCTCGTGGAGCGAGTGCCGGCACCACGGGAGGTGAGGTCGGCGGCAACGGCCTCCTCGATACGGGCAGCCTCGGCGTCGCGGCCCTGGTCGGCGAGCAGCAGCGCCGCCGAGAGGATCGCAGCCGTGGGGTCGGCCTTGCCCTGACCGGCGATGTCGGGCGCCGAACCGTGGACCGGCTCGAACATGCTCGGCACAGCCGGGTCGGGGTTGATGTTGGCGCTGGCTGCGAGGCCGATGCCCCCGGTGACGGCGGCGGCGAGGTCGGTGATGATGTCGCCGAACAGGTTGTCGGTGGCGATGACGTCGAACCGGCCCGGGTCGGTGACCATGAAGATCGTCGCCGCGTCGATGTGCAGGTAGTCGGTGGTGACGTCGGGGAACTCGGCGCCGACCTCCTCGACCGTGCGTCGCCACAGGTGACCGGCGTAGGAGAGCACGTTGTGCTTGTGCAGGAGCGTGAGGTGCTTGCGCTCCCGGTTCTGCGCCCGCGCGAAGGCGTCACGGACGAGGCGCTCGACCCCGAACCGACTGTTGACGCTGACCTCGGTGGCGATCTCGGCCGGAGTACCGACGCGCAGCGCGCCACCGTTACCCGTGTACGGGCCCTCGGTGCCTTCGCGCACAACCACGAAGTCGATGCCGTCGGGAGCGACGCGCTCCACATCCAAGGGGCTGCGCACACCGGGGAACAGGCGGGAGGGACGCAGGTTGACGTAGTGATCCAGCTCGAACCGGAGGCGCAGCAGCAGCCCACGCTCGAGGACACCGCTGGGAACGCTCGGATCGCCGATCGCGCCGAGCAGGATCGCCTGGTGGCGGCGCAGGTCCTCAATCGCTCCCTCGGGGAGGGCCTCGCCGGTCTCGTGCCACACGCGGGCCCCAAGGGCGTAGTCGGTGGTGGTCAGACCGTCGTCACCGAGCACGGCGCGCAACACCTTGACGGCCTCGGCGGTGACCTCGGGTCCGATGCCGTCACCACCGATGACGGCGATGTCGAGAGGGGCTGCAGCGGTGTCGATTCCGTTGGTCATGGGCCCCATGATTCCACTGTGTCTCGCGGGTCGATACCGAGTTCCCGAAATATGGACCTCACATGACGAGCGCGGATGGCCTCAAGAGCCCCGTTCGATCGGCAATCGGTGACCAGCGATGAGCGCTCGGCTCAGACTCGCCCGCCGTAGGGCAACAGCGAGGAACGGTAGATCGAGCTGTAGCGCAGGTTGAGCCCGGTGCGCGGGGCCTCGATCATCTGGCCGTCACCGACGTACATGCCCACGTGGTAGATCGAGGATGTCGAGCGGCCGAAGAACACGAGGTCACCCGGCTGGAGGTCGGCGATGGCGACCCGCGCGGTCGCCCCGTACTGCCACTGGGCGGTGCGCGGCAGGGAGGAGCCGGCTGCACCCCAGGCGCCCACCATGAGGCCGGAACAGTCGAAGGCAGCCGGGCCGTTGCCGCCCCACAGGTACGGCTTGCCGAGCTGCTTCTGCGCCCACGCGATGGCGGTCGCGGCCGCTTCGCTGTCGGGAGCGGGCAAATCCCTCGGCGCCACGTCGGTGGCCGATCCGGTCGATGCGGTAGCAGCAGCGCGGGCGGTGGCATCGGCGGCGATGCGT
>DAMDJY010000170.1:0-6783 GCA_032100225.1 Mobilicoccus sp.
CCGCGCCGACACCCTGCGGGAGGTCTGCCGCCGCCTGAACGCACCCCTCTACGAGGTGGCCGCGAACGTCGAGGCCGTGGCCACCGAGCTCCTCGCCGAGCGGCACCCCCAAGAACCCGTGCACGCCAACCTCGAGTTCTGGGCCGCGGTCATCCTCTCGTTCGCCGAGGTCCCCAGCTCGGCGTTCACCGCCCTGTTCGCCTGCGCCCGCGCGGCAGGATGGTCGGCGCACATCCTCGAACAGAAGGGGCTGCGCTCCGTCATCCGCCCCCTGGCGGAGTACGACGGACCTGCCCCCCGCCCGTTGACCTCGGTCAACGGCTGGGACGACACCCTCCGCGGCGCCCACCCCACCGACCACTGAGCTCCTCCGAAAGGCCCACCCCATGAGTAGCCTGGCCATCCCCGCCGACCTCCTCCCCCAGGACGGCAGGTTCGGCAGCGGCCCGAGCAAGGTCCGCCCCGCACAGCTCGATGCGCTGGCCGGCCTCGGGTCGACCCTCATGGGCACGTCGCACCGCCAGGCCCCCGTGCGCGGACTCGTCGGTGAGCTGCGGGCCGGTCTCGCCGACCTGTTCTCCCTGCCGGAGGGGTACGAGGTCGTGCTGGGCAACGGCGGCTCGACGGCGTTCTGGGACGTCGCGACGTTCTCGCTGGTGCGCGAGCGGGCTCAGCACCTCGTGTTCGGGGAGTTCTCGAGCAAGTTCGCCAAGGCCACCACCGCAGCACCGTTTCTCGCCGAGTCCTCCGTCATCCGTGCCGAACCCGGCTCCCTGGCGCAGCCGCACGCCGAGGACGTCGACGTCTACGCCTGGCCACACAACGAGACCTCGACGGGCGTGATGGCGCCGGTTCGACGAGTCCCCGACGCCGGCGACCACGCTCTGGTGGTCGTCGATGCGACCTCGGGCGCCGGCGGCCTGGCCGTGGACCTCGCCGAGACGGATGTCTACTACTTCGCCCCGCAGAAGTGCTTCGCCTCCGACGGCGGCCTGTGGATCGCGATCATGTCGCCTGCCGCCCTTGCCCGCGTCGAAGAGATCTCTGCCTCCGGCCGCTGGATCCCCGCCTTCCTCGACCTCGGCACCGCCGTCAACAACTCCCGCAAGGACCAGACCTACAACACCCCCGCGCTCGCGACCCTCGTGATGATGAACGAGCAGGTCAAGTGGCTCAACGACCAAGGCGGCCTGAGCTGGGCCACCTCCCGGACCGCGGACAGCGCCGCCCGGTTGTACGACTGGGCCGAGCATTCGGAGTTCGCGACCCCGTTCGTCACGGACGCCTCGGCCCGCTCCCACGTCGTCGGCACCATCGACCTCGACGAGTCGATCGACGCGGCCGCGGTCATCGCCGCTCTGCGGGAGAACGGCATCGTCGACGTCGACCCCTACCGCAGCCTCGGCCGCAACCAGATCCGCGTGGCGATGTTCCCCGTCATCGACCCCGACGACGTCGAAGCCCTCACCCGTTGCGTCGACCACGTCGTCGGACAGCTCTGACCCAGCGCCCTTGACACCTCGATCCGGCCTGCATCTCCGGGGGAGACGAGACGTAACGCGATAAGGACTACCAAGAGAGACGTTCTGGCGAGGCTGCAGCGCTCCGACCAGCACGTCTTGGATCGTGGACACGCTCTTAGTAGTCCGTATCGCGCTACGTCGCAGAGCCCTCCTCCCGGACCAGCGCAGAAAACGACACCAGGCGAGCCGGAAGCTCGCCTGGTGTCGTGTGGAGGTGCTGGGTCTAGAGCATGGGGCCGATCGCGACGGTGAAGAGCATCGCGAAGAGCGCGATGATGACGACGATGCGGCGGGTACGAGGAGTCATGACATCACCTTGTCACTGGACCCCGAGAAGGGCCTTGATCGGGTCGATGGCGAAGTAGAGCACGAACAGCACCGTGATGAGCCACATGAGCGGGTGCAGCTGGCGGGCGTGGCCACGGGCGATCTTGATGACGACGTACGTCACGAACCCGGCGCCGATGCCGGCGGTGATGGAGTACGTGAACGGCATGAGCACGATGGTGAGGAACGCCGGGATGGCGATGTCGAGGTCGTGCCAGTCGATGCCGGTGACCTGCTGCATCATCAAGAAGCCGACGACGACGAGCGCGGGGGTCGCGGCCTCGTAGGGCACGATCGCCGCGAGCGGCGCGAAGAACATCGTCGCGAAGAACATCAGACCCGTGACGACACTGGCGAGGCCCGTGCGGGCACCCTCACCGACGCCGGAGGCGGACTCGATGTAGGCCGTGTTGCTCGAGACGCTGCCCATACCGCCGGCGACGGCCGCGAGGGAGTCGATGACGAGGATGCGCTGGCTGCCCGGCGGGTTGCCCTCCTCGTCCAGGAGGCCGGCCTCGGCGCCGATGGCGACCATGGTGCCCATCGTGTCGAAGAAGTCGGCCAGCATCAGGGTGAAGATCATGAGGCAGGCGGCGACGACACCAAGGTTGGTGAACGAGCCGAGCAGGTTGAACTGGCCGAGGAGGCCGAGGTCGGGCAGCTCGAAGATGTGGGTCGGCAGCGCGGGAACGTTGAGGCCCCACCCGGTCGGGTTGACCGTCTTGCCGCCGACGGACTGCGGCCCGACGTGCAGGACGGCTTCGAGCACGATGGCGAGGATGGTGCCGCCGATGATGCCGTAGAGGATCGATCCGGCGACTCCGCGCACCATCATGACGACGATGGCGAGCAGCACGATGACGAAGACGACGGTGGGCCAGCCTGCGAGAAAGCCGCCGACGCCGAGCTCGAGCGGGGTGGCGGGTGCTTTGCGCACGATGCCGGCGTCGAACAGGCCGACGAGGGTGATGAACAGCCCCAGCCCCACGGAGATCGCGGTCTTGAGCTGCGCCGGAATCGCGTGGAACACGGCGCGGCGGAACCCGGTGAGCACGAGCACGAGGATGACGAGACCCTCCATGACGACGAGGCCCATGGCGTCGGCCCAGGTCATGGTGGGCAGTGCCGCCACGCCGAACGCGACGAACGCGTTGAGGCCCAGGCCCGCGGCGAGCGCGAGCGGGTAGTTGGCGACGACGCCCATGAGGATCGACATGACACCCGCGATGAACGCGGTGCCGGCGGCGACCATCGCGAGGTTGGGCTGGGTGCCGCCTCCGAGGAACTGGCCGGTGCCGTCGGGCACGGTGCCGATGATCAGGGGGTTGAGGACGACGATGTACGCCATCGTGAAGAAGGTGGCGAATCCGCCGCGGATCTCGCGGGCGACAGTGGACCCGCGTTCGGTGATCCGGAAGAAGCGGTCGAGGCCGCCTCCGGCTGTGCGGGTGGCCGTCTCCGTTGTGCTCGACATGCGGCACAGAATAAGTGGCGCAGGCCGATGGTCATGACGCGCCGCCGAGGATCGGGACGTCCGACCCAGTCACACGCGACGTCAGATACCGCCGCGAAAGCCGCTCAGCATCGGCGACCACAAGCGACGAACCGGGCCGCTCGCCACGCCATTGCCTGGCTCAGGCCATCACGTCGACGGCGAGCTCATCGAGCACGGGAGCCGAGGCCTCCTGGCGGGGGCGGCGATTCACGTCCGACTCACTGTGGGCGCCGCAGCCGTGGTCGAGGGAGACGACGTTGCCGTCCGAGGGCGACCAGGCGTTGGCGCAGACACCGAACATCGAGCGCAGCGCGCCGGCCAGCGGCAGGTAGTACCCGCATGAAGTGCACAACTCGTGAGCCTTTTGCGCAACCTCGGCGTCGGGGCCGTGCTCGCCGTCGTACCACCGCTGAGCTGCGGCGTCGCGGCCCTCGGCGGACAGAACCCGCGGGCGCCCGAGTCCGAGCTCGAACAACGCCATGCGGTCGACGTCCTCCTCACCCGTGGCCTCGTAGCCGGCCTCGAGGTTGGGGTCGTCCTCGTTGTAGGGCAGCACGTCACCGGCGCCGATGTCGCCCGGCGCAAGTCGCTGCTCGTACGGCACCCATGCGGGCGCGAGGATCGCAGCCTCACCGGGCAGCAGGTTGGTCTCGCACACCGTCACCTTGCGGCTGCGGGAGACCCGCGCCACCACGACGACCCACCGCCACCCGCGGTAGGCAGGCGTGGCGCAGGCGAAGGAGTGCGTCGCGAGACGCTCGTCCTCCATCGTCATGCCGAGGTGCTCACCGACCGCGCCCGGCTCGGCGATGCTCTCGGCCGCCTCCCGGGCGAGGTCGATCGCGTCGGCGAGAGTCGTGTCGTTCTTGATGACCATGTCAGGCCCCGTCGAGTTGTCCGGCGACCGCCCTCAGGACGGACGCGACCTTGGCCGCCTCACGCTTGTCGGGGTAACGGCCCCGATGAAAGTCGTTCGACGTTGAGTCCAGCAGCTTGATGAGGTCCTCGACGATGACGGCCATCTGCTCGGCGGGCATGCGGTGTTTCGCATGCTGCGCCTCGGCGACCGACGGCGTTCGTTCGAGGACCGTGACGTGCATCGCCTGGGCGCCCTTGCGGCCCTGGGCAACGCTGTAGTCGATCCGGGTCCCGCCCTTGAGCGTGGTGACTCCCGATGGCAAGGCAGCGGCGGGAAGGAACAGGTCCTGCCCGTCGTCTCCGTTGACGAAACCGAACCCTTTGTCGGCGTCGTAGAACTTGACCTTGCCTGTCGGCACCGTTCACCTTCTCGCTCGTGGACGTCCCGCGCCGGATCCCGGCGGGTACGACCAGGCTAGCGCGTGCGAGCGACGCAGAATCCGCCCGCGGGAAGCATCTCCCGCGGGCGGACGTCGCGACGGTCCTGTTCAGCTCTCCAGGCCGAGGAGCTTGACGGCCTCGGTGCGCATCTCGATCTTGCGGATCTTGCCGGTGACCGTCATCGGGAACGAGTCGACGCAGTGCACGTAACGCGGCACCTTGTAGTGCGCGAGCTTGCCGGCAGAGAACTCCTTGATGTCCTCGGCGGTGATCTCACCGTGGCCGGCCTTGGTGACGATCCACGCCATGAGCTCCTCGCCGTACTTCTCGTCGGGAACGCCCACGACGGAGACGTCGGCGATGCCGGGGTGGCCGTAGAGAAACTCCTCGATCTCGCGCGGGTAGATGTTCTCGCCGCCGCGGATGACCATGTCCTTGATGCGGCCGACGATCGTGCAGTAGCCGTCCTCGTCCATCGTGGCGAGGTCACCGGTGTGCATCCAGCCATCGGCGTCGATGGCTTCGGCCGTCTTCTCCGGCGCATTCCAGTACCCCGTCATCACCGAGTAGCCGCGGGTGCAGAACTCGCCCGGCATTCCGCGCGGGACGGTCTCACCGGTGCCGGGGTCGACGACCTTGATCTCGAGGTGCGGCATCACGCGCCCGACGGTCTCGGTGCGGCGCCGCAGATCGTCGTCGCTGCGCGTCGACGTGGACACCGGCGAGGTCTCGGTCATGCCGTAGTTGATGGCGACCTCGGCCATGTTCATGCGGTCGATAACCTTCTTCATCACCTCGACCGGGCACGGCGAGCCGGCCATGATGCCGCTGCGCAGGGTGGACAGGTCGTAGTCGCCGTCGTCGATGAGGTCGAGCTCGGCGATGAACATCGTGGGCACGCCGTGCAACACCGTGCAGTGTTCCTTGGAGACGGCTTCGAGCGCCGACTGCGGCGTGAACGTGGGTGCCGGGATGACCATGCACGAGCCGTGCGTCGTGCTCGCGAGGTTGCCCATCACCATGCCGAAGCAGTGGTAGAAGGGCACCGGAATGCACAGGCGGTCGTTCTCGGTGAGGTGGATCATCTCGCCGACGAAGAACCCGTTGTTGAGGATGTTGCGGTGCGACAGCGTGGCGCCCTTGGGGAATCCCGTGGTGCCAGAGGTGTACTGAATATTGATGGGCTGATCCGGGGTCAGCGACGCAAGCACCTGCGCCACGCGCTCGTCCTCGACCGACTCCCCTGCCGCGTACAGCTCGTCCCAGCTCGTGTCACCGATGTAGAAGGCGCGCTCGAGGGTGTCGCGCTTGGGCAGCGTCTGCTCGACCATCTGCTTGTACGTGGAGTTCTTGTACTCGACGGCGCTGAAGATCATGCGCATGCCCGACTGCTCCACCACGTAGTCGAGCTCGTGGGTGCGGTAGGCCGGGTTGACGTTGACCAGCACCACGCCGACCTTGGCCGTCGCGTACTGCAGCAGCGTCCACTCGGGGCAGTTGGGCGACCAGATGCCCACGCGGTCGCCGACCTCCAGACCGATTCCGAGGAGCCCCTTGGCCAGGCGATTCACGTCGGCGTCGAACTCGGCGTAGGTCCACCGACGCCCGCTGGGCACGTCGACGAGAGCATCGCGCTCGCCGAACTTCGACACCGTTCGCTCCAGGTTGGCGCCGATCGTCTCCTCGAGGAGAGGGGTGTCGGTTTCACCCTGGGCGTAGGACGGGGCAGCGGACATAGAAAGGACCTCCGAGCACGGCGATGTGATGGTCGTCTCTCATCCTCGCGGGCCGAGGTGCCGCAGACAACGATTCGACCCACCCAGTTCACGAACGGCGACTCCTGCGCGATAAACGGCATCGGCGTACCGTGACCGGGTGCCCGACAGCTCGCCCACAGCCGACGTGCTGCCCCCGGCTCGGTCGCTCACGGAGGATCTGTCCCGTCGCGACGATGAGGCCCTCGCTGCGTTGATCAGCGCCCGCCCCGACCTGGGCCGCCCGGCTCCCGCAGACCTGACCAGCCTGGGCGTGCGAGCCCTCTCACCGATGAGTCTGCGCTGGGCCATCGACGGCCTCGACACCCCACACCTGCGCGCCCTGGAGGCTGCGGTCGTCGCCGGCGGGGGCCAGGGCGGCAGG
>DAMDJY010000171.1:0-6740 GCA_032100225.1 Mobilicoccus sp.
AGGGAGCGCCCGACACGGGCGGCATCGGCTCCGATGGCGGGCCGGGCGGACGGGCGGTCAGGGCCTTCTCAGCCTGGGCGTGGCGCGGTGGCACAGCCAGCCGTAGGACGTCGGCCAGCGTGCCGGCGTGGGTGTCGGCCACAGCTCGCACCACGGCACGAATCTCGGGGGTGAGCACGGGTTCGGGGCTGACCACTCGCCGCAGCGGCGCGAGCTTGCCCGCGTGCTCGGCGTGGGCCCGGCGGTCGAAGACGAAGCCGTCGACGTCCTGCCCGGCGAAGCGCACCTTGACCCTGGCGCCCGGCACAGCCGTCTCGTCGAACTCCAACGGCACCCGGTACTCGAACCCGCGGTCGAGGTGCGGGAGCGGGATCTGCACCGCAACCTCGGCGACAGGAAGCTCGGGCGTCGGTTCGGGCTCCCGGGCGGCGCTCCCCGGTGTAGCACCGGCGCCGCCCTTGGCGGAAGAACCGGGGACCGGCACAGGGACAGGCACAGCGACGAGCGTCGGCTCGTCCGCTGCGATGAGTGCCTGCTGCACGTCCTCCCCTGCCATACCTCTGTTTGTACCCCGTCGCACCGACAACCATTGACAGGCCCGTCGTCCGCAGTCCGAACCGTCCAGACCCCACGATGCGGACAGCGGGCACCGAGGCGATTGTGGGCCACGTCACGGGGGTAGGGAGAAGGGATGAGATCCCCCCACGTGCTCGCCATGATCCTCGCCGGCGGCAAGGGCAGTCGGATGGACGTGCTCACCCGTGAGCGTCCCAAGCCGGTGCTTCCCTTCGGCGGAACGCACCGCCTCATCGACTTTCCTCTGTCGAACCTGCGCCACAGCCGGATCGACGACGTCCTCATGTGCGTGCAGTACCACGCCACGATGCTCGAACAGGCTGTCGGTGGCGGGCGCCCGTGGGATCTCGATCGCACCCGCGGTGGCCTGCTCGTCGTCGGCCCCGAGGAGGGCCGCGGCTTGGAGCGGAGCGGGTTCTCCACCGGCAACGCCGACCTGCTGCGCCGGTACCGCCACGTCGTGCGGGAGATGAACCCGAAGGTCTTGCTCGTCCTGTCCGCCGATCACGTCTACTCGGCCGACTACACCGAGCTCATCGCCACGCACCTCGAGTCGGACGCCGACGTCACCGTGCTCAGCTACGACCTCTCCAAGACCGAGGCCGTCAACCACGCGGTGCTGGAGATCGCCGGCGATCCGACCGTTCCAGGGGCACGCATCACCGGCATGGAGTACAAGCCGACGAAGGCCAAGAGCTCGATCGTGGCCACCGAGGTGTTCGCCTACAAGCCGGACGTCCTCGCGCGGGTACTCGAAGAGCTGCACAACGACGACGACGAGTCCGAGGCAGGCGACACCGGCCTCGGAGACTTCGGCGACAAGCTGCTGCCTTACCTCATCGAGCACGGCACCGTCGTCTCGCACCCCCACACCGGGTACTGGCGCGATGCCGGGCGCCCGGAGTCGTTCCTGCGCGCCCACCGCGAGCTCATCACCGGCGAGGTCGACGTGTTCGACGACCCCGACTGGCCCCTGCTCGGCGCCACCACCAACCGGCCCGCCGCGCGGATCCACTCGAGCGCAGACTTCGTCGACTCCCTCGTCTCCCCCGGCTGCGACATCAAGGGCCGCGTGGTCCGCAGCGTGCTCGGCCCCGGCGTCATCGTCGAGGAGGGCGCCGAAGTCGTCGACAGCGTGCTCGCCGAGGACGTCACCGTCCGCTCGGGCGCGTTCGTCGGCACGGCGATCGTCGACCACCGTGTTGAAGTCGGCAAGGGCGCCCGCATCGGCGTCGAGACAGGCAAGCGCCTTCCCGTCGAGGAGGACATCTCCCTCGTCGGCCGCGACACGGTCCTCGACACCCGCACCGTCATCGACGGCGGCGCACGCCTGGAGCCGGGCACCACCGCCTGACCTCCACCCGCATCCCGCACGAGAGCCAGGACAGACCAGGGCCGGTGCCGCACCCGAAGGTGTGGCACCGGCCCTGGTCGTTCAGGCGGAGAGGGCTCAGCCCTCGATGAGACGCAGTTCAGCGGATGTGACGCGTCAGCCGTTCACAGCGCGCTGGAGCTCCTCCACGCGGTTCGTCTGCTCCCACGTGAAGGGACGGTCGACGCCGTCGGCCGTGGTGCGGCCGAAGTGGCCGTAGGAGGCAGTCGGCTGGTAGATCGGACGCAGCAGGTCGAGCTGGTCGATGATGGCAGCCGGGCGGAGGTCGAAGACCGTGGTGATGGCCTTCTGAATCTCGTCCAGCGGGTGCGCCTCGGTGCCGAAGCACTCGACGTACAGGCCGACAGGCTGAGCCTTGCCGATGGCGTACGCCGTCTGAACCTCACAACGGGAGGCGAGACCGGCGGCGACGACGTTCTTGGCGACCCAGCGCGTGGCGTAGGCGGCGGAACGGTCGACCTTCGACGGGTCCTTGCCGGAGAAAGCGCCGCCACCGTGACGGGCCATGCCGCCGTAGGTGTCGACGATGATCTTGCGGCCGGTCAGACCCGCGTCACCCATGGGGCCACCGACGACGAACTTGCCCGTCGGGTTGACCAGCAGGCGGTAGTCGTCCATCGACAGCTGAACACCGGACTCGGCCAGCTCGGCGAGAACGGGCTTGACGATGTACTTCTCGACCTCGGGCTGCAGCGTCTTCTCGAGGCTGATGTCCTCGGAGTGCTGGCTGGAGAGCACGACGGTGTCGAGACCGACGGCCTTGTCGCCGTCGTAGGAGATGGTGACCTGGGTCTTGCCATCGGGGCGCAGGTACGGCATCTGACCCGACTTGCGGACCTGCGTCAGGCGCTCGGCCAGACGGTGCGCGAGGTGGATCGGCAGCGGCATCAGCTCGGGCGTGTCGTTGCTGGCGTAACCGAACATGAGGCCCTGGTCGCCGGCGCCCTGCTTGTCGAGCGGGTCGACACCACCGGTGCGGTTTTCGTACGCCGTGTCGACGCCCTGCGCGATGTCGCGACTCTGCTCGCCGATGGAGATCTCGACGCCGCAGCTCTTGCCGTCGAAGCCCTTGATCGAGCTGTCGTACCCGATGCCGATGATGGTGCGACGGACGAGGCTGGGGATGTCGACGTAGCCGGTGGTCGCGACCTCTCCGGCGACGTGGACGAGACCGGTCGTCACCATCGTCTCGACCGCGACGCGAGCGTGCGGGTCCTGGGCGAGCATCGCGTCGAGAATCGAGTCACTGATCTGATCGCAGATCTTGTCGGGGTGACCCTCGGTGACGGACTCGGACGTGAACAGACGAGACACAGGAACTCCTCACTGGTGGTGACGACGCCGGCCGCAGGATGGACAGGCAGTCGTTGGGCAAGTCTACAAACGGTCAGGAGCAGGCGTGAAAGGCGTCTTCCACGGCGTCCCAGACCGTCGCCGCCGCAGCGGCTTTGGTGGTCGGTCCGGCCTCGGCGACGAGGACGCCGCCAGGGCCGAGGATGTGCACGGTTGTGTCGTCCTGGCCGAAGGTGACGCCGACGCCGACCTCGTTGGCCACGAGCAGATCGCAGCCCTTGCGGGTGAGTTTGGCGCGGGCGTGGTGCAGGACATCGCCCTGCTCGTCACCGGTCTCGGCGGCGAAGCCGACGATCATCGGACCTGAGTCGGGTGCCCCGCCGGCCTCGCGCAGGCGGGCTCGGTGCGCCACCAGTCCGGCGAGAATGTCGGGGTTGCGCACGAGTTCGATGACCGGCGCGTCGTCCGGTTCGGGCTCGCCCAGCGCAGCCTGGGTCTTCTTGATCTTGGAATCGACGTAGGCGCGGGGCCGAAAGTCAGCGACAGCCGCGGCCATGACGACGACGTCGGCGTTCTCGGCTTCGGCCGTCATCGCCGCTTCGAGCTCTCGCGCCGTCTCGACGGAGACCAACCGGACCCCGTCGGGAGTCGGGAGCGACGCGCTGGAGACGAGCGTGACCTCGGCGCCACGGGCTACGGCCTCGACAGCGAGGGCGTACCCCTGCTTACCGGAGCTGCGGTTGCCGAGGTAGCGCACCGGATCCAGCGGCTCCCTCGTTCCACCGGCGCTGACGACGACGCGTCGGCCATGCAGGGCCGAGGTGCGTGCGGGGTCGCTCTGGTCGGCGTCCGAAGCATCGGCCACAGCGGCGTCCGACGGCTTGGGGCCACCCAGCAACGCGCTGAGAGCGTCGAAGATCTCGGCGGGCTCGGGCAGGCGTCCGGGGCCGGTGTCGGTGCCGGTCAGTCGCCCGGAGGCGGGGTCGAGCACATGGGTGCCGCGTTCGCGAAGCGTGGCCACGTTGGCGCGGGTGGCGGGGTGGCTCCACATCTCGGTGTGCATGGCGGGGGCCAGCAGCACCGGGCACCGGGCGGTGAGGAGCACATTGGTCAACAGGTCGTCGGCCAGGCCGTGCGCCGCGCGCGCGAGCAGGTCGGCGGTGGCGGGAGCGACGACGACGAGGTCGGCCTCCTGCCCCAGGCGGACGTGCGGAACCTCGGAGACCCGGTCCCACACCTGCGCGGAGACGGGCTTGCCCGACAGCGCCTCCCAGGTGGGAGCCCCCACGAACTTCAGCGCGGCCTCGGTGGGTACCACCGTCACGTCGGCACCGGACTCGGTGAACAACCGCAGCAACAGCGCGGCTTTATAGGCGGCGATGCCGCCACCCACGCCGAGTACAACACGACTCCCCCGGACGGACGAGACATCCGGCCGGTCACCCGAAGGCCCGGCCGGCGTCGGGGGTGCCGTGGTCACGGCGATCAGCCCTCGGTGGGCGTGGAGGTCAGCAGGCCGTCGTTGATCTCACGCAGAGAGACCGAGAGCGGCTTCTCGTGGATCTCGGTCTCGACCAGCGGGCCGACGTACTCGAGCAGGCCCTCGGAGAGCTGGCTGTAGTAGGCGTTGATCTGACGCGCGCGCTTAGCTGCGTAGATGACCAGGGCGTACTTGGAGTCCGCGATGGCGAGCAGGTCGTCGATCGGGGGGTTGGTGATGCCAATGGGATTCGGGATGGTGCCGGACACAGGCAGTCTCGTTTCGTTCTCGGTGGTCAGGGACGCTCAGAGCGCGCTGTCGGAATCGTGATCGGCGCCCGCGAGGGGCGTCTCCGGCTCCGTCTCGACCCCGCCGCGGTCAGGCGTGGAGCCTGGCACGGAGTCGACCGCGGGCGCGGCATTCATCAATGATACGAGTTCGTCGGCCGCACGCCGAACCTCGTCATTGACGACGACCACGTCGAACTCGTCGGCAGCGGCGAGTTCGACCTTGGCGGTGGCGAGCCGGCGGGCCCGTTCTTCCTCGTCCTCGGTGCCCCGGCCCTCGAGTCTGCGCACCAGTTCGTCCCAGCTCGGTGGGGCAAGAAACACGAAGAGTGCCTCGGGCATCGTGTGCCGCACCTGCCGGGCTCCGGCCAGGTCGATCTCGAGGAGTACAGGTGCTCCGGCGGCCAACTTCTGGGCGACAGGAGCCTTGGGCGTGCCGTACCAGTTGCGGCCGTGGACGACGGCGTACTCGAGGAACTCTCCGCGAGAGACCATCTCGGAGAACGTGTCCGGGTCGAGGAAGTGGTAGTGCTTGCCGTCGACCTCACCGGGTCGCGGCGGGCGTGTGGTGGCCGAGATCGACAACCACACGTCGGGGTGGTGTTCCCGGACGTACGAACTCACCGCTCCCTTGCCGACGGCGGTCGGCCCCGCGAGGACGACGAGTCGACGCGGTGGGAGCGGTGAGCCTGACGAAGCTGCGTGCTGGTCGTTCACTCGGTGCCGAATCGCTCCAGCAGGGCGGTGATCTGGTTGGCCCCGAGGCCTCGCACACGCCGGGTCTCGGAGATACCGACCTCTTCCATGATCTGGCGGGCCCGCACACGGCCGACGCCGGGCATGGACTCCAGCAGGGAGGAGACCTTCATCTTGCCGATGATGTCGTCCTTCTTGCCGTCGGCGATGACCTTCTTGAGGGTCGTCTCACCGGTCTTGAGAGAGTTCTTGATGGAGGCCCGCTCGCGACGAGCCACAGCCGCCTTCTCGAGAGCCTCGGCGCGCTGCTCGGGTGTCAGCTGGGGAAGTGCCACGTTGTCTCCTCGGCGCGAAGTGAAAGCAATGGGTGGGCTGGGCTTTTGTCCCGGTCAAATCGTGTTCAAGATCGGGTCGGAGACCAGTCAAGGTCGAACCTAGCCAAATCTGCGCGCCTTGTGCAACGAACGACCCATCACCTGGGCAGACTTCGCGGATCGGCGGCGCGTTCGCCGGTCAGGGCCCGGTGGACGGATCCTCGGGCTCCGCTAGCGCAGTACCCTCCTCGCGGGCGATGGCCTTGTGGTGCCGGATGACCTCCTCGACGAGGAACCCGAGGAACTTCTCGGCGAAGTCCGGGTCGAGGTCGGCCTCGAGCGCCAACCGGCGCAGTCGTTCGATCTGCACCGCCTCGCGATCGGGGTCGGAGGCGGGCAACCCGAACCTGGCCTTGAGCCGCCCGACGCGCTGGGTGTGGCTGAACCGCTCCGCGAGGATGTGGATCAGGGCGGCATCGATGTTGTCGATGCTGCGACGGATCTCGGTGAGTTCTGCGGGGACGTCTGCGGTGGGCCTGGGCTGTTCGGGCGTCATCTGGTCCTCCGGTTCAACTGGACAGGGTCGCGCGGAGTTCCGCGCCGACCTGGGTCGCCCGGGCACGCAGCGCGGCAACATCGGGGCCGGAGCCGAGAACGTCGCGGCTGCTGGAGGCGAGCACCTGGGGCAGAGCGGCGCCGAA